>CACWPR010000012.1 GCA_902762855.1 Ruminococcus flavefaciens
TCCGTCGGAATAGACCATATAGCTCAGAAGCTCCTGCAAAACGGACATATCGGTGAGGGTCCTGGAGTCATACTCCACAGCAACTCCGTCGGAGTTTTCGTAGACCTCGGTCACATAGTCAGGAAATCCGGGAAAGTCCTCGCTGAGGACGTGGATAGTTCCCATAAGGAAGAGCTCATTGCCGGTCTCCGGGTCAGTTGCCTTCCAGAGAGCAGGCTGTACATCGGTCGTATTGATGTAGTTGTTGATGTCAGCTTTATCTCCGCTGCTGTCATCGGAGGGGGCGGCAGATGTATTTTCATCATCTGATGGGGACTCTGTTGTATCTTCCTGAGTTGTCTCTTCTGTTGAGCTCTCAGCTGCATCGGCAGAAACGGTCTCAGATGAAGAGCTGCTTTCAGAGGAGCTGTCAGAGCTTCCGCAGGATACAGCGGACATAGCGAGTAATGCTGCAAGAGCGGCACATATGAACTTTGTTTTTTTCATTTCCCAATTATCCTTTCATGATTTAAGGCAATACCGCACAAAGATTGTGCTGAAGATGCGCCGTGAGATTTTTCGTCAGATTGTATAGAAATTCCGCAGGCATACTGACGTATGTCAAGTGTGCGGTGTTGCCTTAAAGTATGTATAAATTTTATCACATTCGAGCAGCAATGTCAATAAGGTTGTTAAAAAATTGTCTATTGCTATTTTCCGGGAGATGTGGTATAATATTCCAGTGTCCTTGCAGATGCTCAGACCATGGAGCTGTTTACTGCATATCGGGCGCTCATGCCGTAATGTTCAGCTTATGCGGTATGATGTTAATGACATTTTTTTGTTGACAAGGAGTATCATAATGGAGAGTTTTGAAAATATAGTATCGGTCATTGACGAGCAGCTATGGGGCATTCCTCTCATAGTACTCATCTTTGCCTGCGGAGTACTTCTGACAGTAAGGCTCCGTGGACTGCAGGTCCATAAGCTGGGCAAGGCTCTGAAGTATATGCTGAAGGAGGAAGAGGAGGGACACGGTGACGTCTCAGGCTTCGCTGCCCTGTGTACGGCGCTTTCTGCAACAGTCGGTACTGGAAATATCGTAGGAGTTGCCACTGCTCTTGCTGCCGGAGGAGCCGGAGCGCTCTTCTGGATGGAAGTCGCCGCATTCTTCGGAATGGCTACCAAATACGCAGAAGGCCTTCTTGCTGTAAAGTACCGTGTTACTGACGGCAGGGGAAATATCCTGGGAGGACCATTTTACTATATCGAAAACGGACTGGGACCGAAGTGGAAGTGGCTGGCTAAGTTCTTTGCTGTATTCGGACTTCTTGCCGGAGTTATGGGAATAGGTACCATAACCCAGATAAACGGCATAACCTCCGCAGCAAATGACTTCTTTGACCCGGACAGAGTGAATACGTTGTCTATCATCGGCAGGGAGTATACGCTCACCACCATTATTTCCGGAGCTCTCATCACTCTATTTGCTGCACTCATCATAATCGGCGGCATCAAGCGTATTGCCACGGTTTCACAGGTCATAGTACCTGCCATGATAGTCCTTTACATATCGAGCTGCCTTATAATAATAGTATGCCACATAACTGAGATACCTGCCGCTGTAGCAGAGATAGTAAGCAGCGCCTTCGGACTTCGTCCCATAGCAGGCGGAGCAGCAGGCTGGGCAGTAGTATCCGTATCCATGAAGAGCGGAGTTGCAAGAGGCATCTTCTCCAACGAGGCCGGACTCGGCTCTGCACCTATCGCAGCCGCAGCCGCTAAGACAAAGGAGCCTGTAAGACAGGGACTCGTTACCATGACAGGCACATTTATCGACACTATAATCGTCTGCACCATGACAGGACTTTCCATAGTAATGGCAGGAAGTCACGAGAAGGAGGGGCTGGAGGGCGTCTCCATAACCAATGACGCTTTCAGCTACGGACTGCCCTTCCCTGAGCGTGTTTCTGCATTCATACTCATGGTCTGCCTGACTGTATTTGCATTTACCACCATACTTGGCTGGAACTACTACTCCGAGCGCTGCCTTTCCTATCTGACAGGCTCAAATCATGTGATAGCAAAGATATACCGCATAGTGTACGTTATCGCAATTTTTGCCGGTCCTTACCTGACTGTGGGCATAGTATGGATACTGGCAGACATATTCAACGGACTTATGGCCATACCTAACGTTATCGCACTGATACTGCTTTCCGGAGTAGTCTCTGCGGAGACCGCTTCGTACATAAAGAGACTGAAGTCCGGAGAAATAAAGGACTGACTGTTCAGCCGCTCCCCTGAGATACAAGAGAAAAATGCTCCGGGGAGCAGCTTGTGTATCGGTTGACAAAATGCTGCTGATATACTATAATAAGATTATATGTATCATATGGAGGGAATTGATGAATACTGCACTATTTCTGACTATGCTGATAGTCACGACGGCTGCTGATGCCGTTTTTTTGCGTGAGATAAATGCTGCTGTAAAGCGAAGAAAGCTGACGGCAAATGAAAAGACCCTCGGCAGTCTTGTCAGGGGGATAACCGTGTTCCTTGCTGTTGTAGGCATATCCGACGGTATCGGACTTATCGAGTTCGGAGTTTATCGTGGAGCTTTCCTCTTCCTTGGACTTGTCACAGGAGTCTCTTTTCTGCTCTGCGAGGTCTGCAAAAGCCGCAGACATCCGCTGTTTTCACTGGCAGTAAAGACTATGATGACAGCCGCAGTGCTGGAGGTAACGCTGTTCAATCTGCCGGTCTACAGGCTCTGGGGCGGGAATTATCCTGCAATGGAGTTCAAGGCTGCAAGGTTCGCTGCTGATTCCGGTGTCAGATACCGGGAAAAGAACGACGATATAGCTGTTTTCGGCTCCAACGGAGTGGAGTTCACCCTTGAAGGCATAAATGAAGAGGTAGCCAATGTTTTTGTTGACCTCTCCTTCGACGGCGGCACCAGAGGTGCCATGATGTACGTTGATGCCATGGACGAGACACAGACCTCAGTTTACAGAGTGGATGTTGCCAATACAAAGGTCTCGATGAACAGGTGGGGCTCACAATTCGCAGACCTTCAGCTTTCCGGCAAGGTCAGCAACCTGAGGATAAGGATAGTCCCCATGAATAACGGAATAGTGTACATCCGCAGCATATCGCTGAATTCACCGCCGCCGATGGATATTTCCTGGCTGCGTTTCCTGCTGATAGTAACGCTGGTATGCTTTATACACTCGGTCATAAACGGCCGGACGCTCCAGCTTGGCTACAGCCGGACAAAGAAGCTCTGCCGCATATCGGCTGCCTGCATAACTCTCATAGCCTGCGCTGCGGCGATAGGAGCATCAACATATAAGCTCTGCGACCAGAAATGGTCAGACGTCCTGAAACAGGAGACCGGCAATCAGATGTCCCAGGAGCTTGTTGAAGCCTTTGAGCACGGCAGCACCAGCCTTCTGGAGGAGCCTGCCGAGGAGCTGAAAGCCTTCGATGACCCCTATGACCGCCGGCTGAGGGAGTCACAGGGACTTGACATACGCTGGGACCATGTATATTACAACGGACATTACTACTCCTACTATGGCATAGCTCCGGTAATACTGGTGTTCATGCCATATCACCTTATGACAGGCTATTTTCTCCCCGATGCGGCTGCAATAATGCTGTTTGCGGTCATAGGTATCATCGGACTGAGCTGCCTGTTCATGAAGTACATAGAGAAATACTTCCCGGAGGCTCCGGCCGGATTCGTGATAATAGCACTTGTGATACTCCAGACCGTCAGCGGCATCTGGTTCAGCGTAGGACGTCCGCTGTTCTACGAGGTGGCTATAGCTGCCGGATTCGCAGCTTTGACCTGGGCGGTATACTTTCTGCTCTCTTCGGGAGTTATCGGCAAGGAGCGTCCTTCCCTGGTGAAAACTGCCATATCCTCACTGCTCTTTGCAGTTGCGGTCCTTTCCCGTCCTACACTGGTGCTCTACTGCATCTGTGCAGCAGCATTTATGTTAGCGGCACTTCCCAGAGCCGCCGGAAGAAAGGGACACAGGAAGGACACAAAGCTGTTCAATGCAGCCGGAGTAAGGTATCTGCTCTGTGCGATAGTCCCTATGGCCTGCCTCGGACTTTGTCAGATGTGGTACAACTACGACCGTTTCGGCTCTCCCTTTGAGTTCGGCATACAGTACTCACTGACTATCAACGACTTCACCAGGACCCGGTTCCACTGGCAGCTCTCGCTGATAGCGTTATATAACTACCTGTTCAATACTCCGGTCATAACACCGGTGTACCCAATAGTTTCAACAAGATTCCAGTTTATGAACGTTGGAGGATTCTTCTATGAGGACTTCGACTCCACGATGAACTCCTCCGGACTCTTCTTCCTTGCACTGCCAATGTTCGCATATTTCCTTGCAGGCAGAGCGCTCAGGAAGTTCCCGGACCGCAGGACAAGGCTCAGCAAAGTGGCCTATATCGGCATACCCTGCGTGGTGATACCCTTTGTTATAATCGCCTCCGTTTGGGAGAGCGGCTATGCAGTACGCTACATGGCAGACTTTGCATGGCAGTCACTGCTCGGAGCCTTTGCAGTAATATTCCTGCTCTATGCTAAAAACGGCAATCAGCAGGTCAGAAAGCTGGTAAGGATATTCATGTGCTTCTCTCTGGTGTGGACTCTCTTCATCGCCGGAGTCCAGGATGTCAACCACCTGTTCCGTTTCACTGACGGACACTGGGACTTCCCGGAGATAGCCTACGATGTTGAACAGTTCTTCGCAATATGGAAATAAGAAAAAGGACGCCTTGACGGCGTCCTTTTTGTCAGTTTTGCAATTTTATATAATCCTTGGATACATAGCCGTAGCCGCTCTTGTAGATTATCTTGTACCAGTTTCCGTCAGTTCCGACTATCTCGACGGTGCTGTCTTTGGGGAGCGTACCGATGATGTCATCCGAAGAGGAGGGTCCTTTGCGGACGTTCAGGTCTGTTTCCTTGGTATTGACCTTGCCGGTCTTATGAGTATCGGGAGAGACGGTTGTTGGTGCGGTAGTAGTCTGGGAATTTTTGCCGGATGAAACTATGAGAGGTATCCTTGAACCCTCATTTACCTTTGTTCCGGGAGCTGTTCCCTGGTCTATCACAACACCCTCTGCAATGGTGGCGCTTTCTTCGTATGTCGTAGTTGCGAATAGGTTGTTGTATTCCAGTATTTTGACAGCGTCCTCCAGGCTGAGACCTCTGAGATTGGGGACCTCAATTGATTTTACCTCTGACTTGCCCTGTGAGACTGTGAGAACGATGACGGTTCCCTCATCTACCTCTGTACCGGCAGGTTCGCTCTGGGAAATGACCACATTTTCGCTGATAGTATCACTGAACTGGAACTCTATCCTGCTGCCCAGACCTGCCTGACGGAGCGTAGACTCGGCGGAGCGGTAGTCTGAGCCACGGAGTTCAGGGACTATGACCTTTTCATCCTCTGACGGCTTATTGGTGACGGTCTCTTCGCCTGCGGAAGGCCTTTCTGTAATATACTCCGCATCTGACGAGGAGTCTGTGTTACTTGATGACTTTTTGCCTGAACCGCCTGAGTCACTGGAGTTAACATACATAAGTATACCCACACCGATAAGAGCGATTATCAGGAGGATTATTATGATAATGAGCACAGTGACTCCCGGACTGCCCTTGTCGTCGTTGTTTTTACGTCCGCCGTTCATTCCGTTCTGCGGAGGTATGTACTGCGGAGGAGGGGGAGTGTATGCTGGCTGCTGGTACATCTGCTGCTGGTAACCCTGCTGCGGAGCTCTTTGCTGTTGAGGGTAGACAGGCTGCTGATAGTTCTGCTGAGGCGGTCTCTGCTGCTGATATATCGGCTGCTGGCGGACCTGCTGAGGTGGTCTTTGCTGCTGAAGATTTTGCTGAGGACGTCCCGGAGCCGGGTCGCCTGCATAAACAGTCTGGTCATTCTGACTTCCTGTCTTATAGAGGATAGTTTTTTCGTTGTCGTTCATACCGTTGGGCATGGCCTTGACCTCCCTTTCAGTCTGTGACTTTTATTTTCTTAGTGAATTTTATCTCGCCGTTGTATATCCAGTTTATAGTAGCGGTGCCGGTGGAATGGATCTTGTAGTTCTCTCCGCCGTTTTCCTCATATATGCTGATTATATCCGGGTCTGCCGACCTCATTACTACCTGGTCCTGGAACGGGCCGTCGTTAGTTACATTCACCTGTATTTCCTTGTAGACACCTTTTTCGCTGCCGTAGAATACCACCTTGCAGACAGCGTCCCTGCCCAGGTATCTTTCGGCATTGAAGGTGATGCGGTAGCTGTCGCCGTCTTTTTTCGCAGAGACCTTCAGGTCCTCCGGAGTGTCCCACTGGAGCTCCTCATCTGCGTCGTCATTTACAGTTATCACAAGCTGGTCATTGAGGGCATATAGGGTGGAATTCATGGAGTAGCCGGTCTGGAGCTGGACGTCATTCTCTGCTCCGTGACGGCTTATGGTATCCGGAAAGGTGACGTCGGTTATCTCGATGTCCTCATAAAGTCCTATAGACAGGCTGTCGAGATTTGCGTCGAGCTCTGTTATAGGCATCGGGCCTGTGCTGCTGTCATTATCTGACGAGCTGCTGCGTGAGAGCAGGAATATGGTGAGTCCCACTGCCGCAGCGGCTAAGATTAGCAGCAGCACGGCAAATATGGGGACCGGATTTATGCTGGACTCAGCTTTTTCCACAGTCCTTTTCCGTGGTTTGTTTCCGGAGGACTTTGTTTCTGAGCGGTCTCCGGACTGTGCTGCAAGAGCGGCAAAGGGGTTGACCGGGGGCAAAGGGCGGTCCTGTTCGAGCAGAACAGTTGCCTGACTCCGGGTAGTTTCTGAGGAAACAGGAGAATTCCCGGCACCGGAAAGGTCTTTCAGAAACTGGTCCATGGACTTGTATCTGTTGACTGTATTGTATGCACAGGCTTTGAGTATCACCTTTGCAAATCCCGGAGAGGCATTTGAAGGCGGCGGCAGGGGAGCGCCGTTCATACGCTTGTCGATAGCGTCGCTGAGCTGCATTTCCTTTTCAAAGGGCATATACATATCGTTCATCATCTGGTAAAGACTGATGCCGAAGGAGTATATGTCTGCCTGGCTGTTGTACCGTGCGTACTGGCTGGACCTTGCGAAATACACCTCAGGTGCGAGGTAGCCGTTTGTGCCGGCAAAGGTCCCGGACTCACTGGTCCGCTTTGAGATATTGAAATCTCCCAGCTTGTAGGTGCCGTCCTGGCTGACGAAGAAATTGCCTGGCTTTACGTCACGGTGGATTATGTTCTGGTCGTGAGCGGCTTTAAGTCCTGCGCCTATGTCGGCGGCCAGCTTGCGGACGTTCTTTTCCGAAAGGTCGAACTTTCGGGTCTTGAGCAGGTCAGAGACTCCCGTCAGGTACTCCATGCGGATGAGGAAGTAGTAGCCGGCGAATTTGCCGTCAATGGAGAACTCCCTGACCATTTCGTCCTGATATGCCACTATATTCGGGCAATTTCTGAGACTGAACATTATGTTGGACTCATTTATAGCAAGCTGACGTCTTTCCTCCACGGCACGTCTCCTGCGCTCTTCGTCGGGGTAGATGTCGTCAGGAGGGACCAGCGGCTCTATTTTCATAGCTGAAACGTCTGTACGGCTCATGCGCTTTGCAGTCACACGGTATACAGCACTGTAGGCTCCGGAGCCTATTTTCTCCTGGATGTACCAGTTGTCCCAGAGCGGCTGCTTTATCTGCCGTATAACTTCTGCGATGAGTTCGCTGTTTGCCATTTGCCGCCACTCCTTCTGAGAAAAATAGATAAGCCGGAGAAAGGTCTCCGATATACTATAATAATAGCAATATTCAGCAATTTTGTCAAGTAAAAACAGTTATACGCACCTGAATGGCCGGAAATGTGAAAGTTTATGGAAAAATCCGGCTTAGATGTAGCTTTTTTCGCCGGAATGTGTTATAATATATTTTATGCTGAAAAATTTAATGGATTGGTTTGATGATATGTCTGTTTATCTTGATAACGCTGCAACTACAAGGCCATGTGCCGAAGCAGTTGAGGCCGCTGTAAAGGCCATGACCGAAAATTACGGCAACCCTTCCTCCCTCCACAAGGCAGGTCTGGACGCTCAGCTTGCTGTGGATTATGCAAGAAAGGTTATAGCCGGGTCTATAGGAGCTGACAGCTCCTGTGTGTATTTTACCTCCGGAGCTACCGAGAGCAACAACCTCGCACTGAGAGGAGCTGCCGGAGCCTACGGAAGAAGAAAGAAAAAAGTAGTTATTTCCGCAGTTGAACACGCCTCTGTGGATGAGACCGCTGCGGCTTTGGAAAATGCCGGATATACCGTAGTCCGTGTATCTCCCCGTGAGGACGGCAGGCTCTATGCCGCTGACTTTGCTGTTGCCTGCGATGAGGATACATTTCTCATAAGCATGATGCTTGTGAATAACGAAACAGGCTATATCCTGCCTGTTAAGGAGACCTTTTCCGCTGTGAAAAGACGTTTCCCTGACATAATAACTCACTGCGACTGCGTACAGGCTTATATGAAGCTGCCGATAAAGGTCAACGCCCTTTGTGCTGATATGATAAGTCTCAGTGCCCACAAGATACACGGAGTCAAGGGAGTGGGCGCAATATACATTAAAAAGGGAGTACGTGTGGTGCCGATAGTCACCGGCGGAAAGCAGGAAAAGGGCATACGCTCAGGTACAGAGAGCGTGCCGCTGATAGCAGCCTTCGGAGCTGCTGCGGAAAAGCTGCTGCCGACTATACAGGAGAGGTATGAAAAGGTTTCCGGACTGAAAGCATACCTGCTGGACAGGCTTGCTGAGATAGACGGTATATCTGTTAATTCCCCGGAGGACGGTTCACCCTATGTGGTCAACATTTCCGCTGAGGGCCGACGCTCGGAGATAATGCTCCACTTCCTTGAAAGCAAGGGAATATACGTGTCCAGCGGCTCGGCCTGTTCCAAGGGACAGCAGAGCGGAGTCCTGGGCCAGTTCGGCATACGTGACAAGCGTGCCGACAGCGCTGTCCGCATAAGCATGACCGCCGAGACCACTGAGGAGGAGCTTGACAGGCTGACAGAGGCTGTTGCGGAAGGATTTGAAAAAATAAGGGGATGATTTCCTCAAAAAATACAGGAGAATGAAAAATGAAAGAAATAGTACTTGTAAAATACGGAGAAATGGCCCTGAAGGGCCTTAATAAAAAGACATTTGAGGATATGCTCACCAAGAACATCAAGCGCAGGATAAAGCCTCTGGGCAAATTTGTCTGCACCAGCGCACAGTCCACACTTTACATCGACCCTCAGGATGAGGATATTGAGCTCTCTGAGGTAGTTGAAAGAGTTGGAAAGATATTCGGCATCGCCGCTTTGTGCCGTGCCTGCGTATGCGAGAAGGACTTTTCAGACATCTGCGAGAAGAGCTACGAATATCTGGAGGACGTCCTTGGCTGTGCAAAGACCTTCAAGGTAAATGCCAAGCGCTCTGACAAGGCCTTTCCGATGAAGTCCCCTGAGATATGCATGGAGCTGGGCGGAAAGCTCCTTGAAAGATTCCCTCACCTGACCGTTGATGTGAAGTCTCCTGAGGTCACTGTGACCGTTGAGATAAGGGACACCAATGCTTATGTCCACGCTGAGAATATCAAGGGCGCCGGCGGACTTCCTGTTGGCAGCAGCGGAAAGGCTATGCTGCTTCTTTCAGGAGGCATCGACAGCCCGGTCGCAGGCTGGATGATGGCAAAGAGGGGAGTGCATATCGCTGCTATACACTATGTAAGCCCACCGTATACCTCAGAAAGAGCACAGCTCAAGGTTGAGCAGCTCTGTGAGAAGCTCACTGACTGGTGCGGCGGCATCGCATTCTACTGCGTCCCATTCACGGAGCTCCAGGAGGCTATCAAGGACCATTGTCCGGAGGAGTTCTTTACTATTATAATGAGAAGGCTGATGATGGAGATAGCACAGCGCATTGCCGCAAAGGACAACTGCCTTGCACTCATCACCGGCGAAAGTGTAGGACAGGTGGCGAGTCAGACAATGGCAGCTATCGCCTGCACAGATGCAGTCTGCCGTATACCTGTATTCCGTCCCTGCGTTGGAATGGACAAGACTGAGATAATCGAAATAGCACGTAAAATAGACACATTCGACATCTCGACACTGCCCTATGAGGACTGCTGCACTGTATTTACTCCACGCCATCCCAAGGTAAGACCTCGTCTGGAGGATATTGAAAAGGCTCAGAACAGTTTCGATTTTGAACCTCTTATACAGAAGGCTGTTGAAAATACAGAGATGAAGACCTTTGACTTAAATCGGTAATTTTATTTTTGTAACAAATTAGTAAGAGAATTTTTGTTTAAAACCTACAAAAGAAGGGCAGGGGTATAGATGACAAGCAGTAATTATACAGAATGTTTACCCGGAAATCTTGACAAAACGGTTACAAATGTTGTAAAATTATTAGAACGGAGTGGTATGACCATATCTACTGCCGAAAGCTGCACAGGCGGACTTCTGTCAGAGCTGATAACATCAGTTTCAGGAGCGTCAGCAGTCTTTGAGCTGGGGATATGTACCTACTCCGAAAGAATAAAGAGCCGGTTCCTGGGAGTTCCGGCAGATGAAATTGAAAAATACGGGGTAGTCAGCGAGCAGGTGGCACTTTCTATGGTCAGCGGACTGAAGGAGCGCTCAGGCGCCGACGTCTGCGTTTCCGTCACCGGCATCGCCGGACCTTCAGGCGGTACTGCGGAGACTCCCGTTGGTACTGTATATATAGGTTTCGACATTATGGGCGAAAAATTCGTAAGGCTCCCGAAACTGTGGGAGCTTCCGGACAGAAGCAGACAGAACATCCGCTATGCTGCCGCTGCATATGTTTTTGAGACCATTGAGAAAGCTCTGATGGAGGCGAGTCAGGCAGATGAGTGATATTTTTAACGGTCAGACACCGGAGACAGATTCCGAGGCACAGCGCAGAGCCGAAAGGATAAACAAGATAAGAAATTCTTTGCACAGTGCTCAGGAGGAGCCTGAAGTGCCTGCACCGGCGGCTCCCGTGCAGGAAGAGCAGTGGGAGAATGAAATAGCCGCCCGCATTGCAAAGCGGGTCCAGAAGGTCAAGGAGCAAAAGGCTGCGTCAGCCGAGGATATCCTCAGAGAGCTGGACAGCGCTGAAAAGCCGGCTGCCCCGGAGAAAGTACCTTTGTACAGCCCTCCGCCGGCAGAAATACCTGTCCCTGAGCCTGTAAAGGCAGCGGAGACACAGGAGGAGATGCCGGCAAGACCGGCGGCACATGAACAAGAGCTGCCTGTCAGGGAGACAGCTCCGCAGCAGGCTCCAAAATCTTCAAAGGGAAAAAAGAAGAAAAAGAAGAAGAAAAAAACTGTGAAGGAAAGGCTCCTGGGCCTTTTCCCACGCAAGGGCGACAGCATCGGAGAGCGCATAAGGAAGATAGTTTTCCTTGGTTCGGTAGCTGCTATCATCGTTTGCGGTTATATGGTATCTGACTATTATCTTGACCTCTGGAAGAGCAGGAAGCTCAACGACAGAGTAATGGATATGTACTGGACCTATCAGGATGAGGATGTCCAGCCGAGTACTGTTGAAGTCGAGAACGAAAACGGCGAGGTGGAGGTGAAACAGTATTATACCCTCCTCTCCGGAGCACGAAAGCTACTTGATATGAACGGTGAAGTCGTTGGTGTCATAAGCATCCCTGATACCAAGGTCAACAACCCTATAATGCAGGCCGATGATAACGACAAGTACCTCCACCGCAAGATAAACGGCGACGAGTCCAGAGCCGGCGAGATATTCCTTGATTTCCGCAATCACTTTGACGACGTCGGCAAGGACGGCTTCCTGCGAGTGCCGAACTCCGATAACCTGGTCATCTACGGCCACAACATGGGCGATGAGACCATGTTCGGCACTCTTAAATACTACGAGCGAAACAGTGACTATTACGGCGAACATCCGGTCATAGACATAAACTCGAACTACATGACCTACAAGTACAAGATATTCGCCTTCTTCATACTTGACTCAGACGATGAGTCCGAGACCAAGTTCGACTGCTGGAACAAGCTCAATTTCACCGACGAGAAGGACTTCTATGACTTCGTGAACGAGGCTAAGAGAAGGACTATCCGTCTCAACGACGTAGATGTGAAGTACGGCGACAAGCTGGTGACTCTGTCTACCTGCAATACCCTCCTTGGAGACCGTGGAAGGCTCATTGTTATGGGCAGACTGGTCCGTGAGGGAGAGGACCCTCTGTCCGGTACACAGAACAGCAGAGCAAATCCAAATATCAAGTGGCCGACGATGTATTACAACACAAAGACTAACGAGCATTACGATCCCGACGCCGAGTTCGAGCCATACGGTCCGTGAGCGCCGGCACTTCGTCAGGATCAGCTCCTTGCGAGCAAAAGAGGAGTAATGTATTGAAATGAATAAACCTGTCAGAATAACAGTAGCCGGATGCGCCTGCGCCCTTGCTGTAGGACTTGGCGCTCTGGTATATAATTTAAATAAGAAGGACGAACAGGTACCTACGGTCAGTGACGTCATAGAGACTACCACAGAGGCCGCTACCGAGGCGCTGAGACCTAAGCTGCCGGCGGATTGGGCAAAGGACATGAAGTACGTTCCTTCGCCTGATGGAATGACCGAAAGGGCAAAGCTGTTCAGTCATATCAACCCCGACATAGTCGGCTGGATAAAGATAGACCAGACCCAGGTGGACTACCCTCTGGTGCTGGACCCCGGCGAGATACAGGAGAATACTCCTTTCTACGGGCCGGAGTACTACGTTCCTGACGCATACTATCTTGACCATGACCTGGATGGCAGCTACCTCCGCTGCGGTACACTTTACCTGGATTACAGGAACGTTTTTGGCAGCAATGAGGAGGAACAGTCCGAGAATATCATAATCTACGGCCACAACATGGCTAACAATTCCATGTTCGGCTCCCTGAGAAGATACCGGCAGGACTATGCCTTTTATGAGCAGAGCCCATTCGTGGAGCTCAGCTCCAACTATCAGGACTACGAGTACGTTATCTTTGCATTCCTCATAACCAGCGGAAGCTATGACGCTACAGACTTCGTCTACTGGAACATGGAAGAGCTGGACACCAAGGAGGATTTTGACTTTTACGTGAACCGCTGCAAGCGTGATGCAATGTTGGATACCGGTATCGACGTACAGTACGGTGACAAGCTGCTGACTCTCTCCACCTGTTATGCAGACGAGGATAACTCCCGATTCATTGTGGTGGCCAGAAGGCTCCGTGACGGTGAAAAGCCAGGTGACCTCTCAACTATCACCCGGACCGAGGAGTGGAAAAAGGCACACGCTCCGGAACCTGAGACCACGGCTCCGGCAGAGACAAGTACCAACGCACAGTAATACATAAATAAGGAGTTTATTTATGAAAAACTTATACATGAAAAAAAGCGCCGCAGCGCTGCTCTCCGGAGTTATAACCTTTGTGGGAGCTGCGTCGGGAGCAGGCTCTGCCGAGGCTCCGACTGAAGAGGATACTTCTGCGGCAGCGTCAACTGAAGAAGTGACGACGCTTCCAGAAGATGAGGACAGCGATGTAGCCGAGGAGCCGGAGATTGACTGGGTCAAGGCTGATATATCTGACTACGATTCCAGTATGTCCCTGGTCAGCTACGAGCTCACTACCCCTGAGATGCTCAGTGGTGGAGAGTCCACAGCAGAAACTCCCAAAAAGGAGCTCACCGAAGAGGACGTTGCTGACATGATACTGAAAAGACGGGCGCTGAAAAAGAAGTCGCCGTCATTGACAAGAAAGTCAAGGAGCGCAGAGCCTACCGCAGTTGAGCTCTACCTTTCAGGAAAGCCGGTCGGATATGTTCCTCCTGAGCGTCAGGTCTCTGCTGAGGCAAGTCCCGGAGACTTCACATTCGTGACTTACGGCTGGGGACACGGCGTAGGCATGAGCCAGAACGGTGCGAACCTCTACGCTACCTACAGCGGCTGGACTTATCAGGACATCCTGTTCCACTACTACCCGGGAACATACCTGGTCAATACCAACTCCACAGACGATGAGGTGCTGACTATCAACCACCAGCCAGCAAACTGCACCACACTTGAGCTCCTCTCACAGATAGTGTTCAACGAGGTCGGAGGTACAATGGCTTATGAGGCTATCAAGGCACAGGCTGTTGCCGCCTACACATATATAAAGTTCAACGGCGATGACATCCACGACCTCTGCCCGAAGGCAAATCCGCCGCAGATAGTCATTGATGCCTGCCAGGAGGTACTTGGAGAGGCTCTCTTCTATGACGGAGACTTTGCTCTGACAATGTTCTCAGCGTCCAGCGGAGGCTGCTCAGCTAACTGCTACGAGATATTCTACCAGGATGTACCCTATCTCAGAAGCGTACAGAGCGACTGGGACGGAGCCTACGACCCGCACTATGGAACAGTCAGGTACATAAGCGCATCTGAAATGAGGAACCGCATAGAGTCCAGATTCGGCGTTTCTCTCTCGGATGACCCTGCAAACTGGATATATCCGCTCTACTCTGACCAGACCGGCTACGTCACAGACGTATGCATAGACGGACAGCTATGGGTGAAGGGATATGCGTTCTCATTATCAATGGGAATAAAGTCCCCGAAGTTCAACGTGAGCTACACTCCTGCTGCCTATAGCGAGCCTGAGAGCGATGAGCCGGCGTGGACCGATGAGGATGACTTCATCGAGGACTACGAGGAGGCAAAGACAGAGGCGGCATCTGAGGCTGCGGTTGAAGAGCCTTCAACAGAGCCGGAGACCTCAGAAACAACAACAGAAGAAGTCACAGAATAAATAAAGAAAGTCCGGCGAGACCGGGCAAACACTGAACAAAAGGAACAAGTCTTTGGAACGATAACTGATACAGTATTATTGGGTCCGGAGACTTTTCCCTTTTTTCACCCCAAAAGGTGAAAATACACTTCAGGATGAGCCGTTTTTGTGCCGAAAAGGTGACTGGTGGTAAAAATCCTGTTAAATAAAAAATAATAATCAGAAACGTTTGTTTCGCTCAGCGTTGACTCGAAGTTAAAATTTAAACAAAATCACTAAAAATCTAAGCTGTTTAGCACTTTAGATTGTATAATATACCATCTTGATTAATTATGCGATAAGTGTTAGAATTAGTGTAGGGGTAAAAAAAGGTGATGAGTTGTGAATTTTACCACTTCGGTGGTGAAGTTACCCGGATTCGAGTTGATGAAAGCGAGGCGAAGGTCATGGCAGATCCGTTATGCGGTACTTATTATCCGAGTATCGACCAGAAGGGCCGTATGAGCTTCCCTAACAAGCTGCGTGAAGTCCTCGGACCGGAGTTTTTCCTCTGTGCAGGACACGACGATCGCTATATTGCCGTTTATTCCCCTGAGGAATTTGAGAAATACAGAGAAAAGCTCTTTTCCGTTACAGGCAAAAAGGGCAGCGACATCAGAAGATATCTCCTTTCCTTCACCGATAAACAGGTGCCGGATAAGCAGGGAAGGATCTTCATTACCCAGCAGCTCAGAGATCATGCGGGTATCACAGACGACGTCGTTGTCATCGGCTCAGAAAACAGGGCCGAGATCTGGAACAAGGCTACATGGGAGGATTTCAGCAGCAAAATGTCCTTCGAGGATATCAATGCTGCACTGGCAGACCTTTCGCTCTAATGGAGCCCGCTCAAAAGGCGGTCATGCTCCTGGTCATCAAATCTGGTGTGCTTACAGTTCTGAGCTGCAGGCCCGGATATTCAAGGAGAGGTTCTTATGGAATTCAGCCATATCCCTGTATTGGCTAAGGAATGTATAGATGGTCTCAGTATCAGACCGGACGGTATCTATGTTGACGGTACAGCCGGAGGTGCTGGACATTCTTCACTTATCGCTTCTCACCTTGGTGAGGAGGGACGTCTCATAGCTCTTGACCGTGACCCTGACGCAGTAAAGGCAGCGTCTGAGAGACTTGCGGTCTACAGCAATGCACAGGTCATCCACAGAAATTATTCGGAATTAAGGACGGTACTGGATGAACTTGGCATAGATAAGGTGGACGGGATACTTATGGACCTGGGAGTTTCATCTTATCAGCTTGACGAGGGCAGCAGAGGCTTTTCGTACCACGTCGATGCTCCTCTTGATATGAGAATGAGCAAGGAAGGCGTAAGCGCCGCAGATGTGGTCAATACATACACCGAGCAGGAGCTCGCAAGGATAATATTTGAGTACGGTGAGGAGAAGTTTTCAAGACGCATCGCCGGAAATATAGTCCGCAGAAGGGAAACAAGCCCTATCGAGACTACCATGCAGCTCGCAGACATAATCAGAGACAGCGTTCCTCAGAAGGCAAGACGGGAGAAAAATCCCTGTAAAAAGACCTTCCAGGCGATAAGGATAGCCGTTAACGGCGAGTTTGAGCACTTGTCTCAGGGACTCGACCAGGCATTCTACAGTCTGAAGGCAGGCGGACGCCTTGCAGTCATAACCTTCCATTCTCTGGAGGATAGGATCGTGAAACAGCGGTTCGCAGGATGGTGCAAGGGATGTATATGCCCGCCGGACTTCCCCCAGTGTGTATGCGGACGCAAGCCGCAGGGCAAACTTGTGAACAGAAAGCCGATAGAGGCTGATGAAAAGGAACTTGAAAGAAACAACAGGAGCAGAAGTGCCAAGCTAAGAATAATAGAGAGGAGTGCGGAAGATGACCGCTGAACAGCGTTATGAATACTACTATGAAGACGCCGGCCATGAAGATTCCGGCTCTGATGAAACTATTGCAGAAGATAATAACGAGAGCGATGAGGACAACGCAGAAAATCAGCGCCAGATAAAACACAGGCGCACGGAGGTAAGCCCAGGAGCTATCTTTCGTATAGTGGTTGTCTCAATGATAGCCGCCGCATTGCTCGGCAGCGTAATTTATTCACTCGACCGCCGGAACAGAGTCTACCATAAGGCAGCAGACCTCAACCGGCAGCTCAGCCTGACAGAGGCTGAAAATGTTCGCCTGCAATCTGAGCTTGACAGTAAAATGTCTGCTAAAAACGTCGAAGATTATGCGGAAAATGTACTTAAAATGCGTAAGATAGACTCTTCACAGATAAAGTACATCAAGATACAGACCGGTGACGTGGTAAATATCCCAGAGCAGGATCAGGGGCTCATGGCAAAAATAGAGAGCTTTTTTGATAAGTGCGTGGAATATTTCAGAGGGTAGGTCCAATATAAATATAGTAAAGGGACTGCCTGTTTAACTAAGAACACTATCGGCGAAAAAAATAATATGCCGAAGTTATATGTAGAACACGGAGATACAGCGGGTGATTCGGAATACCGGGATCGCTGCCCCCGGACCTGAGAACGGAAAAAGAGGGTCCGGGGGACGGAGATCCTACGCTTGAATTGCGATAGATCCTTCGTCGTATCAAGAGAAGAGGACATCCCGATGCAGGATGTTCAGAGGCGGGGCAGCATAGTTACCCTGCCTTATTCTATTTTTGCGGCGAATAATATATTTGCCTTGCATACGGAAGCAGTGACTTGTGTGTGCGGAATAGCAGCAAACTCCGGAGATACGGCTGTTTGCTTTATTATGTCCCGATAAGGCGGCGCTGTGCGGGATGCGTGGCTAATGACCACAGAGCTTTCCTGGGCAGTGCTGCCTTTTCAACCAAAGCGGAAAGGAGTCTGCATGACTAACAATAATCCTTCCAATTCGATGAGATTCAGAGCCAAGTTTGTAATGACAGCAGCGTTTATGGTGCTGTTCTCGGCTGTGGCTGTGAATTTCTTCGTTATTTCAGTGGTAAACAACAAGAAGTATCAGGATATGGCCAATAACCAGCACTTTGGCTCCATATCCATATCAGCTCACAGAGGTTCGATATTCGATGCCAAGGGAACTGCCCTTGCGAAGAGTGCGTCGGTATACAAGGTTTTTCTGGACCCACAGAGATTCCGCAGCGACCTCGAAGAGCTCCAGCAGAAGATAGACAAGCGCAATGCGGATAAAGCCAGCGGTGACTATCAGCCTCAGTACGACGAGGAGGGCAACGAGATAGATCAGCTCCCTGAGTCAGCATCAGCTTTCCGTGAGGAGACCATAGCTCTCCTGGCATCAAAGCTGGCTATAGAGCCGGAAAAGGTCCGCAAGGCTACCGAGGAGGACACACAGTACAGCGTTCTCCAGGACCAGGTAGAAAAGCCTGTAGCTGACGAGCTGCTGGAGCATTTTAACAAATACGGCCTCATATCCCTCAATGTTGAGGAGGATACCAAGAGGTACTACCCCCAGAATGAGCTTGCCGCATCGGTAATAGGCTTTACCAATGCCGACGGCAATGGTGTATACGGCATTGAGGCACAGTACAATGAGTACCTTGCAGGCGTGGACGGAAAGACTATCTCCGCCAAGGACTCCAACGGAAACGAGCTTCCATATAAATACTCAAAGACCTATGAGCCCCAGAACGGCGATGACATCTACCTCACCATAGACATGAACATCCAGTACTATCTGGAAAAGCACCTCCAGGAAATGGTGGAGAAGCATAAGGTAAAGAACAGAGGATGTGCTATCCTCATGAATGCCAAGACCGGAGCTGTATACGGTATGGCTACATATCCCAGCTTTGACCTGAACGAGCCTCTTAAAGTTGCGGACCCGGCAATGCAGGAGCTCATAAAGCAAGCCAAGAACGATACTGAGGCTGATGAACTCACAAAGACTGCCCGTGAGACACAGTGGAAGAACAAGTGTATCTCCGAGCGTTACGAGCCCGGCTCTGTATTCAAGGTAGTGACCAGTGCCTCTGCAATAGAGGAGGATAAGGTCATTTTTGAGGGCCAGCCCTACGTCTGCACCGGTGCCGTGGAGATCCCCGGAGCTCTCCAGCCTATCAAGTGTCACCTTACCAGCGGACACGGACCTCAGTCATTCCAGGAAGCTCTGCTTCACTCCTGCAACCCTGCATTCATGGCAATAGGAAAGGCCCTTGGACAGGAGAAGTTCGTATACTACTGCGAAGCCTTCGGATTCCGTGAACCTACCGGTGTAGACCTTCCTAATGAGGTGTACGGAGATATGTTCACATATGAATCGATTGACGAGATGAACCTTGCAGTCGGCTCCTTCGGACAGGGTGAGACTGTAACTCCTATGGAGATGATAACAGCCTGCTGTGCTGCGATAAACGGAGGATACCTCCTCAAGCCCTATGTGGTCGATAAGATACTGGATGAGGACGGCAATGTAGTCCTGAAAAACGAGCGTACAGTCCGCAGACAGGTGGTGTCAGAGGAGACATCAGCAAAGATGAGAGATGCCCTCTATCACGTAGTTGCAGACAGTGACACAGGAAACGTTAAGATAAGAGGATATGCTATCGGCGGAAAGTCCGGTACATCCCAGCGTATCATGGAATACGAGAACACAGGCTACGAAGCCGGCGGAGAGGAAAATGCAGACATCCAGGAGTACGGTGCATCCTATGTGTGCTTCACACCTGCTGATGACCCTGAGATAATCCTTCTGGTACTGGGCGATATGCCTGACAACAGCCCCAACCAGTACTATGGCTCAGTTGTTGCAGTGCCTACGGCAAGAGACATTCTCACAGATGTCCTTCCGTACCTGGGTATCAGTCCTGAGTACACAGACGAGGAGCTTTCATCACTGGATATCAAGATACCACTTCTCGAAGGCTCTATAGATGATGCTAAAAAGACTCTCTCAGAGCTGGGTGTTGACTCAGAGCACGTTGAGATAGTCGGCAACGGAATAGAAGTAATAGCACAGTCACCGGCTACAGGCTCGACTATATCCCGTGACGGCTACGTTTATCTTTACACCGAGAAGAGCAACACCGGCTCAACAGTAACGGTGCCTGACCTTACCGGCTATGACGCATATAATGCAAACTATCTGGTATATTCAAATCAGCTCAACTACGTTACAATTGGTGCGTCAGTGGAGAATGCAAATGCACTGGTAAGCGGACAGTATCCCGAAGCCGGTACACAAGTACCTGTGGGTACCACTATCGAGCTTGAATTCACAGTTTATCAGGACGGCGGCTGATACCGTCAGGACTATCGAAATAAGAACGGCAATAAAAGAAACAGGAGGCGGTCAGAATGAAATTATATGAGCTTATAAAGGACACAGCAGAGACTGTGCTTGACGACATAGAGATAAGCTCCGTGACAGACGATACAAGGAAGGTCACCGAGGGCTGCCTGTTCGTCTGCGTAAAGGGAGGCAGCTTCGACGGCCACAGTGCGGCTGCTGAGATGCTTGAAAAAGGAGCTGCGGCAGTTGTCTGCCAGCATGACCTTGGACTTGGCGACAGACAGATACTGGTATCAGATACCAGAAGAGCCTACGGCCGGCTCTGTGCAGCCTGGTTCGGACACCCTGAGAAGAAACTGAAAATGATAGGAGTCACCGGAACCAACGGAAAGACTACCATAACCAACGTAATAAAGCATATCCTCACCTCAGCAGGCCATAAGACCGGCCTTGTGGGAACTATCCAGAACGAGATAGGGGACGAGGTCATCCACACTGACAACACCACTCCTATGGCTTACGACTTCATGTCGCTCCTTGACCGCATGGTAAGGGAGGACTGTGAGTATGTTGTAATGGAGGTCAGCTCCTTCGGGCTGGTCCAGAACCGCATCGGGCCATCATGGTTCGACATTGCTGTGTTCACCAACCTTACCCAGGACCACCTTGACTACCACAAGGATATGGAGGACTACTTCCAGGCTAAGAAGATGCTCTTTGACATCTGCGATACGGCTATAATAAACATCGACGACAGCTACGGCAGAAGGCTCCTGGATGAAGCAGACTGTGAGAAGTACAGCTTCAGTGTAAAGCAGTCCGCCGACTATTATGCCGACGGTATAAAGATAAAGTCCACAGGCTCCAGCTTCTGGTTCTGCCACGGAGATAAGTCCTACCTTGTAAGGACCCGCATCCCCGGACTTTTCAATGTCTCCAACCTCACCGCAGTAACAGCGGTATGCATGAGGGCAGGGATACCAATGGAGAAGATAATATGTGCCATAAGCGGCTATAACGGTGTCAAGGGACGCTGTGAGGTCATTCCCACAGGCAGGGACTTCACGGTCATCTGCGACTATGCCCACACCCCCGATGCTTTAGAGAATATTCTCCGGAGCGTAAAGGAGTACACCGAGGGCAGACTCATATGTCTCTTCGGCTGCGGAGGCAACCGTGATGCAGCCAAGCGCCCGAAAATGGCAAAAGCTGCCGCTTCCTATGCGGACCGGCTCATAGTTACCTCCGATAATCCCCGCAATGAGGACCCGGAGCTTATCATCAAAGACATCCTTGCAGGCCTTGAGAACAGTACCGTCCCTTACGACGTTGTCACCGACAGGCGGGAAGCTATATATCATGCCTTGAAAATCGCTGAGAAAGGTGATATAATAGTACTTGCCGGAAAGGGCCATGAGGATTATCAGATACTTGCCGGCATGGAGCACATCCATTTCGACGAGAGAGAAATAGTTGCAGAGGGACTTAAACTTCTGGACTGATATTACGGCGGCGCTGAGCCGCCCTGGAAAATAGGGAGTTGTTTGGTAAAATGTCATACTGGATAATCAATCTGGCGGTAACGCTGCTTTCATTCGTCATTGCAGGAGTTTCAGGAATATTCCTGGTGCCCTTCCTGCACAGGATAAAGTTCGGTCAGCCTATAAAGACCGAGGACGGACCTCAGTGGCACGCCAAGAAACAGGGTACCCCCACAATGGGCGGTTTCATGTTTATCATATCCACCATACTGACAGCAATAGCCGGCTACTGGATATACCGGCTCAGAGGAGGACTTGACCTGACAGAAAAGTCCACCCATGATGCATTCTATGAGTTCATTGCGGTGATAGCTTTCTCCGCACTCTTCGGACTTATCGGCTTTATCGACGACTTCACCAAGGTCTCAAGGAAGAAGAATGACGGACTTTCGCCCATGCAGAAGATAGTACTTCAGGTGCTCTTCTCCATAGGCTTCCTGGCAATGCTCTGGAAGTTCGGTGACGGCTCCACAAGGCTTGACTTCGGCTTCTGGGTAACTCCGCCCCTTGGTATATTCTATTATATAATACTTATCCCTGTGATAATATATCTCACCAACGCAGTCAATCTTACCGACGGCATCGACGGACTCTGCGGCTCTGTTACACTGGTGAATATGCTCATATTCACTGTGAGCTGCGCTATACTTGAAAAGACCGAGATGAGTTTTTTCACAATGGCACTGGCCGGAGGCTGCATCGGCTTCCTGATCTGGAACCTCAACCCTGCAAAGTGCTTTATGGGCGACACAGGTTCAATGTTCCTTGGAGCAGCAGTTACCGGTACCGGACTGGTCCTTCACAAGCACCTGCTGCTGATACTTGCGTCACTGGTCTATATCTGCGAGGCTCTGTCCGTCGTTATACAGGTGAGCTACTTCAAGTACACAAAGAAGAGAAGTCCTGACCACCAGGGAAAGAGGATATTCAAGATGACTCCTATCCACCACCACTTCGAGATGAGCGGATTCAGCGAGTACAAAATAGTCATCACATTTTCACTGGCAGGCATTATTTTCGGTATTCTGGGAATAATCACTTTACTGACATTCAACTGACCGAAGGGTCCTACGCAAAGGAGAAAATATGGCGTCAAGCAAAAAAAAGAAGAAGAGCTCGACCCAGTCGCTCTGGGAGGCTTTTGTGGGAGAGGGAAGGAACAGCGATATAAGCCTTTCCTTTTTCGCATATGTAATGATACTCCTCGTTGTGGGCATTGTTATGATGTCCTCGGCAAGCTATGCATGGGCCTACAGCGAGCATGACGGCGACGGCCTCTACTACGCAAAGAGCCAGGTCAAGCACGCACTGATAGGCTTCGGAGCGCTGCTGTTCTTCATGAAAATGGACTACCACAACCTGAAGAATATCAAGCTGCCCTTTCTGAAAAAATTCAACATAGCCGGAATGCTCTACATCCTCGGCGGAGTGCTCCTCGGAATAGTCCTTATCTTCGGTAACGACGAGGGCGGTACCATGGGCGCAAAACGCTGGCTCACACTGGGACCGGTCAACTTCCAGCCCTCAGAGGTGGCAAAGCTGGCGATAATCATATACTTCGCATACAGCATGGAGAGAGACGGAAAGAAGATGAACAAGTTCAGCAACGGTATCGTGAAGTATGCCTGTCTCATGGCAGTTTACGCCTTTCTGCTGTACCTTGAGCCTCACCTTTCAGGTCTTATCCTGATAGCCTCTATCTCAGTAGCGATGATACTCTGCGGCGGAGCTAACCGCAAGCAGTTCCTCGTACTCGGCTTATCAGTCCTGGGACTGGCAGCCATAATCGTATTCATCCAGTCCAAGATACCCGGCAGCTACGTTTCTGTCAGGATCAAGTCCTGGCAGGACCCATTTGCTGATGTCCTCAATGACACCTGGCAGACTGCCAATTCAATAATCGCTATCGGTTCAGGAGGACTTTTCGGCCTGGGACTGGGAAACTCCCGCCAGAAATACCTCTATCTCCCTGAGACCAAGAACGACTTCGTTTTCCCCATAGTCTGTGAGGAGCTTGGCTTTGTGGGAGCCCTTGCGATAATAATAGTCTTTTTCCTGCTGGTGGTGGAGGGATTCTCCATAGCAGTGCGCTGCAAGGACCGTTTCGGAATGCTCATTGCAGTCGGCATCACCACCCAGATAGGCATACAGACGGTCCTCAACCTTGCTGTTGTCAGCAACCTCATACCCAATACCGGAATCAGCCTGCCGTTTTTCAGCTTCGGCGGAACTGCGCTGATAATGCAGCTTGCTGAAATGGGGATAATGCTGAATATTTCGCAGCAGAGGTACTATCAGGACGAAAAGCCTGTAAAGAAGAAAAAGAAAATAACTCACACCGAGCACGCAAAGGAGCTCAAAAACGCATAAAGGAGCATTCATATGAAGGTACTTATTGCCTGCGGAGGAACAGGCGGACACATCAATCCCGGCCTTGCCATTGCGGATATGATAAAGGCAAAGTATCCGGACACGGAATTTCTCTTTGCCGGAACTCCAAAGGGTATGGAGTCCAAGCTGGTCCCAAGAGCCGGCTACAGGCTGGAGACTATCAAGGTCGCCGGCTTCCAGAGAAAGATATCGTTAGAAAACATCGGCAGAAACGCCAAGGCAGTGGCATATCTTGCCACATCCGGCAGGAGAGCCAAAGAGATAATAAAGAATTTCGGCCCTGATATTGCGATAGGAACAGGCGGCTACGCAGCCGGCCCCGTTATCCGCAAGGCTGCAAAAATGGGGATCCCTACAGCGATACACGAGCAGAATGCCTATCCTGGAGTCACAAACAAGCTCCTCTCAAAAGAGGTGGACTATGTTATGCTCACTGTGATCGAGGCCCTTGACTATATGGACAAGAGCAAGTTCGAGTACAGTGTTACCGGACTTCCCGTAAGGAGCAATATCAACCGCATGAGCCGTGCTGAGGCACGGGCAAAGCTGGGCTTCGACGACAGCTTTACCATACTTTCCTTCGGCGGAAGTCTTGGTGCAGGCTGTATCAACGAGACAATGACAGAGGCCATAAAGTGGCACGTAAAGAAGGGCCTGAAGATAAATCACATCCACGGCTACGGCGGCATGGGCAAGGACACCTTCCCGCAAGCTATGAAGGCTGCGGGCATCCCGCTGAAGTCTGACAGGCTCCGCATCACGGAATACATAAATGATATGGACGTGTGTCTTGCAGCAGCAGACGTTGTAGTCTGCCGCTCCGGAGCGTCCACTCTTGCAGAGCTTGAGGCCGCAGGCAAGGCCTCCATACTCATCCCGTCGCCTATAGTTGCAGGCAACCACCAGTATCACAACGCAATGGTCCTCGGAAAAGCCGGAGCTGCCGTTGTCATCGAGCAGAAGGATGCCTCTTCCGAGCGTGTGATAAGCGAGCTGGAAAAGCTTTACGGAGACCCGGAAAGAGTTGCAGTCATGTCTGACTCTGCCGCAAAGCTCTGCGTAACTGATACCAACGATAGGATAATGGCGGTCATCGACAAGCTGATAGAGAAGTCGAAGAAGTAACATCACCTCTGCCGGCAGCATAATATACAAAAAATGCTGTGAGGTGGATGTGATGCAGAAACTGATGATACAGGGCGGAAAACGGCTGCGTGGGGAGATAGCTCTCCAGGGCTGCAAAAACAGCGCCCTGCCGATAATCGCAGCGACATTGCTCTGCGGAGAGGACTGTACGCTGCTCAACTGCCCGAAACTTACCGATGTGTATTCGGCGGCAAGGATACTCAATTGTCTCGGCTGCCGGTGCAGTACGTCGGGAAATACGGTCTGGGTGGACTCGTCAGAGGTCACAGAGGACCGGATACCGGAAGAACTTATGAGGGAAATGAGGTCCTCTATCATTTTCATGGGAGCCATGGTTGGACGTCTGGGACAGTGTACTGTCAGCGTCCCCGGAGGATGCGAGCTTGGGCCGAGGCCTATAGATATGCACCTGGCGGCTCTGCGGAAAATGGGAGTGGACATCCGTGAGGGAGGCGGAAAGATAGTCTGCCGGACCTCCGGAGAAAGAGCAAAGGGAGCTAAGATATCCCTTTCCTTCCCATCAGTTGGAGCTACTGAGAACATCATTCTCTGCGCTGTCACTGCCGAGGGTGAAACAGTCATAAACAATGCTGCCCGTGAGCCTGAGATATGCGACCTCTGCGGATTCCTGAGAGCCTGCGGAGCAAGTATTTCCGGAGACGGCGAGAGCAGGATAGTCATAAACGGCCGGAGGGACCTCCACGGCTGCTGCTACAGGATAATGCCGGACCGTATTGCCGGTGCGACATACCTTGCAATGACTGCTGCCACACGGGGAGAGATAATACTTACCGATGCCTGTGTCCCGGAAATGGAGCCGTTCCTGACGGTACTGGAACAGACCGGATGCAGCATATACACAAGAGAGAACAGGATATATCTCCGGAGCGGCTCCCGGCTGAGAGCGGTACCGGACAGGATAAGGACCATGCCTCATCCCGGCTTCCCAACTGATGCACAGGCTGTCCTCATGGCAGCTCTTGCAGGAGCGGAGGGTACGAGTATTTTCGAGGAGAACATCTTCGACTGCCGTTACCGCCATGCCGAGGCTCTCCGTAAAATGGGCGCCGACATACAGGTGCTGGGAAAAGTGGCTATAGTCAGAGGAGTACCGCAGCTCACGGGAGCCTCCGCAGAAGCTACAGACCTCCGTGGAGGAGCGGCGATGGCTGCTGCTGCACTGGCGGCAGAGGGAAAGTCTGAGATAACAAGGATATCCCACATCGACAGGGGATATGAAAGATTTGAAGAAACAGTAAGAGCCCTGGGAGGAGACATCCGCAGGGAGTGAACGGAGTAAATATGAAAGATGTTGAAAAAACTACGGTCCAGCGGCAGAACAGCCGCAAGCGTATCCGGCGCCGCAGACGCTGGAACAATATCTATGTGCTTGCAGTGGTTCTGCTGGTAGTGACCGCAGGTATAACCATATGTCACACCTTCCTTTTTAATCTGAAACAGATAAGAGTCACCGGCGAGTCGGATATGTACTCGGCAGAGGAGATAGTGGCAGCGTCAGGCATACGTGAAGGGGACAACCTTATGCGTCTTGACACAGGCAAAAGTGAACAGGCAATACTGGACGAGCTCCTGTATGTTGAGACCGCCAGCATTAAGAAGAAGTACCCTTCATCAGTAGAGATAACAGTGACGAAGTGCATCCCGGCCTTCAATGTGGTATATGACGGAGGTACGCTCCTTGTCAGCAAAAAGGGAAAGATACTTGCGGATAACGGCAGCAGTACCGGATATATGACAAATGGACTGCCTATCATATATGGATATGAGCCCTCGGAGCTTACGGCAGGAAAGGCTATAGCGACCGAAAATGAACACAAGGACGAGGCTTTCCGTGAACTCATATCCAGCATCAGTGAAAAGACTGACAGCGGCATCGCAACACTGGATATGTCCGATGAATTCGGCATAATCGTCAATTACAAGAACGGTATGGTGTTCAAAATGGGCGGCTGGAACGATGTGGAGTATAAGCTGGACCTTGCAGAGACCGTCATGAACGACGAGTCAGTAAAGGGCAAAAAAGGCTATCTTACAATGATAGGGACCAATCAGTGCAGCTTCAGGACCACCGACGAGCCGATAGACTCTCCGTCAGTGGCAGAGCCTACAAAGCCGAATACAACTGATGCCAACGGAAATTCCTCCGGTGACCCTGCGGAAGAGTATGACCCGGACCAGGCAGCTCTGTTTGACGAGTCCAACAATCCCACAGAGCCAACTACTGAGGCTCCGGAAAATGACTGGGATAACAGTTGGGACGGCGGTCAGGACTACAATAACTGGGATGACGGCTCCGCAAATAATGACTGGAACGCCGGATATGACAGCAATAATTGGGATGAAGGCGGCAACTGGAGCGGAGATTACGGTCAGGCCGACTACGGCGGATATGATTACGGGCAGTATTGATTTGTGCAAAATCAACTAAATTTTAAGTCTGTAATAGTCATATGTGCTGAAAATTGAAATTTTGAAATAATGTCTTGAAAAACAACTTGGATTATGATAAAATAGTAAGTGTATTTATGAAAGATATCAAAATTTTGTTGTAATACAGGAGAATATCAATAGGAGGAGTTTATAATGTCAGATTTCAATTACGAGGAAACTCTTGAACCCGATGTAAATATTAAGGTCATCGGCGTTGGAGGCGGCGGCGGAAATGCCGTTAACTGCATGGTGGATTCCGGTGTAAACAATATCGAATATATTGCGATCAATACAGATGCAAAGGCTCTCAATAAGTCAAGAGCTACAACAAGGATCCCGATCGGCGCTAAGCTCACTAAGGGCAGAGGTGCAGGCAATAAGCCTGAGATCGGTCAGCGCAGTGCTGAGGAGAACCGTGATGAGATCGAGACACACCTCAAGGGCGCTGATATGATCTTCATCACCGCTGGTATGGGCGGCGGTACCGGAACAGGTGCAGCTCCTGTTGTTGCTAAGATCGCTAAGGAAATGGATATACTTACAGTCGCTGTTGTAACTAAGCCCTTCCTCTTTGAGAGAGAGCAGAAAATGGCTCAGGCTGAAAAAGGTATCGCAGAGCTGAGAAAGTACGTTGATTCACTCATCGTTATCCCTAACGAGAGACTTCTCGTAGGCCAGGACAAGCCCCTTACAATGATGCAGTCCTTCGCACTTTCAGACGAGGTCCTCAAGACCGGTGTCAAGAGTATTTCCGACCTCATTGTTGAGGAAGGCTACATAAATCTGGACTTTGCAGACGTTTCCACTATCATGAAGGGCGCAGGTTACGCTCACATGGCTATCGGTCACGGTTCCGGCAAGGACAAGGCAAGAGATGCTGCTCAGGCTGTTATCTCCAGCCCGCTGCTTGAAACTTCTATCTCCGGAGCTAAGCGACTCCTCATCAACATTGCAATGTCTGAGGATATACTTTCTTCCGATGTGGATGCAGCTACAAAGATGATCACAGACACAGCCGCAGATGATGTAGAGTTCATCTTCGGTACAGCCTTCAAGGAGGATATGTCCGACGAGATGACAATTACAGTTATAGCTGCTGGATTTGATGAAGAGCTTGATCCTGACGCTATCCCTGCTGAGACAAGCGAGGAGGACGTTATCCAGATCGAGAATCCTCTTATCGACGACCTTGGCTTCGGCAGCAATGCTCCCAAGGCACAGTCATCCAGCCAGGATTATGACCTCGATGACATCTTTAAGATGCTCGGAAACTGAGATAATTGATTAAAAAAGTAAGCAGTCTCTCTGATGAGAGACTGCTTTTTATTTACCCGCTGTATAATATGACTTTTTTATATAGTAAAATGCACTAAAATCAACGAAAAAATTCTACATATTAATAGTTGAAATAATATATAAAATCTGTTATAATATATTAAAGGCATTTTTATTCCTTGTATTATTTTACCTCGGCTTGTCCGGGGGGAAATGGAGTATATCATGGACGAACCAACAGTATTAAGAGAAACCAAGATCGGTCAAAAGGGATTTATGAAAGAGGATGTTATGGCATACCTCGACGAGCTGAATTCCAAGATCGTTTCCCTCGAGGACGAACTGAAAAAAGCTAAGGAAACAGGTCCCGCTACTGACCCTCAGGAGCTTATAAAGACTCGCAATCATATGGAGAACCTCCAGGAAAAGCTCAACAACTCCAATAACGCTCTCAGAGCTGCTAAGAAGGAGAATGAGGAGCTCAAGAAGAGGATCGAGGATGACCAGAAGCTGATAAATCAGCTCAAGGCTGGCGGCCCTGGCGCTTCTGCTGCTGCAGCTCAGGCTAATGCTCAAACTGCTGCTGCTCTCGAAGCCGCTAAGAAGGAAATAGATAGCCTCCGCAACCAGCTCAAGGCTGCTGAGACTAAGGCTGCTGCCGGCGGCGGAAATGCAGCTCAGGCTAATGCTCAGTCCGCTGCTGCTCTTGAGGCTGCTAAGAAGGAAATAGATAACCTCCGCAGTCAGCTCAAAGCTGCTGAGGCTAACGCTGCAAAGGGCGGAGCTCCTGCTGTTAATCCTAATGACAGTGCAGATGTTGCTAAGATCAAGCAGGATCTGGCTAAGCTCAACGCTGACCTTGCTGCTAAGACCAAGGAACTCGCAGAGAAGTCTGCTGCTCTTGATGCTAAGACCCGTGAGTCTGCCGAGAAGGACAACAAGATCAACCAGGTAGATGCCCTCATCGCTAAGAAGGACGCTGAGATCGAAAAGCTCAACGATGAGATCAATGACCTCAAGGAGAACGGCGGCGGAATGATCCCGTCATCCTTCGATATGGGCGCACTCTTCACAGAGGCTCAGAAGACTGCCGGAAAGATCACTATAGAAGCTCAGAAGAACGCTGATAAGGTCACAAGAGAGGCCAATGCTAAGGCTGAGCAGATACTTAAAGAAGCTAACACAGAGGCAGAGAAAACTATCGCTAACGCTAATACTACTGCCGAGGCCTGCATCAAGGAGGCCAATGATCAGGCTAAGCTCACTGTTGATGATGCAAATGCTCATGCAGACAAGGTAAACGCTATGTCCCTGACTGTTCGCAATATGCTCCTCAACGAGATCGAGAGCGTAAATACAAAGTTCGGTGACATCACATCCGTTCTCAACCGCCTTACCAGCCAGGCTACAGACCGCATGAGCGAGGCTCAGCTCATTATTGGCGAGGCTAAGAAGTCCGTAGACAGCGCAGAGGCTGGTACAGTAAAGAAGGCTGAGGCTCCTAAGGCTGACTTTAAGCCCACTGATGCTCCCAAGGCTGCTCTGTCCGACCTGGATGGTGCTGCTCCTTCTGGTGCAGCTAAGGCTGATCCCTTTGCTTCAATAGGCGGAAATTCCTATTCACAGGGAAATAACGGCTACAATGCAAATAATAGCAGCAATAATAAGCCTGCTCAGACTGCTCCTGTACAGGAACAGCCCAAGAAACCCCAGACCCCTAAGAAGAACAACTTCAGCTTCGACATGGAAGAACTCCTGAAGGCTGCTGAAGAAGAGGCAGCAAAGGGTTCTGATTCATAAATATTTCGGCACGAACTCCGTCCGGAATACTCCGGACGGGGCGGTGCCTTATACTCTTTAGATACTGATCATGTTGACAAAATACCGTTTTTGCAGCAATATTCGGAATGTTGGTGGATATCTTGCTTGATTTGGATTTCAATTTGAATGTATCCTGCGGAAAAACGGACGAGGAACTTGCAGCTCTGGCAAAGACTGACAGGGATGCTGCGGCAGTTCTTATGTCCCGCTACGCAAGGCTGATTTCTATTAAATCGGAAATTTTTGCAACCCCTGAAACCGGCAGCGACGATCTGCGGCAGGAGGGTCTCCTCACTCTGCTGAAGGCTATTAATACCTATGACAGCACAAAGGGAGCCAGATTCTGTACCTATGCGGAGGTCTGCATCGTCAACCGTATGCGGAGCCTTGCGGCAAGGGCAAAAAAACAGCCTGTGAGATCGGACGATCTTGACGACGTCATCGGCGCTAAGGAAATGTCGGTGGAAGAAACTCCAGAAAGCATTTACCTTTATAAAGAGTTTATTTCTGAGCTTTGGAGCGGCATAGACTCCATGTTGTCCCCTGTTGAACGCAAGTCCCTGAATCATGTCATGAATGGTCTCAGCTACCGTCAGGCTGCTGAAAAAATGGGAGTCAGCGAAAAGTCAGTGGATAACGCCGTTCAGCGTGCCCGCAGGAAACTGCGTGCCCTGATGATCAAATTGAACATGACCGTGTAGCTTAAAACAGAGCGTTGTTATGCAAAGATGCAGGTGAGAGTCCTGCCGGGGTCCAAATATTTTAAGCGAGGTATTAGAAATGTACGAAGACAAGACATTAGTCTGCAAGGAGTGCGGTAACGAGTTCATCTTCTCCGCAGGCGAACAGGAATTTTACGCTGAAAAAGGCTTTGTGAACGAGCCCCAGAGATGTAAGGCTTGCCGTGACGCAAGAAAGAATGCTGGCAAGGCTGAAAGGGTTATGTACACAGCAGTCTGCGCTTCATGCGGCGGTGAGGCTAAGGTTCCTTTTGAGCCTAAGGAAGGCAGAGCAGTTTACTGCAGCGAATGTTTCGCAAAAATGAACGAGGCTTGATCGGTTTTTGAACTTCCGGCCGGCGACCCGGCTGTCATAGATTAAGGGTGGGAAAATGAAAGTAACAAAGGATGATATCATTGGCGATGTACTTGATGCTGACAGCAATACAGCTTCCTTCTTTGTTGAGATAGGTATGCATTGTCTTGGCTGTCCCGCTTCGAGAGGCGAAACCATCGAGGAGGCCTGCAACGTTCACGGAACCGACCCGGATCTGCTTGTTGAACAGCTTAACGCATATTTTGCGTCAAAGTAATCGTAACATTGGGCGTGTCGGTTCCCGGCACGCCTGAAATTTTATGTCTACAGGAGAAAACTATGCTGGATGCAAGACTGAAAAAATGTGCAGAACTTGTGAGTGGGAGAGGAATTGCAGTTGACGTGGGAACTGACCATGCCAAACTTGCAGCCGAACTGGTACTCAGTGGGAAATGTGGAAAAGTCATAGCTTCTGATGTGAAGGATGGGCCTCTTGAAGCTGCACGTAAAACAGTTGAAAAGTGCGGGATCAAGGACAAAGTGGAGCTTATTCTGTCCGACGGACTTGAAAAAGTCCCACTGGAAGGTGTTTCTGACGTTATAATTGCCGGAATGGGAGGCGAGACAATTGCTGACATAATCGAAAAAACTGAGGTGGACCGATATGACCAGGAAAACCTCCGCTGGATATTGCAGCCTATGTCAAAGCCGGAGTACCTCAGAAAGATGATCTACGAGTTCCAGATGCGGATAGTTCAGGAGTACGTTGTGGAGGACGGTGACAAGCTCTACGTGATAATGGTTGCGGAGGGAAGCACCGATTTCCGCTATCTTACTGAATTTGATTCTCTTTATGGGTTCTTTGATGATTCGGATGAGCTTGGGAATAGATATAGGGAACGTGAGTCGGAGCGCCTTGCAAAGGTCGCAGAAAATCTCAAAAAAGCCGGAAAAACAGAGGATTCTGTTCATTTTACTGCACTTAGCTGCAAGATGAAAAATGGAGCATCCCCAGTGAATATCTCCGAGATATATGACTACCTCGATGAGCTTTACCCATTCAGTACCCAGGAAAAGTGGGACAATTCCGGACTGCTTGTGGAAAACCAGACGGGAATGGCCGATACGGTGGTGCTGTCTCTGGACATAACCGAGAGGGTGGCCTGCGAGGCTTCCTGCAAACAGGCGGACCTGATTATTTCTCATCATCCGGTCATTTTCGAGCCAAGGAGACGGATAACGAGAAACGACCCGGTCCAGACGCTTATTTTTACGGACACTGCGGCTCTTTGCATGCACACGAATCTTGACATTGCAGCGGGAGGTACAAACGGCGTAATATTGCGGAAATTCAGCGAAAACTTCAAGCTCGCCGCAAAAGCAGAGCCCTTTGAGGAGCTTGGCGGAGGACTTGGACTTGGCTGGATAGTGGAGCTTGAAGATAGAACTGCTCCAGCGGAACTTGCAGAAAAACTGAAGGCAATTTTCGGCTGTGAGTACATAAGGTTCAATTCAGTTGAAGGACGGAGCATCAGTAGAGTGGCGTTCTGCTCAGGTTCCGGAGGCTCAATGCTGCAAATTTCGATAGCTAAAAATTGTGATGCACTTGTAACAGGTGACGTCAAGCATGATGTTTGGATTGATGCAGAAAATCTGGGAGTGACTGTTTTTGACTGTGGACATTTCCACACTGAGAACATAGTTCTTCCGGAACTCAGACGTGTGCTTGAAGAGCGGTTTCCTCAGCTTGATGTGGAAATAGCCGAGCGTTCAACTGACCCTTGTCAGTATCTGTGAGGTGCCTATGGGAATTTATATCTGTCCCGTGTGTGGCAAAGAACTTGAAGCAGGGGAAAGGACTTTCGTCTGCGGCTCCGGACACAGCTTTGATACAGCAAAAAGCGGCTATGTTAATCTGCTGCTGTCAAAACATATAGGGAAGGCTGTCCATGGTGACAATAAACTCATGGTGCAGGCAAGAAGAGATTTTCTCGAAAGTGGCTATTATTCTGGACTTAAAGATGCACTTTGCAGGATGGCAGCCAAGCACTTCAGCGGCAGCTTTGTCCTGGATGCTGGCTGCGGTGAAGGGTATTACACCGGAGCAATAGCTGATGAGTTTGAACAGTCAGAAATTGCAGCGGATATATATGGCATAGACATATCAAAAATTGCTGTGGATATGGCTGCAAAACGTCACAAAAATGTCAGATTTGCTGCTGCAAGTGTTTTCCACATCCCAGTACTGGATAGCTCCTGTGATATGCTCACCACGGTTTTTTCTCCTTATTGCGGCGGAGAATTTCAAAGAGTCCTAAGAGACGGCGGCATCATGCTCATGGTCATACCAGGTGAGGAGCATCTATGGGAAATGAAGCAGGCGATATACGATATACCGTACAAAAACCAGGTCAAGGACTTCTCACTTGAGGGCTTTGAACTAATGGAAAACCAGCACATACGATACAGCATCGAGCTGGAGTCAAAGGAGCATATCAAAGCACTTTTTTCTATGACTCCCTACTACTACCGAACTGGTCGTGAACAGCAGGAGCGGCTTTACAGCCTTGAAAGGCTGATGACAACAGTGGAGTTTCGACTCCTTGTTTACCGCAAGAAATGACCGAATATATTTAGCAAAGGACTGATTCTATGGCTCTTGACGGAGCATTCCTCTACGCAGTAAAAAAAGAACTCGCCCCTCTCATTGGAGGCCGTGTTGAGAAGGTTCACCAGCCCTCCCGTGAGGAGGCTGTCATCAGTATACGAACAAGGCAAGGCAGCAAAAAACTCTATATTTCGGCAAATGCAGGCAGTGCAAGAGTCCATGTTACCGAGCAGCCGGTGGACAATCCTCAGACTCCGCCGATGTTCTGTATGCTTCTGCGAAAACACCTCGGCAGTGGAAAGCTGGTGAACATCCGGCAGGATGGCCTGGAACGAATACTTTTTCTGGACTTCGAGTGCATCAACGAGCTTGGAGACGTTGTAACAGTGACTCTCGCTTGTGAAATAATGGGCAGATGCTCCAATCTGATCGTTATTGGAAATGACGGCCGTGTCATTGACAGCATCAAAAGAGTTGATGAGGAGATGTCAAGAGAGCGTATGGTCCTGCCTGGCATGAAGTATACGATGCCTCCACGTGACAACAGGGAGAACTTTCTGACGGCATCCCCAGAAGAGATGCGAGAGGGGATAAGAGCTGCCGGATCCAAGGAGCTTTCAAAGGCACTTATTCGTGTATTTGAGGGTATATCGCCAATTCTGGCAAGAGAGTGGACTTTTTTTGCTGGCCGTGGAGCGCACATTGAGAGCGGAACTATTACCGATGACCAGATGGACCGTCTCATTTTTGCTATTAAGAGGACCCGTGATCAACTCCTTGATGGTCAGTGCTGTTTTTCTGCTGTCAGTGACAAAGAGGGGCAGTTGAAGGATTTTTCCTTCATCCGGTTGAGTCAGTTCGGCACATTGATGTACACCAAGGAGCTGCCAAGTGCATCAGCGCTTCTGGACTATTTCTACTTCGAGCGTGACAGGGCGGCACGTACAAAACAGCGGGCCAACGACCTTTTCAAGCTCCTTGTGAACCTTACAGAAAGGACGTCACGGCGAGTTTCGGTCCAGAGAGAAGAGCTTGCGGCCTGTGCTGGCAAGGAACGGTTCAAGCTCTGCGGAGACCTTATTTCCGCCAATATTTATCGTGTGGAGCGTGGTGACAGTGTACTCATTGCGGACAATTTCTATGAGGAGGACTGTCCGAAGATAGAGATAAAGCTGGACGTCCGGAAGTCACCTTCACAGAATGTTCAGCATTATTACAATGAGTATAAGAAAGCTGTTACAGCAGAGAAGATACTTGCAGTACAGATTGAAAAAGGCGAGGAGGAGCTCCAGTATCTGGACTCGGTCTTTGACTCCCTGACAAGAGCAACGTCCGAGAATGACATTATCCAGTTGAGACTCGAACTCCGTGAACAAGGTTACATCCGTTCAGCCGGAGGCAAGGCTAAACCTCCTAAGGCGCTGCCGCCTATTGAGTATAAGTCAAGTGACGGATTTGCTATACTGGTCGGCCGAAACAACCGTCAGAACGATCAGCTTTCGCTGAAATTCGCCGAAAAATCGGACATCTGGCTCCATACCCAGGGAATCACAGGTTCCCATGTCCTCATCCTCACAGACGGGGTGACACCTCCTGACAAGACAATTGAGGAGGCTGCGATAATTGCGGCAGTCAACAGCCGTGGACGTGGTTCAAACCTTGTTCCAGTTGATTACTGCCTTGCCAGGTACGTGAAGAAGCCCTCTGGTGCCAAGCCGGGAAAGGTCATTTTCACCAACTACAAGACTGCGTTCGTAACTCCGGACCCGGAGCTTGAAAAAAAACTGAGGGTATAATATGGCTGTTAAACTGACTGAGGAATTTTTCCGCCGGGATGCCCTTGAAGTAGCTCCTGACCTTGTCGGAAAGGTCATAGTAAGGCGGCTGGAGGACGGTACCCTCCTACGGGAGCGAATTGCCGAGACCGAGGCCTATCGTGGAGAAGAGGACAAGGGCTGTCACGCTTCAAAAGGCCGTACCAAGCGGACTGAGGTCCTATACGGAGAGAGCGGAGTCATATATGTCTACCTCTGCTATGGGATGCACTGGCTGATGAACGTCATTACCGGTGAAAAGGACTTTCCGCAGGGAGTGCTCTTCCGGGCAGGGGAGGTCCATGACGGACCTGCAAAACTGACGAAATATCTGCAAGTGGACGGCTCCTTCAACGGCGGAAGCATGAGCAGTTCACCTGACATATGGATAGAGGACGACGGATTCAGACCGGACATAGAAACGGCGCCCAGAGTTGGTATCGACTATGCCGGGGACTACTGGAAGGACGTACCGTGGAGATTCATAGCAAAGAGGTGAGAAAATGGATATAAAATGCGTTGGATGCGGTTCGGTGTACAGCACCGGCTACAGCGTCAGCCGGGAACCCTCTCAGGGGGAATATATGTTGCTCCTGACCCGCAGCAGGACTGCATTTACTATAGAAGGTGTACGGGCAGTTGTTCCGGAGGGTACCATGATACTCTACAATGATACAGTCAGGAGGGAATATGCCGCTGAGGACGCAGGAATGATATGCGACTGGGTGTGCTTTACTCCCGGCAGCGATGCAGAGTTCCTGGACTCCTTGGAGCTTATGTTCAACCGTCCCTTCCGTACCGGAGACCCTCAGTTTGTCAGCGGACTTATCCGGAGCATCGGCAGCGAATTTTACTCCCTCAGCTCCCGAAGGACTAAAATGCTGGATAGTCTTATGAGGCTCCTGCTGGTGAATGCAGAGTTCACCCCTGACAGGAGACAGTCCGGACAGCAGACTGCCGAGCCTCACTATAGCTCCCTCATAGACCTGAGAGCGAAGATATACCGTAATCCTCAGCTCAAATGGAATGTGGACACAATGGCAGCGGACGTCAATATGTCCCGGTCCTATCTCCAGCATATTTACCGTGAAGTGTTCGGTGTGTCCTGTATTTCCGACGTGATAAACGGCAAGATAGAGAAGGCAAAGGAGATACTCAGCGAGACCTCCTGTACCGTATCACAGGTGGCATCCATGTGCGGCTATGACAATGAGGAGCATTTTATGAGACAGTTCAAGAAGATAGTCGGGATGACTCCCACCCGCTACCGGAAGAGTACCTGAGGAGGTGCAAAAATGACCGAATATCTGACAAATTATATGAATACAGTCCGGAAACGGCTGGACTCCTGCACAACTCCCGAAGAGCTTGCGGAGATAATGTCCGAGCATAAGGACAAGATAGCTTTCATGCAGCATGAGAGGATAGTCCACTTTCTTGTGACCATGATGTTTGCCCTCATACTGGCCATATTCATGATAGGCACCCTGCTGCTGAACAACTTCATGCTGCTGGTACTGGTGACTATCATAATCGTACTGGAAGGCTTTTACATAAAGCACTACTACTTCCTTGAAAATACGGTCCAGAAGATGTACAGAGTCTATGACGAGATGCTCTCGATGGGCAGGGTCATGGCTGCAAAGGAGGTCAGCGATGACTAAGAAGGAATTAGCCGGACTTGCCTGTCAGGAGCTTGAAAAGCTCTATCCGGACGTTGAGTGCAGTCTGGTCTACGATAAGCCTTATGAGCTGCTTATCTCAACACGGCTGGCGGCTCAGTGTACAGATGCAAGAGTGAATATCGTCACGGAGACGCTGTACAAGAAGTACCCCACATTGGAGGACTTTGCCGCTGCTGACCTTGCAGAGCTCGAACAGGATGTAAAGCCCTGCGGATTCTACCATACCAAGGCGAAGAGCATAAAGGAAATGGCAGGACAGCTCATAGAGCGTTTCGGCGGACAGGTCCCGGACACAATGGAGGAACTGCTCAGTCTGCCGGGAGTTGGCAGAAAGACAGCCAACCTCATACTGGGTGACGTCTACGGTAAGCCGGCAGTGGTGACAGACACTCACTGTATACGCATAACCGGAAGACTTGGACTTACCGCCAACACCGAGCCGGCAAAGGTGGAAAAGGACCTTGTAAAGCTGCTGCCGCCGGAGATATCCAATCATTTCTGTCACCAGACGGTACAGTTCGGACGGGATATATGCAGGGCAAGGAGCCCTAAGTGCGGAGAGTGCAGCCTGAATTATTTCTGTAAATACTATAGGCAACACAGCACAAAGACAGCCTGACGTCTTTGTACGGTATTGCCTATAAGAAAAACAATAAATAAAGCCGTCCCAACAAGGCGTAAAGGAGGAGTTTAAATGCTGTTTAATTTTCAGCTCAGAACACCGTCACAGGGACTGGTGGACATCACCAACGAAGTGACAGAGGCAATAAGCGAGAGCGGAGTAAACGAGGGCATATGCGTGGTTTTCTGTCCTCACACCACAGCCGCAATAACCATTAACGAGAATGCTGACCCGGATGTAAAGACCGATTTTCTCATGGGCATGGACAAGACCTTCCCGGATATGGTGTCCTTCCGCCATGCAGAGGGAAATTCCGACGCTCATCTGAAGTCCTCGGCAATAGGTGCCAGTGAGACTCTGATAGTGACTAAGGGCAAGCCGCTTCTGGGTACATGGCAGGGAATTTATTTCTGTGAGTTTGACGGCCCCAGAACGAGAAAATTCTATGTAAAGGTAATGGGTGGCTGATATGGGAGAGACAGAAAAGCTGAGGGAAATAGTAGATAAGTCCAGGAAAATAGCCTTTTTCGGAGGCGCAGGAGTTTCCACTGAGAGCGGTATCCCGGACTTCCGCAGTGTGGACGGACTGTATCATCAGCAGTGGGACTATCCCCCTGAGACAATTCTCAGCCATACTTTTTTCATGGAAAAGACAGAGGAGTTCTATCGTTTTTATCGTGCGAAGATGATCTGCACTGGTGCTAAGCCGAATCCGGCACATCTGAAGCTTGCACAGTGGGAGGAGGAAGGCCGGCTTACAGGAGTAGTTACCCAGAATATTGACGGACTTCATCAGGCGGCCGGAAGCAGGAAGGTATTCGAGCTCCACGGAAGCGTACTGAGAAACTACTGCATGAAGTGCGGCAAATTCCACGGTATAGAGGCAATAACCGGCAGTGAAGGCATACCGAGGTGTGAGTGCGGAGGTATCATCAAGCCTGACGTGGTACTCTATGAAGAAGGCCTGGACAACGATGTAGTTGAGGGGGCAGTGAAGGCCATAGCCGGTGCGGATACACTGATAATCGGCGGGACTTCCCTGAATGTGTACCCGGCAGCAGGGCTTATCCGCTATTTCAGAGGTTCACATCTGGTAATAGTAAATATGTCCCCAACACAGATGGACAGCAGCGCTGACCTTCTGGTCTGCGATAAGATAGGAAAAGTATTCTCAGAGATATAAGAAAAGCCGGACGAGCATAACGGCGAATTATTGAGGTGAAGATGATGAACAGATTATTCAGAAAGATAGTATCTGCGGTGTCCGCAGCGACTCTCGCAGTTCCTGGGCTGGCAGCAATGGCAGCCTCCGCAGAGGTAGAGCCGAATCCTGTGATAAGCAGGAACGTCCCGGCATATTCCGGATACAATCCGGCAACAGCTCCCTCCGCAAATGACGATTTTTACTACACTTCCTGGTTCGGAATGGCTCCCGATTACCTTGCCTACGACCTTTCGGGAGTACCGGACGAGCAGAAAAAGCAGGTCATAGCAGTGTGGTACAACACAAGCTCCTATGATTCACTGGGCAGTTACGTTTCAAAGAATATGCAGCCTACTGACTACACTATCGAGATAAATAAAGCTCCCGGAGGAACGTACCCGGAGGATGGCTGGGAGGTCGTTGAGACCGTTGAGAACAACAGACTCAGCTCACGGCAGCACGTTCTGAGCATGGAGGGTTACAACTGGATAAGGATGAACCTTCTGAAAGCCGACGGTGAGACCGGAAAGCAGGCAAGCATAAACTTTGACATTCACAATGTGTCCAACGGCATCTCAGACAGTTGGCTGTTCCTTGGAGATTCCATAACCGCAGGCGGTATGGTCAATGCCTGGGGGACCAGCTTTGCCACATTTGTCAGCCGTCTTGACCCGAAGTACTTCCCTGTGCAGGAAAACGGCGGTATCGGCGGAATAACATCCCGTGACGGCAAAGAGAACATAGACCGCTGGCTGTCCACATATCCCGGAAAGTACGTGAGCATCGCTTACGGAACAAACGATGCCTGGGGCAACCAGATAGGCGCTGACAATTACTATGCAAACACAAAGTACATGATAGACGCAGTTCTTGCGCTGGGAAAGACTCCGGTACTGCCTAAGATACCCTATGCCACAGAGCCGGGCGTGAACACCTATCTCCCGGAGTACAACGCAAAGATAGACCTTCTCTGGGAGGAGTACGGTGACAAGCTGGTGAAGGGCCCTGACTTCGAGGCATACTTCAAGGAGAATCCGGAGGGCCTCAGCAGTGACGGAGTCCACCCGTCCTCTGAGGGATACGAGGAGATGCGCCGCATCTGGGCAGAGACCATGTATGCAAATGTCTACTCCGCAGTCAGTACAGAGGAGGAGTACGATTACGGCGATGCAAACCTTGACCACAATGTAGACATGAGTGATGTAGTGCTGCTGATGCAGGCACTTTCCAACAAGGACAAGTACGGAGTAGGCGGTTCAGACCAGTCAGCGCTTAAAGAAAAGGCCCTTGAGTATGCGGACTGCTATGACCCCGGTTCAGGTCTTAGCGTAAAGGACCCGCTGGCTATACAGAAAATGCTGCTTGAACTGATAGCGTCTCTTCCGGAAACCCCATGATGAGCTCGAAGAGCCGGGCTTAATTAAATTGTGTATTGATAAAAAAGAACAGGCAGTCCTCCGGGACTGCCTGTTTTCGTGTCATTCCATATTTTTGAGAGCCTGTGAAAGGGGTATCTTCCTTATCTTCCTGAGAAGTATCACAGAGACAAGAGTATAGCATATACCGCCGATAAGGAGCATCGAAGGTGCTATCCATGGAGCTATCCAGTAGCTGAGCCAGCCGGAGTATTCCAGCATCATTGTGTAGTAGATGAACCTTATCACGATAAGACAAAGGGGGACTGAGAGCAGCAGCGACAGGGCCACAACAATGGTAGTTGCGGTGTTA
>CACWPR010000013.1:0-2177 GCA_902762855.1 Ruminococcus flavefaciens
ATACTGACGTATGTCAAGGGATTTCTGTGCAAGATGACGGAAAATATCCAAGCAGATTCAGTACAAAGACGTCAGGCGGTCTTTGTGCGGTGTTGCCCTTACTATTTCCAGCTCAGCCTGGCTGAATACTTCTTTCGGTACTATGTAAAACACCTGTTTTCCCTGCATGAGCAGGAAAAAGCTGTCGTATTCAAGGAGACTATAGCTCCCGTCCAGAGTTATACGTGTCTTTTCGGGCACAGGGTCCAGCTCGTCGGGTATATCCGTCAGGTCAGGACCGTCTTTTTCCTCTTTTCCGGACTCATCCTCTGTGTCAGAGGAGGTCTCCTCCTCCTCATACTCAGGCTCGCTGACTGTGGATATGTCTATATATCCCTCTGCAATGCCTATGCTGTACACCGGCTCACCGAGCTCACGGACTGTATCAGTGAGTCTTCTGCGAAGAAATCTCGGATTGTGCCATTCTCTGAAAGCAAGGGCGATACAGACCACTATCAGCAGGTACACAAGTCTGTTTTCGGGAGCCTTCACTGCCGCATACACAAAGTCTGCCGCAAGTATCAGGAAGAGTCCGGCGAATATATAGCTTTTTTTCAGCACGAACTTTTTCTGGTACTCCTTATAGGCCTCGGAAAAGAGCTCTGGTTTTATGGTATATTCCTTTTCAAGGATGTAATTCTCTTCCATTTATCCTCCAAAAAGCCGGCTCAGAAGTCGAGGTCCTGGGCAAATCTGGCATTTTTCTCTATAAACTGACGTCTGGGCTCTACCTTGTCTCCCATGAGGATGCTGAACACCTCGTCTGCCTTGAATGCATCCTCCATGCCTATCTTAACGATAGTTCTGCGCTCAGGGTCCATAGTAGTCTCCCAGAGCTGCTCAGGGTCCATCTCACCAAGACCTTTGTAACGCTGTACTTCTACATCCTTGTACTTTCCATCCTCGGAGAGCTCTGCTATGTAGCGGTCTCTCTCCTCATCGGAGAATGCGTAGTATACCTTCTTCTTGCGCTCCACCTTGAAGAGTGGAGGCTGTGCTATATAGATATTTCCGTTGCTGATGAGAGGTCTCATGTAGCGGAAGAAGAATGTCAGCAGAAGTGTCCTGATATGCATACCGTCAACATCCGCATCGGCCATGATTATTACCTTGCCGTAGCGGAGCTTCTCTATATCGAAGTCCTCTCCGATACCTGTACCAAGGGCAGTGACTACTGGCTCCAGCTTGTCATTTCCGTATATCTTGTCGATACGGGCCTTCTCAACGTTGAGCATCTTTCCCCAGAGGGCAAGGATAGCCTGATAGCGGCGGTCTCTTCCCTGCTTTGCGGAACCTCCCGCTGAATCTCCCTCGACGATGTATATTTCAGTGTAGCGGTTGTCACGCTCGGAGCAGTCTGCCAGTTTTTCCGGCATTGACGCTTTTCCGAATCCATTCTTGTTTCTTTCGGCATCTCTTGCACGCTTTGCAGCCTCACGGGCTTTGAGTGCGGAAATGCTCTTCTCGAATATGAGCTTTGCAGAGTCAGGGTGCTCCTCCATGAAGTTCATCAGCTTTTCCATGACGAGTTTCTCGACAAAAGGCCTTACTTCGGGATTTCCGAGACGTCCCTTTGTCTGTCCCTCGAACTCGCACTCAGTGAGCTTGACGGAGATTATTGCTGTAAGACCTTCTCTTACATCGTCGCCTGAGAGCTTTTCCTTATCCTTGAGAAGTCCCATTTTGCGTCCGTACTCGTTTATGACCTTTGTAAGCGCATTCTTGAAGCCTGTCTCGTGAGTTCCGCCGTCCTTTGTATGGATGTTGTTGGCGAAGGACAGGATTATCTCGTTATAGCTGTTGTTATACTGCAAGGCTATCTCAGCAAAAGAATCTCCCTGCATACCGGAGATGTATATAACATCTCCGCTTATGGACTCGTAGCCTCTTGTAGTATGGATGTGGTCTACGAACTGGCGGATACCGCCCTCATAGTGGAGGGTCTCACCTATGATATTTTCCTTGTCACGCTTATCGCTGAAAACTATTTTTATTCCGGCATTCAGGAAGGCCTGTTCACGAAGTCTTTTCAGCAGAACTTCATAGTCATAGACTGTACTCTCGAATATCTCGCCGTCAGCCTTGAACATTACGCTTGTACCGGTCTCAGTGGTATCTCCTATTACTTTGAGCTCCTC
>CACWPR010000013.1:2200-42836 GCA_902762855.1 Ruminococcus flavefaciens
CTGGAACCAGATATGCTCTCCGTCCTTGACTGTGAGCTCCAGCCATTCTGAAAGTGCGTTTACTACTGACGCTCCAACACCGTGGAGTCCGCCGGATACCTTATATCCGCCGCCGCCGAACTTTCCGCCTGCGTGGAGTATGGTATATACTACGGTAGCCGCAGATATGCCTTCCTTCGGGTGGATACCTACAGGGATGCCTCGTCCGTTATCAGATACACGGATAATGTCACCTTCAAGTATCTCTACAGTTATCTCTGTACAGTAGCCTGCAAGGGCCTCGTCTATGGAGTTGTCCACTATCTCGTATACAAGGTGATGAAGTCCGCCGGGGCCTGTTGAGCCGATATACATTCCCGGACGCTTACGCACCGCCTCAAGTCCTTCAAGGACTTGTATGTCGTTTTCGTCGTAGTTATTGTTCTGCTGACTCATGAAGTTACCTCCAAATATTCTGGTTGTATATATTATTATCCCAATTTATGGGGTCAATGTCGTTAGTTAGCTACATCCCTCCGCCAGCGGCGAGACGTTTTTTCAGCGTCCCGGCCGAAAGCTGGGATATATATACCTTTTCCCTGCCGTCCTTTACTGCGATTATGAAGCTCTTAGGCATTTCATAGGTGGTATAGACACAGTTATGCTCCTTTTCTGCTCTGTCAAGCAGGAGCTTTGTACATTTCTCTACGGTGGTATTCTCTATATCGAATATCCCCACTATATCCCTCACGTCCACGGAATAATTATTCCCCACATGAAGGTATATCGCCTTTTTCATCGGTTATCCTTCCCCCGTTCATATAGAGCAGCCTGCCCTTTATCTCAGGAAGCAGCGCACTCTCGTTGGGAGTGGTCAGAAAGACCTGCATATCCTTTATCATGTCCAGCACGAATCGCTGTCTGTTCTCATCAAGCTCGCCCATTACGTCATCAAGAAAGACAACAGGTGCATCCTTTGACCTCTTCATGAATATTTCTGCCTGTGCGAGCTTCATCACAAGGGCAGCACTCTTGACCTGTCCCTGTGAGCCGAAGTCCTTTGCACTGACTCCGTTTATCTTTATGACTATCTCGTCACGGTTGACTCCGGAATGGGTGGAGCCTGTACGTATATCGTAATCTGTAGTATCCCGGAGCTTCTGGTAATACTGCTCCTCTGAGACATGGTCTGCCGGCCTTTCAAGGTCCTCCGGACGGAAAACATTCGAGCGGTATTCCAGTGTGAGCTCTTCGCTGCCGCCGGATATGGTCTTATAGAGCCTGCCGCATATCTCGTTTATCTTTGAGACATAATCATTTCTCATATAGGATATCATAGTTCCCTCACGGGCAGCCTGTCTGTCCCATATCTCCAGTACTGTCGCAGGAGAATTTCCCTGTGCTATGTCCTTCAGCAGGGCATTTCGCTGATTCATTATGGCATTGTGCTTGTTCAGATGGACCACGAATATCGGGTTAAGCTGAGAAGCTGCCATGTCAATGAAATTCCGGCGTTTTTCCGGAGAGCCCTTGACTATATCCACATCGTCAGGTATGAAGGCTATGCACTTGAACACATCGAAAAGAGCTCTGCTGCCCTTCTGCTTCACACCGTTGAGGACTATGTTCTTAGGTGCTGAGCTGCTGCGGGTCATCTCGAACTCTATCTTCTGCTCTCTTACACTGTCCCGGAGCTTTATCCTTGAGGACATCCTGTCTCCGCTGAGGGAGATATAATCCTTCTCCTTTGAGCCACGGAAGCTCTTGCAGCCGGAAAGTATCCACATTGCCTCCAGCAGATTGGTCTTTCCCTGTGCATTTGGACCCACAATGATGTTGTATTTAGGGTCCGGAGCAAAGGATATGCCTGAAAGATTCCGGAAGCCGTCTATATCAGCATAAGTTATCCTCACTCTACGACCACTTCTTGTCCGCCGAGCGATACCTTGTCACCGGGGCGTATCTTTTTTCCTCTCATCGTACATACCTCGCCGTTTACCAGCACCTGGCCGTCCTGGATGAGCTGCTTTGCCTCTCCTCCGGAGCCTGCCATAGATGCGAATTTCAGCAGGGCATCCAGCTTGATGAATTCAGTTGTTATTTTTACTTTACTATCTGCCATATCAGCGGCCCCTTTGTACCTTTCGTGTTTTTCTTTCCTTTTTTCTGACTATATTATCTCTGTCGAGGTAATAGCTTGATGCAAATTCCTTGTTCAGTGATGCAGCATACCTGAAAAGATATGGATTTTCAAGGGTGTACCTGTAGGCAAAGCCCACACTTCTCTTCAGCTTGTTCTCGATTATCTTCTCTGCTATCTTCTTGGAGATGAATTTTGAGGCAAGTGCAGCAAGTATGCCTATGACCACTATGAAAATATCTATCTTTATCCACTTGCTGTCGAACTCAAAGTCAATGAATTCCAGCAGCTCGCTTGGAAAATACTTCCATAACACAAGGAATATAGCAAGGAGGGAACCGGCAAGTATACATACTGATGATATTACTGCGGTCATCACTGAAAATATAGTTGCGCCCTTTGCGTGGCTGTATACTCTGTATATCATGATGCTCCTCCTTTGCTGCTGTCTGCTCCGGACTTATCTGTCCGTTCAGTTTTTGAGCTGTATAGGCATTACGAGGAATATGTAGCTCTCTCCTTCAAGAGGGAGTATCTCTATTACCTTCATAGCGCCGTTCAGGCGGATACGTACCTTGTCTCCCTCTGCGGCTCTGAGAGCCTCCAGCAGGAGCTTGTTGTTGAATCCGATAGTTACTGTTTCACCGGATATATCTGCGGAGAGCGCATCGTTTATCTTGCCGATACCGGTCTTGCAGTTTATTTTCATGACTCCGTTGCCTATCTCGCAGCGGATAGGTGACTTGTTTTTATCGTCGATAAGGAGGGAGCAGCGCTCCAGGCAGGTCGAGAAGTCCCTTTTGTTGACGATAGCCTCTGTCTTGAAGCCTCCGGGTATGCTGAGCTTGTAGTTATGGAAAGCTCCTTCAAGGAGTCGGGATATTACAAGAACATTGTCTATCTGGAATATTATGTGGCGCTCGTTGGTGCATATAGTGCAGAGCTTCTCATCATCGTCCTTCAGAAGAGTGGATACCTCCAGCAGAGCCTTCTTGGGAACTACGAAGTGATACTTCTCCTTGCAGTCGGTAAGCTCGTTCCTTATTGCAAGACGGAAACCGTCTATTGCCACCATATTGAAGCTGCCATCCTCTATGTCAAAAAGCTCACCTGTGAGTACGGGCTTGCTCTCATTTACTGATGTAGCGTAGCTTGTCTGGTTTATCATTGAGCGAAGGATAGTCTGCTTTACAGTAAAACTCCTCTCAGAATCAACTACCGGCAGTTCAGGATATTCGTCTGCTGACATTGCCTGAAAGCTGCACTCTGTAGCGATGCATGATATTATGATAGTGAGATTGTCATCAATATTGAAAGTGACTTCCTCTCCGGACATACGTCTTGTGAATTCGCTGAAAAGACGTGCACTTACTACAAATTCGCCTTCACCTTCAGTATTGGCAGTGATAGCTGTCCTTATGCCCATTTCGAGGTTATAAGCGGTGAGCTCCACCTGACCCTCTGTTAATTTTACTTTGATGCCTTCGAGTGCGGCTATAGTAGATTTTGGAGATACAGCTCTTGAAACATTGCTGATAGCCTCGCTGAGTTCTGTTTTATTGCATATGAATTTCATCTGATGTGACCTCCGGTATGTGATATATGAAAATATATATGAGTACTGTCTTTCTCTTGCGGACAGCTTTTAGCTTTCAGTGACAATATATGATAAGTGAGATAAAGAAAAGATAAGTAAGATAATGTTATGATAAGATAAGAATTATATATTTGTTGTTGTTGTAGAGACCGTCTAAAAGTTGAAACGGCTGTTTATCCGCTGTATTCAGCCTGAAAGTCGTCCACAGTACACTGTTGCAGAATTTGTGATTTTGTTGACGGCTCCTGAGCCTGTCCGGGCGGATGTTGAGCTGGTTGAAAATCTTCTGTTAACTTCTGGTCAAAAGTGGACAGATATGTTAAAACAGTTCCGCTGGCTCATAAAATTCCACTCCACAGTTGATTGTTGATAACAAAAACTGTTCAGACAGGAATGTTTTTCCTGACTTTTTTAAGCTGATAACTGCGGCATATCCGGACAAGCGTCCCGGAACAATGTATCAACATGGTTTTAAACAGAGTGTGGAAAACTATGTGGAATTCAATACTTTCAACAGAGTTTTCCACTTTTTCAACTGTGTGTAAAACTGCTTATGTACAACTGATTTTCAGACCTTGCTCTTGTCTCTTATGTCCTTTATGATGTCGTTGACAAGGTCCTTCAGGTTGGAATCCTTTTCCATTCCCTCGGAAATACTTGTTACTGAATATACTATAGTAGAATGGTCTCTTCCGCCGAATTCTGTTCCGATAGATGCAAGAGGCATCTGTGTTATCTCCCTTACTACATATATAGCTACCTTACGGGCTATTGATATCTGTGCAGAACGCTTGTTGGAGCGGATGTCATCTGCTGATACACCATATACCTCGGATACCTCGGAGATTATCTTCTCTACTGTTATCGGGATAGGCTGCTCGTCTGTGAGGACGTCACGGATGACGCTCTGTGCCATTGAAATGGTTATCGGACTTCCGGCAAAGTGATTGAGGGCTTTCAGTCTTACAACTGCGCCTTCAAGCTGACGTATGTTGGACTTCAGACGGTTTGCCATGAATTCTGCAACTTCGCTGGGCATTTTCAGTTCTAAAAGCTCGGACTTTCTGTTGATGATAGCAAGTCTGGTCTCGTAGTCAGGAGCAGAGATGTCTGCGATAAGTCCACCTTCAAAACGGGTGCGGAGCCTCTCTTCAAGAGTGAGCAGCTCCTTAGGCGGTTTATCTGAGGTAATGACTATCTGCTTACCCTCCTGGTGGAGCTTATAGAATGTATGGAAGAATTCCTCCTGCATACGCTCTTTGCCGGCAAAGAACTGTACATCGTCTATGAGGAGGATGTCAGCAGTGCGGTACTTGTCCTGGAAATTGGAGATATGGCTGGTATTCAGGGCATTTACCAGGTCGCTTCCGAAAGTCTCACTGGTAACATATACTATATTGAATTCAGGGTGATTTTTTCTTACCTCATTGGCAATAGCTGTGATGAGGTGGGTCTTGCCCATTCCGGAAGGTCCGTAAATGAAGAGTGGGTTGTAGTCCGGAACTGACTTCTCTCCGCAGTTTTTGGCTACAGACTTACTGCAGGCAAGGGCAAACTCATTGGAGCGGCCCTCGATGAAGGTATCGAAGGTATAGTCATAGTTTGCAAATTTATAGGACTGCTCCAGCTCTGCGTGTTTCTTTTCAAGCTCGTCGTCAGTAGGTATCTTCACTTTTTCAGATTCACTGTTCTCCACCTTGATGACAAGGTCTATATTAAATCCAAGGACGTGGAGAAATGCGTCTTTGAGTATATCTACATATTTTGTTTCTATTATAGTCTTCTGGAACTCTGTGGGGACGTTGAATATTGCCTCTGTAGGTGTAAAGCTGATCGGGCGCATCTGATCTATCCATGTAGTAATGCCTATTTCTGGTATTTTTTCGTTTTCAAGGCAGTATTTCTTCACTTTATCAAAAACTTCCTCAAATGAATTCATGATTTACCTCCGTGCAAAAATTATGGAAAGCGAAAAAAACACAACACTCTCCTATATTAATATATAGTATATTATAACATAAGAATGTTTAAAATGCAAGCGGTTTTATATATACAGGATTTAGAAAAAACGGTCTTTCTCAACACGCAAATTGACATATTGTTGAAAACTGTGTTGAATCAACTCCCCAATGGTGAAAAAAATTGATAAAAGGCTATAGCTTTAAGAGTGTGAACTGTTGAAAATATATGATGATAATAGTTTTAAACATAGTTTTTCTACATTTCAACATACATAAAACGACGTTCTATGTGATGATTCAACATTTCAGACAGGTTTCCACATAGGTTTTCAACAGGATGTTAAAAGTGTATCCGATAAGTTTGATGCCAAGCAAGGGTACTCAGGATTTCCAGAAACTGCGGTTTATATAGATTTGCTGAAAAAATATGGGGCCCGTTCCGGCTTATATTGTGGAAAAATATGAATTTGATTTTTTTTGCAGGAAAATTTAAAAAAGCTCTTGACATATCCATTTTTTTATTATATAATGTTTAGGTGCAATGCAGAATAATGCATATCGGGATGCGGTCCCCGTGACCCTTCCTTAACATATCACTTGAGAAGAGAGGAGGACTTCGTAATGAAAAGAACATATCAGCCTAAAAAGCTCCACAGAAAGAAGGAGCACGGTTTCATGAAGAGAATGTCTACTAAGAACGGCAGAAAGGTTTTAGCTCGTAGAAGATCTAAGGGCAGAGCAAGATTAACTCACTGACGAGGCTGACCACAAAATTCTAAAATTTTGTGGTCTTTTTTGTTAGTATAGTATGCTTATGGTATTTTTATGCTTTATACTGAAATTCTGAACGATAATAAGGACTTCCTTAATCTCTATAAAAAGGGAAGATATTCCGCATCCAGATACTCCGTTATATACGTAAGACCTAACGGCAGACCCTTTAACCGGCTCGGTATAACCGCCGGAAAAAAGGTCGGGAATGCTGTGTCAAGAAACAGGGCTAAACGCCTTATCCGCCTGGCATACAGACAGGCGGAGGTCTCACTTCCTGTGGGAATGGATATCGTCATAGTGGCAAGAACTGCCATATGCGGCATAAAGTCACAGGAATACTGCGGATATATGGAGAAATACGGCTGTGCCGAGATAAACAGGATGTTCCGCAGCTTCAAGACGGCGGACCGTATAAAATGAGATATATCGCTCTTGCACTGATAAAATTTTATCAGAAATGTATATCACCACTTTTTCCGGCTAAGTGCAAGTACTACCCAACGTGCAGCAATTACGCTCTTGGAGCGTTTAAAAGATATGGTTTCTTCCGGGGCTTTCTTCTTGCCGGCTGGAGGATACTCCGCTGCAACCCATGGTCAATGGGAGGGATAGACCCTGTACCGGATAAATTTACGTTCAGACCCAAGAAGATAGACTACTTCGCTATTCATGATAATGCCGGCAGCATACCTGACGACAATGAAATGTAAGAGGGATGAATATTGAACGCACTTTATGATATTATAGGTATCCCCTTCGGATACCTCATGCAGTTTATCAATTACCTGGTAGGAAACTATGCTATATCTATCATAGTCTTTACCATCGTAACCAAAATTATCTTTCTGCCGGTCAACTATAAGACCCAGAAAAATGCAGCACGTATGCAGCTGCTCAATCCGAAACTTGAAAAACTGAGAAAAAGTTTCTCAAATAATCCTCAGAGACTCCAGGAGGAACAGCAGAAGCTCTATATAGAAGAGGGTATCAACCCAATGGGAAGCTGTCTGCCTGCATTTATACAGATGTTCCTTGTATTCGGAGTCATCGACGTTGTGTATAAGCCTATCACCCACATTCTGAGAATACCCAAGGATGTGAGAAAACAGGCTGCTGACATCGCTTCAAAGCTCCGTGTGGAGGACATCGGCAAGAAGGGCTCATTCAAGTTCAGTGACCTGAGAAGTGAGCTCTATATCAGAGAAATGCTTGAAAAGTTCCCGGACAAATTTGAGGGGCTGGGTGCTAATTTCTCCGAGAGAGTAAGCGAATTCTACGACAAGTTCACCTTCCTCGGTGCTAACCTGGCTAAGTATCCCTCTCTTCACCCTGATTCATGGAACAGAGAGACTATAGTTCTTGCTATAATTCCTTTCCTGGCCGGTCTGGCTCAGCTCATTTCTTCTGTTTACAGCCAGATACACCAGAAAAAGGTCAATCCTAACCTTCAGGGCGGCGGATGTATGACTTTCATGATGTACTTCATGCCTGTACTTTCTATCTGGTTCGCATTCAACGTGCCTGCCGGTATCGGTTTCTACTGGATATGGTCTGCACTCTTCTCATTCGTTATCACCTTCGCTCTAAATCAGTACTTCACTCCTGAGCGTACTGCTGTGATAAATGAAAAGGAAAAGGAAAAGGCTCGCATCTACGCTGAAAAGCACCCTGAAAAGAAAACATTCATGCAGAGAATGATGGAGCAGCAGGAGCTTGCTAACCAGCAGGCCGGCGGTCCTAAGAAGGCAAACGGCGAAAAGGCTTCACGTTCCGAAGTGAATAAGTACAACAGAGACAAGATAAAAGAGGCCAGAAAGAGAATGGCTGAGAAATACGGTGACGATTACGTCGATTCTGACTCGGATAACGAGGAATGATTTTAAGAACTGAGAGTTATGCTTTAATAACTGCATTATGAGTTCTGATTATTAAGGAAAATGATGCACAGAGTTGTTTTCCTTCAATTCAAGGAGGTATAAATATGACTGAAATTTTTAAGGCCGGTTCCGTGGAAGAGGCCAAGGCCCTCGCTGTAAAGAAATTCGGTAAGGACAAGCAGATAAGATTCGAGATTGTTGAAGAGGGTAAAAAAGGCCTTTTCGGACTTGGTAAGAAAGAGGCCGTTGTAAAAGCTACTGTTGCTGACGGTGCTGCTCCCGCTAAGGTCGCTGCTGCATCTAAGCCTGTAACAGAGGTCAAGGCTCCGGTAAGGTCTGAGGCCGCTGTTAAGTCTGAGGAAGTAAAGCAGGAGGCTAAAAATGCTGTCTCCGAAGCTGAAAAAATAGTATCTGAGGTAACTCCCGCTGAGAAAAAGCCTGCCGCTGTTGCTGAGGTCAAGCCTGCTGAGGTATCTGCTGCTATTGAAGAAAACGCTGACGAGCAGGAATTCTCACTTGATAACTTCACCCTCATCGAGGATGAGTCACAGGTACATCCTAAGGTAAAGCTGGCAAGAGATTATATCACAAGTATTCTCAGAGCTATCGGCATTGACGCTGAGTATACCATTTATCAGAACGAGACAGGTGCTGTCATCAATATCGAAAGCGATAACAACGGTACTATAATCGGAAGAAGAGGCGAGACACTCGACTCTATCCAGTACCTCTGCTCTATCATTGCTAATAAGGGCGATAAGGATTATTACAGAATTACGATAGACTGCCTCGGCTACCGCAGCAAGAGAAAGGATACTCTTGAGCAGCTCGCTGCTAAGGTCGCTAAGTCAGTTCTCAGAACAGGCCGTTCACAGCCCCTTGAGCCTATGAATCCCTATGAGAGAAGAGTTATCCACTCTGCTATCTCAAAGATTGACGGCGTTTCTTCACGCTCTGTAGGTGAGGAGCCTTACAGGAAGATAATCATTTCTTCTAACAATCCCAGAAGAAACGACAGACGCCGTGACGACAGAAGAGGCGGCGGCAGAAGAAATGACAGAAGAGGCGGCGAGAGAAGAAACCGTGACAGAGAGGTAAATATGGAGCGCAGATCTGTTGACCTCTCCACCAGCTTTGAAAAAGACTATAAGAGACCTAAGCCTGAGGACACAATGGAGGGCGGTCTCTACGGTAAGATCGAGCTTTGATCTAAAGAATAATCAGAACAACGGCAGCTTTTGCCGTTGTTTTTTTAGGAGTGATTTTTTTGTCTGCTATTGCTGCTATTTCCACCCCGGAGGCTCCCGGTGGAATTGCTGTTATCAGAATATCCGGCGAGGATGCGATCGCTGTAGCTGAGAAGGTATTCAGGCCTGCCGGAGGAAGAAATGTCGCTGAAATGCCGGGATATACTTGTGCCTACGGTGAGGTCTGGGACGGGGATGAGCCTGTTGATGACTGCATTCTCACAGTGTTCAGAGCTCCACACAGCTATACCGGCGAGGATACCGCAGAGATTTCATGTCACGGCGGACTTTTCGTCACGAAAAGGATCCTCAGGACCGTTCTCAAAAACGGTGCTGTTACCGCTGAGCCCGGAGAGTTTACAAAGAGGGCTTTTCTCAACGGAAAGCTGGACCTGACACAGGCCGAAGCAGTTATGGATATAATCTCCGCAAAGGGTGAGCGTGAGCTCAGAATGGCCGAGGAGCTCCGTGAAGGTGCGGCCTTCCGTATGGCTGACAAGTGCTCCAAGAAGCTGATGAAAATGCTGGGAGACCTTGCTGCCTGGGCTGATTACCCTGAAGAGGACATCCCTGCCGTTGACCCTGAGAATCTTATTACCGGACTTTCTGAAGTACGAGAGGACCTCTGGTCTCTAATCAAGAACTACGACTGCGGCCGTGTGCTCCGTGACGGGATCGCAACTGCTATTATTGGCCGGCCTAACGTTGGCAAGTCTACTCTGTTCAACTGCCTGAGCGGATACGACAGGAGCATTGTTACGGACATTGCAGGCACTACGAGAGATGTAGTTGAAGAGTCTGTCAGGGTAGGAGATATAACTCTAAGGCTGTCAGACACTGCCGGCATCCATGAGACTGAGGATGTTATAGAGGGAATCGGTGTGAATATAGCCGAGAAACTCATTGATTCCTCTGAGCTTGTGATAGCAGTTTTTGACGGTGGTTGTCCGCTGACTGAGGACGATCAATACTTAATTAATAAAATTAATAATAAGAAAAAACTTGCTGTTATCAATAAATCTGATGTTGAACAGCTTCTTGAAATAAGCAAAATAAAGGAAAAATTTCAACATATAGTATATATTTCTGCAAAGGAAAATCAGGGTGTAGAGAAACTGAAATGTGAGATAGAGTCGATTTTTGAGATAAATGAAATGACAATAGGTACTGTTTCTGCTTCTAATGAAAGACAGAAGAGATGTATCGAATCTTCTCTCAGATGTATTGACAGTGCGATAGACGCATTAAATTCCGGGGAACTTCTCGATGCAGTTAATGTTATAATTGACGAGGCTGAACAATTTCTTTTAGAGCTTACAGGACAGAGAATAACTAATGCCGTTGTGGATGAGGTGTTCTCAAGATTCTGTGTTGGAAAATAATGTTTCACGTGAAACAATTTATGAGGTAATTATATGACATACAAAATGGGTGATTTTGACGTTGCTGTTGTTGGTGCGGGACACGCAGGTGTCGAAGCAGCACTTGCTTCTGCACGTCTTGGATGTCGGACCGTAATGTTTACAATTTCACTGGATCAGATTGCAAATATGCCATGTAATCCGTCAATCGGAGGTACAGCAAAGGGACATTTGGTTCGTGAAATAGATGCTTTGGGCGGAGAAATGGGCAAAGCTGCCGATAAATGCTTTATTCAGAGCCGTATGCTAAATAGGGGAAAAGGTCCTGCGGTACATAGTCTGAGAGTTCAGGCCGACAGGGTAATGTATCATAATTATATGAAAAATGTCTGTGAAAAGCAGAAAAATCTCTTTATAAAACAAGCTGAAGTCGCTGAAATTATTGTAGAGAACGGTAAAATTTCAGGTGTAAAAACGTCACTTGGAGCTGTTTATAGTGTTAAAGCAGTAATAATTGCGACTGGCACATACCTGAAAGGTAAGATACACATTGGTGAAGTATCTTATGAGAGTGGCCCTGATTCTGCACTCCCAAGTAAATATTTGTCCCAAAGTCTGATTGAAAATGGTGTCAAACTTAGACGCTTCAAGACAGGAACTCCGTGTCGTGTTAGCCGAAGAAGCATCAATTTTGATATTATGGAGCGACAGGACGGTGACGAAAAAATAGTTCCTTTTTCATTCAGTACGGATCCGGATAAACTTCAAAATAAGTTAAGTTGTTACGTAACATATACAAATAGTAAAACTCATGAAGTGATACTTTCAAACCTTGACAGATCACCGTTATACAGCGGAAGAATAGAGGGTGTAGGCCCAAGATACTGTCCGTCTATCGAGGACAAAATTGTGCGTTTTTCAGATAAACCAAGACACCAGCTCTTTGTTGAACCAATGGGATTATCAACAGAAGAGTACTATTTACAAGGAATGTCATCTTCATTGCCAGAGGACGTTCAACTTGCATTCTTACAGACTATAGAAGGCTTGGAGGATGTTGAGATAATGCGTCCCGCATATGCGATAGAGTATGACTGTTGTGATCCGATTCAGCTTTATCCGACTCTTGAATTCAAAAAAATCGGCGGTCTTTATGGCGCTGGACAGTTTAATGGAAGTTCCGGATATGAGGAGGCAGGTGCACAGGGTATAGTTGCAGGCATCAATGCAGCATTGAAAATAAAAGGACGTGAGCCGATGATTCTTGACAGAGCAAGCTCGTATATAGGAACTCTTGTGGATGATCTTGTTACTAAAGGATGCTCTGACCCTTACCGAATGATGACTTCCAGAAGCGAATACCGACTTATTTTAAGGCAGGATAATGCTGATCAGAGACTTATGCCTATTGGTTATAAAGTGGGACTTGTTTCACGTGAAACATATCAGAAACTCCTTGATAAGGAAGAAATTGTCGAAAATGAGATAAAAAGACTATGTAAAACTAACATTTCTCCATCAGAGACACTAAATGAATTTCTTGAGTCAAAGCTGACTGCCCCTCTATCAACTGGGTGTAAATTAGCAGATCTTATCAGACGTCCACAGATTAATTATAACGATATTGCAGCATTTGATACAGAACGTCCTGAACTTGATGATGTTATTGCAGAACAGGTTGAGCTTCAGATCAAGTATGAAGGGTATATTTCAAAGCAACTTCAGCAAATCGAGCAAATGAGAAAACTCGAAGAGAAAAAATTGCCTCAGGACGTTGATTATAGTAATGTCTACGGACTTAGACTTGAGGCAATAGAAAAACTTAATAAAGTAAAACCTGTTTCAATTGGCCAGGCATCACGTATTTCAGGAGTATCACCTGCTGATGTTTCACTCCTTGTGGTTTGGATGCAAAAAGAGAAAGGAGTATCTGATGCTACCTGAATTTGAATTTTGTTGCTCTGAATTTCAAAAATATGGACTGAATTTAACTCATGAGATGTATGCAAAGTATGACAAATATGCAGAGTTCCTTGTAGAGTATAATAAAAATGTTAATCTGACTGCTATAACAGACCCTGCTGGAATACTTGTCAAGCATTTCATAGACAGCGTTATTGCTTTGAAATATGTAGATATTCCTGAAAATTCTACTTTAATAGATGTTGGTACCGGCGCTGGTTTTCCTTCGGTTCCCATAAAAATATACCGTCCAGATATTAAGGTAACACTTCTTGATAGCCTGAATAAGCGTATTACTTTTCTTGAATGTCTTTGCAATCTTATTGGAATCGATGCTGAATGTGTTCACGGACGAGCTGAGGATATTGAAAAAATTCCGGAATATAGAGAAAAATTTGACTTTTCTTGTGCAAGAGCAGTAGCTAATCTATCAGTGTTGAGTGAATACTGCCTGCCATTTGTGAGTATCGGCGGAGCTTTTATTTCTTTGAAAGGTCCTAATGAATCTGCTGTTGATTCTGAGAATGCTATCAAAATTCTTGGCGGAAGTGTTTCACGTGAAACAATTTATAATGTTGGTCAGGAAGAAAGAAAAATCATAGTAATAAAGAAAATATCGCAGACTCCGTCAAAATACCCAAGAAATAGCAGTCAGATCAAGAAAAAATCACTTTAAAAATGTCATTTAATATTGAATTATCCGCTTGATTGTCCGTTTCAAGCGGATTTTTTTTATGGATATTATTTCCGGGACCTGTTATAATTGATTTACAGGAATTAATCCGAGTAATAATGTGAGGTTATATATATGGCAGGATTTTTAAATTTTACAAAGGAAAAGGTTATTGGAAAGGTCGTAAATATAGAAGTTGATAAAATAGTACCAAATCCTAACCAACCAAGGTCTGATTTTGCAGATAACGAGTTGTTAGCACTTGCTGAATCAATTAAATGTAACGGAATATTACAGCCTCTTACTGTAAGAAAAGTTAATGATTCATATGAATTGATAGCAGGAGAGAGACGTCTCCGAGCTGCTAAATTATGCGGATTTCTTTTAGTTCCATGTATCATACATGAACTCAGCGACAGAAATTCTGCTATACTCGCACTTGTAGAGAATATTCAGAGACAGGACCTTTCTTTTTTTGAGGAGGCTACTGCTATAGAAAAATTGATCACATACTACGGGATGACTCAGGAGGATGCAGCGTCAAAGCTGGGGAAAGCTCAAAGTACAATTGCAAATAAGCTGAGACTTTTACGTCTTACAGATGAAGAGAAGGAACTCATAGTCAAATTCAATCTGACTGAACGTCATGCAAGAGCTCTTTTAAAACTCGGAAGTGCTGAGGATAGACTTAATGTACTTGAAAAAATAATCACTTATAATCTGAATGTAGAAAAAACTGAGAAGCTCATAGATGACTACATAGGCAGTCAGAAGGAGAAAGCAAGTTATAAGAAGCGTTCAAAGGTATTTCAGAATGTGAAAATGTTTGTGAATACTATAAACAGAGCAGTTGAGACGATGCAAGCAGCGGGTATTTCAGCAGATTCAAAGAAAATACAGAGTGAAAATTACATTGAGTACAGGGTAAGAATACCTATTCAGCATAAGAGTTCAATATAAAGTGAGAGTGTTTCACGTGAAACAATTACAGAAAATGTTTCACGTGAAACATTTTTTTGCGTTTAACAAGGAAATTTTCAATTTTCGTATTTACAAGAGAATGTAAAAGTGGTATAATAAATCTATAAACGTTAGAAAGGAAGATTTCATGGGCAAAATAATTGCTGTTGCAAACCAGAAGGGTGGAGTCGGAAAATCAACTACTGTTGTAAATATTTCCGCTTACCTTGGTTCACGTGACAAAAAGGTCCTGTGCATTGACGCCGACCCTCAGGGTAATACGACCACCGCATTCGGTATAAAGAAAAAAACTGTCTCTGCATCGACCTATGATGTCATAACCGGCAAGACTCGTATTCAGGATGCTGTCATTCATACAGACTTTAAAAATGTGTCGATACTTCCGGCAACTGAGGACCTGGCCGGCTGTGAGATAGAGCTTGCTAATAACGAAAACAGACTCAACAGACTTAAAATGCAGGTCCTGACCTGCAAGACAGACTACGATTACATCTTTATAGACTGTCCCCCTGCGCTTGGTACAATAACTATAAACGGACTTGTAGCCTGCGATACAATAATTGTACCGATGCTTGCTGAGTTCTTTGCCCTTGAAGGTCTTTCACAGCTTGTTAATACAATTAAAATAGTCAAGAGCAACTATAATCCGGCTCTTGAAATTGAAGGCATCCTCTTTACAATGTTTGACGGTCGTCTTAATGTGGCTAATGACGTTGTTGAGGAGGTAAAAAAATTCTTCCCGGATAAGGTCTTTGAGACAAAGATACCCAGAAACGTGCGTATCTCAGAGGCTCCTTCCTATGGAAAGCCTGTAATGTATTACGATAAGTCCTCAAAGGGTGCGGAGGCATATGAGCTCCTATGTCATGAAATACTCGGTGAGCCTCTGGAACTCCCGAAAAAGAAGAGAAGAGGAATTTTTACATTTAATAAAAAGAACAAAGAGGAGTGATGTTAAGTGGCCAGAGGCGGTTTGAACTCCGGTCTGGGCGGCCTTGGAAGTCTGCTCAACGACAATTCAAACGAGGTGCAGATAAAAAATAAGCTCCGCACCTCCGAATTAGAGCCTAACAGAGATCAGCCAAGAAAAAATTTCAGCGACGATGCTATCACAGCTCTTGCTGATTCAATAAGAGAACATGGGATGCTCCAGCCTATTCTTGTAAGACCTCTCAGCAGCGGCAGTTATCAGATAGTTGCCGGTGAGAGACGCTGGAGAGCTGCACGTATGCTCGGACTTGAAGAGGTCCCAGTTACGATCAGGGAGCTCTCCGATGTTGAGACCATGCAGATAGCTATTATCGAGAACCTTCAGCGTGAGAATCTCAACCCCATTGAAGAGGCAGCCGGATATAATGACCTTATCGAGAATTACGGCATGACTCAGGACCAGGTAGCTAAAATGGTGGGACGTTCCCGTTCTGCAATTGCCAACGCAGTAAGACTCCTGGCTCTGCCGGAAAGAGTGCTGAAAATGCTCGAAAAAGGCGATATTTCCGCAGGTCATGGACGTGCTCTCCTTGGTTTTGAGGACGAAGAGCTCCTCATTGCTACTGCTTTGAAAGCCTCCGAAGGCGGACTCACCGTAAGGCAGGTCGAGAAGGCTGCTCAGAAGTCCCTTGAACCTGACCAGTCCAAGAGTGAGAAGTCAGATAAGAAAATAGACAACTATTTCGTTGAAATGGAGATCTCCCTCAACGAGAAGCTGGGACGTAAAGTCAAGGTTGATTACGGCAAAAACAAGGGTGCTCTCATCCTTGAATTTTATGATAAAGAAGACCTTTCGGCGCTTGCTGAAAAGCTCGCCAAAGAATAATAAAGGAGTAATTAAAAAATGATCGACATTAAACTTATCAGAACAAATCCTGAGCTTGTAAAGGAAAACATCAAGAAGAAGTTCCAGGATGAGAAGATAGCTCTTGTTGACGAGGTTATAGAGCTTGACAAGAAATTCAGAGAGACTAAGCTGGAATGTGACAATCTCCGTAATATGCGTAATGTAAAGAGCAAGGAAATAGGCGGATACATGAAGAATGGCCAGAAGGACGAAGCCGAGAAGGTAAAGGCTGAGGTCGCTGAGATTGGAAAGAAGCTGGAGGAGCTTGAGCAGCTTGAGGTACAGACAGAGGCTGACATCCGTGAGAGAATGCTGGTCATCCCTAATATAATCGACGACAGTGTTCCGATAGGCAAGGACGACTCCGAGAATGTTGAAGTTGAGCGTTTCGGTGAGCCTGCTGTACCTGATTTTGAGGTACCCTACCATGTTGACATCATGGAAAAGTTAAACGGAATAGACCTTGACAGTGCCCGCAGAACTTCCGGAAACGGTTTCTACTATCTCTGCGGTGACATCGCACAGCTCCAGTCCTGCATTCTTTCTTATGCCCGTGACTTCATGATAGACAAGGGATTCACTTACTATATCCCGCCTTTCATGATAAGAAGTGACGTTGTTACAGGTGTTATGAGCTTTGCTGAAATGGAAGGTATGATGTACAAAATAGAAGGCGAGGACCTCTACCTCATCGGAACATCAGAGCACTCTATGATAGGCAAGTTTATCGATACTATCATACCTGAGGAAGAGCTTCCTAAGACTCTCACCAGCTATTCACCTTGTTTCCGTAAGGAGGTAGGTGCTCACGGCATTGAGGAGAGAGGTGTATACCGTATCCACCAGTTTGAGAAGCAGGAAATGATAGTAGTCTGCAAGCCTGAGGAGTCTATGGACTGGTTTGAGAAGCTGTACAGCTACACAGTTGAGTTCTTCCGCACACTCGACATTCCTGTACGTACACTTGAATGCTGCTCAGGAGACCTTGCTGACCTGAAGGTAAAGAGCCTTGATGTTGAGGCATGGTCACCCAGACAGAAGAAGTACTTTGAGGTAGGAAGCTGTTCAAACCTCGGTGATGCACAGGCAAGACGTCTTGGAATAAGAGTAAAGGGTGCAGACGGAAACAAGTACTTTGCACATACTCTCAACAACACAGTTGTAGCACCTCCGAGAATGCTCATTGCATTCCTTGAAAATAACCTTAACGAGGACGGCTCTATACGCATTCCCAAGGCACTCCAGCCTTATATGCGTAAGGACCTCATCAAGGTACCCGAAAAGAAGTAATAAAAAAACAAGCTCCTGGTGCTAATCAGGAGCTTGTTTTTCAGGTATAGAGATTGGAAGAATTATTTAAAGGGATGTTTTTCTAATGTAAGGTACTGGTCTGCAACAGATGCGGCCTTACATAGGCATAGTGAAATGAAAGCAACACTGCTGCCAAGTATAACTCCTATAGTCAAAAGTAACATTTTTCTCACCTCTTTTGTTCTTTATTTCACACACATTTTATTTGTTTATATTATGGAGTCTGAACCTTAAAATAGTCTTAAAGAATACTACAAATTTCAAATTTTATTTTTTATATTACTATATGTTTATTTTATATCCTTATATGTTCTGTTATGCATACTTTCTAATTCCTCGTCAGCTCTGGACGCAGCAGTACACAGGCACATTGTGAACACACCAACAGTCCCGCCGAACATGGAGCCTAAAATAAATCCCAGCATATCATCACCTCAGTAATATTATGCCGCATTTATGTGGCTTTAAACAAAAAGACAGCCGGAGCTGTCTTTTTGTTTATCTGAATTTTTCAAGTCTGTATATGCTTTCTTCGTCAGGCTCTTCATATCCGGGTTTGTGGTCGTATCCGAATTTTTTATAGAAGTTTACCGCAGTAATTGATGATGGTATTTCTATTCTCTTAGCTCTCAGGAAGAATTCATCCTGTTCAAGGATATTTATAACAGCTCTGCCTACGCCTTTACCCTGCATATCCGGGTCTACAAATACAGTGAATAGGCTGCTCTCGTCATCCTTGCCCCAGTACGGGCCGATGCCTCCGCATCCAATGATATGTCCTGCATCTTCTGCAACGTAAAAATGGAGCCAGCCTGCACGCTCTATGAGCTTATCAGCGCTGAGGGAAAGTACACATTCCTCCATCATTTCAGGAGTGTAGTCCTTTACATTGCTGATACGCAGAGTCCGGGCAATCATTGCAGCAGTTTCCTGTGCGTCATTTGCTGTGAATCTTCTTATGTTCATAGTCATACCTCCTGAAAAATATTTCTTCAATTATAGCATAGGAAGCAGTATATGTCAAGAAAAAACCGGAGCAGAGCTCCGGTTTTTAATGTTTATTTTTCGAGGAGAGCGATTATGTCCTCTTTTGAACGGTAGCCAACGGCTCCTGCTGTCACAGCGCCGTCCTTTACGACTACTACAAGCGGTATGCTCTCAACTCTGAATGCAGCGGCAAGCTCAGGCTGCTCGTCCACATTTACTTTTCCGACCTTTATCTTTCCGTCATACTCATCAGCTATCTCCTCGATTATAGGGGAGAGCATCATACAGGGACCGCACCAGCCGGCCCAGAAGTCCAGAAGTACGGGCATACCCTTGAAATTTCTTACTTCCTCGTCGAAATTTTCCTTTGTTATAGTTATCTCGTTCATGGTTCAGTCCTCCTTGGATTTATAGTAGAGCATACAGTGGCAGAATCCCTCAAAGTCCGGGTCAGCTATCTGGTCACGGAATTCTTTGCACATACATTTGTTTTCGGGAGTTTTTGCAAGCCGGCAGGGACAGTATCCGTCTTTGAGCTTGAGTCCTTCTTTTACTCTTGCTACGACTTCCTTGTCGGGGTTGAGAGTTATTTTCATAATAAACTCCTCATTATCAGCGGAAAAGTCCGCTGTTTATTTCATGAGTTCCTCAGCGAGAGCCTCTATCTGAGCAATATTTTCAGCCTTGACTGCTGATTTGATAGTTACAGTTGTGTCAGTCCATGTGATATTCTTTGACTTCTCAAACATAGCCTTGATGACCTTAGCTGCTGTAGGAGCCCAGCATCCGTTCTCGATGATACCGATAGTACGGTTCTGGTAGTTTCTCTCTGTGAGGTCAAGGATATAGTGCTTCATGAATGGGAAGATGTCAGCATTGTAGGTAGTAGTTGCAAGGACCAGCTTTCCGTAGCGGAAACCGTCCTCGACTGACTCGGCCATATCCTCACGGGCAAGGTCTGCGATAGCTACCTTGGGGCAGCCCTTCTCGATGAGCTTGTCCCTGAGGAGTTCAGCAGCCTGCTTTGTGTTGCCGTAAACGGAAGTATAAGCGATGAATACTCCCTCACTCTCCACGCCGTAGGATGACCAGGTGTTGTAGAGTCCAAGGTAGTAGCCCAGGTCCTCTTTGAGGATAGGTCCGTGGAGAGGGCAGATAGTCTGGATGTCCAGAGCAGCAGCCTTCTTGAGTACAGCCTGGACCTGTACACCGTACTTGCCGACAATGCCGAAGTAATAGCGGCGAGCCTCGCAGGCCCAGTCCTCATCAACATCGAGAGCACCGAACTTGCCGAAAGCGTCAGCGGAGAAGAGCACCTTGTCTGTGCTGTCATATGTGAACATTACTTCAGGCCAGTGTACCATAGGAGCGAAAACGAAACTGAGCTCGTGATTACCGAGGGACAGCTTGTCACCCTCCTTTACCTCCAGCTTGCTGTCGCCAAGGTCAAGACCGTCAAAGAAGTTTGACATCATTGTGAAGGTCTTTGCGTTGCCGACTATCTTAGTGCCGGGATAAGCCTTGATGAAGTTGAGAATATTAGCAGAATGGTCAGGCTCCATGTGCTGAACGATGAGATAATCGGGAGTGCGGTCACCGATGACCTCCTTCAGGTTAGCGAGCCACTGGTCAGTGAAGTTTTTGTCAACGGTATCGAAAACAGCTATCTTCTCGTCGAGGATAACATAGGAGTTATAGGCCATGCCATTTGGGACGTCGTACTGGCCCTCGAAGAGGTCGAGCTGGTGGTCATTGATGCCGATATAGTAAATGTCGTTGGTTACATTGTTCATGATAGAGTACCTCATTTCTTAGTATTTGCAATAACTTACGAGATAATTATAACATATATTTCCTCTGGTGAATAGTGGCATTTGCAACAAATTATAATATTTTTCCTGTAGCATTTGACAATAGAAGAAGACCTGTAATTGTAAAATAGCCAAACAAATACACCTCCCCCGGCAGACGAAAAACAGGCACAGGGGGCCGGGGGAGTAGTCATAATATACAAGGGGAGAGGGGAGTATTGAAGGTCGAGTTGTGAAATATTATCTTTATGTGCTGATAATATTATTCTGTGTCTGAGCTATGATGTGTCTCTGGATTTTTGTTTATCCTGCCCACTTGACTCACGGAAATTTTCGTGATATAATATTTAGGTCGTGTAGCGAAAGCGTAAGTCCGGATGAATTCGGGCTTACGCTTTTTCTTTTTGACGGTTGTGGCAGCTTTCCATAAAGTCTCCAAAAAAATATCCAAGGAGAATGAAAATGGAAAAAGACAGTTCACTCAAAAAAATGTCGGAGACCCCCGTCAACAAACTCATGCTCTCAATGGGCATACCAATGATAATATCAATGGTGCTCCAGGCATTCTATAACATTGTTGACAGCGCCTTTGTGTCAAATATGAAGTCCGGAGGTGAGGATGCTCTCAATGCACTGACTCTTGCATTCCCGGTACAGATGCTCATGGTTGCAGTCAGCATCGGTACAGGTGTGGGAATGAATGCACTGCTTTCAAAGTCACTGGGACAGGGTGACAAGGAGAGAGCGGCAAGAGTTGCAGGCAATGCGGAGTTCCTCGGAGCAGTGATATATGCAGTCTGCCTTATCTTCGGTCTGCTTGGAGTGCCGTCATACATCCGCTCTCAGACATCAGACCCTATAATAACAGACATGGCAGTGAGCTATCTGAGGATATGCTGTACCATGTCTGTGGGAATAGTATATTTTTCAGTTTTTGAAAAGCTCCTCCAGGCAACAGGACTTTCACTCTATTCAACCATAGCACAGATAGCAGGAGCGGTCATAAATATTATTCTTGACCCTGTTCTGATATACGGACTTCTTGGACTGCCTGAGCTTGGAGTAAAGGGAGCTGCCTATGCAACAGTGATAGGTCAGGTATCATCCTTCCTTCTGGCACTTTTGTTCCACATCAAATTCAACAGTGCAGTGGAAAACGGACTGCGGTACATGAGACCTTCCGGCAATGTTATAAAAGCCATATACTCCATTGGTCTCCCTGCAATAATCGCACAGGCACTTATGTCAGTGATGACCTACGGACTCAATATGATACTCCGATTCAGCGGTAATATGGTAACAGCCTATGGACTATACTACAAAATACAGCAGTTCATACTTTTTGCAGCCTTTGGACTCAGGGATGCCATAACTCCCATAGTGTCATTCAGTCACGGAATGAGAGACAGAAAGAGAGTGAATGCAGGGATAAAGTACGGAATAATGTTCACACTTATAATAATGGCCGCAGGACTTGTCGGACTGGAGCTCTTTGCTTCCCCTCTGGCAGGAGTGTTCGGACTTTCAGGTGAAACTGAAAAGCTCTGTATAAGTGCCATAAGGATAATTTCAGTGAGCTTTGTATTTGCAGGACTCAACATAGCATTTCAGGGAATATTCCAGGCACTTGACAGCGGACTGGAGTCTCTGGTAATATCTGTGCTGAGACAGATCGTGCTGGTACTTCCTGTAGCCTACGGATTCTCGCTGCTTGCCCGTGATGATATGGATAAGGCATGGACAGTCTGGCTCACATTCCCAATTGCGGAGTTTATATCAGCGGCAGTATCACTGGTGTTTATGAGGCGGATACGAAAGAACAGGATAGAAGTGCTTTGAAATCAGCAGGAGACAGGCATTCCGCCTGAGATCAAAAGCAAAGGGCGCAATATGTGCGCCCTTTTTCTGCTCTCTTATAACTCATATCTCCAGCCCGAAGCTGATGGACAGTGCAGTATTGACCTTGTTCATGGAACGGAGGTCCAGCTCTCCCATTTTGTCTTTGAGCCGTTTCTTGTCGATGGTTCTTATCTGTTCGAGAAGGACGATGCTGTCCTTTGCCAGACCGCACTTATCCGCCTGCACCTCTATGTGAGTTGGCAGATGAGTTTTATCACGCTGACTGGTAATGGCCGCCGCTATCACAGTGGGACTGTGCCGGTTGCCAACGTCGTTCTGGACTATAAGTACAGGCCTGACACCGCCCTGTTCAGAACCCACAACGGGACTGAGATCGGCATAATAAATATCTCCTCTTTTAACAGTCATAATGCTTATCTCCCGGATATATATAAATTTTGTATCGCTGTCAGTATTATTGCCCGTTCTTACGGGATATATACATCTGTAATATATTATATGCATCCGGGTAGGATATGGTCAGACCTGAGAGGCAAGGTCCGGAAAGATGCTGAGGGAACGTTTCAGGATGCCGTTCATAAGTGCAAGTGCGATGCCGTAATTTGTGAATGGGACATTCTGGTCCTCTGCGGACTTTCTGCGGAAAGTCATTTCACGCTCATTAAGCATACATCCGCCGCAGTGGATGACAAGTGCGGCATCTGAAAGGTCCTCCGGGAACTCTCTTCCTGAGGTCAGGCGGATGTTCAGTTCTTTTCCGGTAGTTTTTTTCAGAAGAGCCGGCAGCTTTACGCTGCCTATATCGCCGCACTGTCTGTGGTGGGTACAGCCCTCAGAGATGAGAACGGTGTCGCCGTCTTTGAGCTCTTTTATAGCTGCAGCGCCTTTAACGGCAGTTTCGAGGAATCCCTTGTATCTGGCCATGAGTATAGAGAAGGAAGTCAGCGGTATATCATCCGGGACTGTTTTGCTGACCATTCCGAAGGCCTGGCTATCAGTGATGACCATTTTCGGTTTCTGAGAAAGACCGCCGAGTGTATCTGCAAGCTGGAATTCCTTAGTGAAAACAGCCATAGCGTCAGCGTCCAGAACATCACGGAGAGTCTGTACCTGTGGCAGTATCATTCGTCCCTTTGGAGCGGCTGCATCGATTGGAGTTACCAGCACCACCATATCTCCGGGGGAGAGAAGGTCTCCCACAATGCGCTTTTCGGCCTGGAAGTTCTTTGCGAGGGCGGCTATTTTTTCTTTAAGCTCATAGATATTCTCTCCGCTCTGAGCACAGACTGAGATCTCATTTTCTTTCAGTCCGGACAGGGGAGCTATGTCGGATTTATTGTACACCACAATGAATGGGATATCCTTATCCCTGAAAATACAGACCAGCTCATTGTCTGCGGGAGATAGTCCCACTGAGGAGTCAACTACCAGCACAGCAATGTCAGTGCGGTTGAGTATCTGGCGGGTCTTTTTTACACGGAGCTCTCCGAGAGCGCCTACATCGTCAAAGCCGGGAGTGTCGATTATGACTACCGGACCAAGTGGAAGGAGCTCCATTGCCTTAGTTACCGGGTCAGTGGTAGTGCCCTTCACGTCGGAGACTACGGAGAGCTCCTGTCCGGTGACAGCATTCACCACGCTTGATTTGCCGGCATTTCTCATGCCGAAGAATCCTATGTGTATTCTCTCTGAGGAGGGAGTGTCGTTTAAGCTCATATTTATCATTCCTTTTTATTATTCAATAGTTATTGTATATTATTTGTACCGAATGGTGCCCCTACAAATGGAAATTCTGTTTTACAACAGTGTTCCCGTAAGCGAAAGAGTGAAATGTTGCAGCGTCACGCTCCAAATTCCGATCTATCTATTTAATCATTATAGCACAGACACTGTGTTTTTTCAATACAAAAAGGGAGGCCGCTCCCGGCCTCCCATACAAATATTTATAAATCACTTACCTCAGATGCGTGCAACGCCTGTCTCCTTAGCAGCCTGAGCAACAGCCTTTGCAACAGCCTGAGCAACGGACTTGTCCAGAGCGCTTGGGATGATATAGTCAGCGCTGAGCTTATCGTCAGTTACAAATGAAGCAATAGCCTTGGCAGCAGCTATCTTCATAGCGTCGTTGATGTCACTTGCACGAACATCAAGAGCACCACGGAAGATTCCGGGGAATGCAAGAACGTTGTTTATCTGGTTGGGGAAGTCACTTCTTCCTGTACCAACAACAGCCGCACCTGCTTCCTTAGCAAGGTCAGGCATTATCTCAGGAGTGGGGTTAGCCATGGGGAAGAGGATAGGCTTGTCAGCCATAGACTTTACCATTTCGGGAGTTACACAGCCGGGAGCAGATACACCGATGAAAACATCAGCGCCTTTGATAACTTCTTCAAGGCTGCCCTTTCTCATCTGTTTATTGGTTATCTCAGCCATTTCATCCTTCATGGGATTCATGCCCTCGGGACGGCCCTTGTAGATAGCGCCGTTTCTGTCGCAGAGCACTACATCCTGAAGTCCCATAGATATGAGGAGCTTGATGATAGCGATACCGGCAGCACCTGCGCCGGAGGTAACAACTCTTATCTCGTCCAGCTTTTTGCCAACTACCTTGAGAGCGTTGAGCATAGCTGCAAGAGTAACAACAGCAGTACCGTGCTGGTCATCGTGGAATATCGGGATGTCACAGCACTCCTTGAGCTGCTTTTCGATCTCGAAGCAGCAGGGAGCGGATATATCCTCCAGATTTACTCCTCCGAAGGAGCCTGCAAGGAGCTTGACTGTATTTACGATGTCCTCGACTTTCTTTGAGCGGATACAGAGCGGAACAGCGTCAACGTCACCGAAGGCCTTAAAGAGAGCGCATTTTCCCTCCATAACAGGCATACCGGCCTCAGGGCCGATGTCACCAAGACCGAGGACAGCAGTACCGTCAGTGACTACAGCCACAAGGTTTGAGCGGCGGGTGAGTTCATAGCTCTTGTCAACGTCCTTCTGTATCTCCAGACAAGGCTGAGCTACTCCGGGAGTGTAGGCGAGTGAAAGGTCGTCTCTTGTTTCAAGGGGAGCACGGCAGATGACCTCTACCTTTCCCTGCCATTCATAGTGTTTTTTCAGTGATTCTTCTGCGTAGTTCATATTTTTTCCTTTCTGTGGGAGTCATATCCGGCATCAGGATAAGTATGACATTATATTATAGAAATATGTGTGATGTCATGGAACAGCCTGATGACCAGAGCCGGATATATGTTAAAACAATGATCTCTGGCACGGAATATAAAAATAGCGGAGAACAATTCTGCTCTCCGCTGATGATCAGAATTCTATCTGGTCGATGACACTTCTGAGGGCCTTTGCACTGGCCTGGAGCTTTGCTACCTCATCATCCGTGAGCTTTGGTGATACTTCCCTTTCGATACCGTTGCTGCCGATAACTGCCGGGAGACTGAGACATACATCGCTGATACCGTATCTGCCGTCCATGAGAGTCGATACAGTGATGATGTTGTTTGCATCACGGAGTATTGAATCGCATATCTTGTTTACGCTCATTGCGATAGCGTAGAAGGTAGCACCCTTTCTCTTGATGACCTCGGCGCCTGCCTTGCGGACCTCTTCGATTATCTCGTCTTCGTCAAGGTCAGCGTGGTCCTGGTCGGAGCAGTACTCCTCCATGGGGATACCTGCGATATTTGTGAGTGACCAGGGGATGAATGAAGAATCACCGTGCTCACCGAAAACGTAAGCGTGGATGCTGTTAGGGGAGAGTCCCACATGGTCAGCGATGCTTGAACGGAGACGGGAAGTATCCAGAGCAGTACCGGAACCGATGACCTGTCTGGGCTCAAGGTCAGTACACTTTAAAATGGTATATGTAAGGATGTCTACAGGGTTGCTGACAACGACGTAGATAGCGTCAGGAGCGTACTTAGCTACCTGAGGCATTACCTCCTTGATTATGTTGACATTAGCCTGAGCAAGGTCAAGTCTTGTCTGGCCGGGCTTTCTTGCAAGGCCGAGAGTAACAACAACGATATCAGAGCCGGCAGCGTCCTCATAGGTGCCGTCGTATATCTCAACGTTGTGTCCGAAGGAAACACCCTGACGGATGTCCATAGCCTCGCCCTTGGCCTTAGCTTTATTGATGTCCACAAGCACTACGTCAGAGCAGGTGCCTGCGATAGCGAATGTATATGCAACAGTAGCGCCGACATTTCCGGCACCGAGTATAGTTATCTTTGTTCCGTTTTTATCTCCCATTATGATGAGCCTCCAGTTATAGGTAAAAAGATATTGACGTGGACCTTGATAATAATTTATCAAGCTGTCAATACAGCCTGTTCCACACTAATATTATAACATAAACACAAAAAATAGCAAGGGGATTGATGCAATTTGCCGAAAAATCGTAATTTCGTACAAAACGGCTCAATAATCAGCAAAACTTTTTTACTTTGCGTATAGTGCGGAGAAATATGGGAAGAAATGAAGTTAAACAGAGCTAACACATGGATAATATTTGCATAAGTGTGAATATTTCAAATAAAAATGAATATTTATTCAATACCACTTGACAATATTTTCTTTGGGTGTATAATAGAATCATAACGTAAATCCATGCCGGTTTTAAGGCATTTATTTCAGGAGGTAATAACCATGGCAAACAAGAAGGACATCAAAAAGGTAGTTCTCGCATATTCAGGCGGACTCGATACATCTATCATCATTCCGTGGCTCAAGGAAAACTACAATAACTGCGAAGTTATCGCTGTTTCCGGTGACGTTGGACAGGGCACAGAGCTTGACGGACTTGAGGAGAAGGCTATCAAGACAGGCGCTTCCAAGCTCTACATCGAGGACCTGAAGGAAGAGTTCATCCAGGACTACGTATTCCCTACAGTACAGGCAGGCGCTATCTATGAGAACAGATATATGCTCGGTACTTCATTTGCTCGTCCTATCATCGCCAAGAGAATAGCTGAGATCGCTATCAGGGAAGGCGCTGACGCTATCTGCCACGGCTGCACCGGAAAGGGCAATGACCAGGTAAGATTCGAGCTTGCTATCAAGGCTTTCGCTCCCGATATGCACATCATCGCTCCCTGGAGAGAATGGGACCTGAAGTCCAGAGACCAGGAGATCGATTACGCTGAGGCACACAACATCCCCCTGAAGATAAACAGAGAGACAAACTACTCCAAGGATAAGAACATCTGGCACCTCTCACACGAGGGTCTCGATCTTGAGGATCCTGCAAACGAGCCTCAGTACGAGAAGAAGGGCTTCCTCGAACTGGGCGTATCTCCTATTGACGCTCCTGACAAGCCCACATATGTAACTATCCACTTCGAGAAGGGTATCCCTACAGCTATCGACGGCAAGGCTATGAACGGTGTTGAGATAGTTTCCACACTGAATAAGCTGGGCGGCGAGAACGGTATCGGTATTGCTGACCTCGTTGAGAACCGTCTCGTTGGTATGAAGTCCAGAGGCGTTTATGAGACCCCCGGCGGTGCTATCCTTTATCACGCTCACGAAGTTCTTGAGACTATCTGCCTCGACAAGGAGACAGCTCGTGTTAAGCAGTACCTCGGCATCAAGTTCGCTGACATCGTATACAACGGCCAGTGGTACACACCTCTCCGTGAGGCTATGAGCGCTTTCGTTACTGAGACACAGAAGACTGTTACCGGCGACGTAAAGCTCAAGCTCTACAAAGGCAATATCATCAACGCAGGCGTAACTTCACCCTATACTCTCTATGATGAGGAAGTTGCTACATTCGATGAGGATGAGGTTTACAACCAGGCTGACGCAGCAGGCTTCATCAACCTCTTCGGTCTCCCGATAAAGGTAAAGGCTAAGCTGGACCAGAAGAGAAACAACAAGTAATGCTTATAATAAAGCTCGCACTCATCGCTTTTGCTTTATTTGTTGTATTCTTTGCCGCACAGGATTTCATGGCAAATCTTAAACAGCTCAGAGAGAGCGATACCGGGTCATTTGCGGGCATCGCTGCTCCTGTCAGTGCGGTAGTTTCAAATAAGCAGAGATACGATATCCGCAGCGGAAAAGGACAGGGTCCTGCTATGGCAAACCTCAATGACTTCACGTTGGTCTATGAGGTGGACGGCACGACCTATACAAAGGCAGTAGGACTGCTCGATAAGGGAAGTTCCCTTAAAGACGGCGATACTGTAGAACTGATGTATGACAGCGCAGACCCGTCAAAGGCTGTAATGGCCGACGGCAGCGAAAAGGAGTCGGCGAAGAACGGCTTCAAGTTCGACATCGGAATGGTTGCGGCTGTGTGTATTATAGAGCTTATCGTATTTTTTGTATTCTTAAACTGATGATTTCAGGCAGGGGAGCCTTCTCCTGCCTGTTATGATTTAAGCTGTAATCCAGAAATGGAAATTGTATCGTAAGGAGGTATGGATATGGTAAAGACAAGGATCATGACGAGCGACGACTGGGACGGTATTGCTGAAGTCTGGAAAGAACATGAAGGCATCAATCCGGTCGATGACAGCCCGGAGGGACTTGCAAGATATATCAGGCGGAATCCCAATACCAGCTTTGTTGCCGTTGATGACGGCAGAGTTATCGGAACTATACTGGCAGGTCATGACGGACGAAGAGGTATCTTTCACCATGTTTCAGTACTTCCTGAGTACCGTGGCCAGGGCATAGGAAGGATGCTGGTGGACAGCGCTATGGAGGCTCTTTGCAAAGAAGGCATCAACAAAGTGCTGCTGGTGGTATTTGACCATAACGAGAACGGCAATGCGTTCTGGGAGCATATGGGATTTACAGTAAGAGATGACCTCATCTATCGTAACAAATACACTGGTCTTGTGTGAGGTCTGTATGGATAAGTATATGAAAGCCGCAATAGACGAGGCCAGAAAGGGCATAAGAGCCGGTCACGGCGGGCCCTTCGGATGTGTTATCGTCAGGGACGGCGAGATAGTCGGAAGAGGACATAACGAAGTCCTGAAACAGAATGACCCTACCTGTCACGGAGAGGTAATGGCTATCCGCAGAGCCTGCAAAGCTCTGGGGACCTTTGACCTTTCAGGCTGTGAGCTCTACACTACAGCGGAACCCTGCCCCATGTGCCGGGGAGCCATACTATGGGCGAACATCCGGAAGGTGCGGTATGGCTGCAATGTAGATGATACGGACAGTATAGGCTTCCGTGACAAGGATTTCTATGAGAAAGAGGAACTGTCCTCTCAGGAGCTCGGCCGTGAGGAATGTCTGGAGCTCTTTGAGGAGTACCGCAGTATCAGCGATAAGAAAAATTACTGAATCATGAATCGGATAAAAGGAGTAAAACTATGGCAGATATGATGTGGGCAGGAAGATTTTCAAAGCAGGTGGACGCAGGTGTCAACGCTTTCAATTCTTCCATAGCCTTTGACGGACGTATGTACCGTCACGATATACAGGGCAGTATAGCCCACGCAACTATGCTGGGAGACTGCGGTATCATAACAAAGGAGGACAGCCTTGAGATAATCGCCGGACTCAAAGAAATACTGGCTGATATAGACTCCGGCAAGCTGGAGCTTGACCCCAACGCAGAGGACATCCATATGTTTGTTGAGGCAGAGCTCACAAAGCGTCTTGGAGATGTGGGAAAGAGACTTCATACCTCACGTTCAAGAAACGACCAGGTAGCTGTTGACCTGAGACTCTATCTCCGTGACGAGATAGCTCAGATACAGGAGCTTGTTGTGGAGCTTATAAAGACTCTCATCGGCATGGCAAAGGAGCATACCGAGACTATCATGCCGGGATATACTCACCTCCAGAGAGCACAGCCTATTACATTCGCACATCATCTCATGGCATATGTATGGATGCTCCTTCGTGATATAGAAAGATTACAGGACACTGCAAAGCGCATGAACTACTGTCCTCTGGGCAGCGGTGCACTGGCAGGCACAACATATAAGACAAACAGGAAACAGACCTCTGACCTGCTGGGTTTCACAGCTCCCATGGCAAACAGCCTTGACGGAGTTTCTGACCGTGACTACTGCGTGGAGCTGAACTGTGCACTGTCACTGCTGATGACACATCTCTCACGTTTTTCCGAGGAAATAATCCTCTGGTGTTCATGGGAGTTCAAGTTCGTTGAGCTGGACGATGCCTTTGCAACAGGCTCCTCAATAATGCCTCAGAAGAAGAATCCTGACGTTACAGAGCTCATAAGAGGAAAGACAGGAAGAGTGAACGGCGACCTTATGACTCTTCTCACCATGATGAAGGGACTCCCCCTTGCATACAACAAGGATATGCAGGAGGACAAGGAGGCAATATTTGACGCTGTTGACAATGTAAAGCTCTGTGTAAAGACCTTCACTCCCATGCTCTCAACAATGAGAGTGCTGAAGGACAATATGAGAAATGCTGCTGCAAAGGGCTTCATCAATGCCACTGACTGTGCTGACTACCTTGTAAAGAAGGGTATGCCCTTCCGTGACGCATACAAGATAACAGGCACTCTCGTTGCAAAGTGCATAGAAAAGGGACTCACCCTTGAGACCCTGCCTATAGAGGAGTACAAGGCTATGACAGATACATTTGATAATGATGTATACGAGGCTATCAGTCTTGATACCTGCGTAAGAGAGCGCAAGTCCGAGGGCGGACCTTCACCTGAGGCTGTAAAGGAGCAGATAGCTCTTGCAGAGACACGTCTTGGAGAGCTGCTGGCCTGATGAAGAAAAAAGACCTTGTATTTACCATAGGCCTTACGATATTTATGGGAGTGCTGTGGGTATCGGGAGTCCTGGTAATGGGACTTCTCATACCAGTCCGGCCTAAAGCCTATCTTCTTTGGTTCATAGGCATTGTCGTGGCAACTCTGGTCATAAGCGTATGGCACTCCATGAAGGAGGACGAGTCCGACTTGGAGGACCCGAAAAGGCAGAAGTACCTGAGAAAGACCTCAAAGCGCAGGAACAAGCGCAGGAAAAAATGAACCGGAGGGCGGTGCTCATATGAAAAGACTCTTTGAGAAAAAGGACAGACAATGTCCTGTCTGCGGAAAAATGAACGGAGCCTCAGCGAGGTATTGCGGCAAATGCAGATACCCTCTGCCGGAGCTCAGCACAGATTATGAGGGCCGCTGCGGAAACTGCCACAAGCTCCTTGGAGGCGACGCTTATTGCCGTTACTGCGGTACAAAGGCAGGCAAAGGGAGCTATGAGCCCTATGAGGATATTGTCCAGTGCGTATATGGTCCAATGCCCGTTGACAGAGAGCACGTCTGCCGGAAATGCGGATATAAATGGACAAGCTGCAAAATGATAGATGATGAGCGGTTCTGCCCCAGATGCGGCGGAAGCGTCAATGTGACTGAGATGCCTGGGCGTTTCAGCCCGTAAGATACAGGAGGAATAGAAATGTCAGTAAAAGTGTATATAGACGGCCAGGAGGGTACTACCGGCCTTAAAATACTGGAGAGATTCGAGGGCAGGAACGACATCGAGCTGCTCCGCATAAGCGAGGATAAGCGCAAGGACTCCGCAGAGAGAGCAAGACTTATAAATATGTCCGATTACACCTTCCTCTGTCTGCCTGACGACGCTGCAAGAGAGGCGGTTTCATTCGTGGACAATGACCATGTCCGTATTATCGACGCATCTACTGCTCACAGGACCAACCCTGCATGGGCCTACGGCTTCCCGGAGCTCTCTCCTGAGCACAGGGAGAAGATACGCACCTCAAACAGAGTTGCAGTGCCCGGATGCTATGCCAGCGGATTCGCTTCCATAGTTTATCCTCTTGTGAAGAACGGCATCATCCCTGCTGACTTCCCTGTATTTGCCTATGCAACATCAGGCTACAGCGGAGCAGGCAAGAAGGCTATCGCAGTATATGAGGGCGATGATAAGCCTTTCGAATTCAATAGCCCCAGACAGTACGCACTCTCTCAGCAGCACAAGCACCTGCCGGAGATGAAGGCTGTTTCAGGACTTGAATATACTCCTATGTTCAACCCTATGGTGTGTGACTATTTCAGCGGAATGGTAGTAAGCGTACCGGTGCAGACAAGAACTCTCCCGAAGAAGTTCACCGCAGAGCAGATACATGATATGTACGCAAAGCACTACCGGGGAGCAAACATGATAGAGGTAATGCCTCTTATGTCCGCAGATGAGCAGAAGAGCTTCTTCCTTGCATCAAACACTCTCAGCGGACAGAACAAGATGCAGGTATTTGTATTCGGAAACGATGAGCAGATACTTCTCTGCTCCAGACTTGACAATCTGGGCAAGGGCGCAAGCGGTGCGGCTGTGCAGTGCCTGAATATAATGATGGGAATAGATGAAACAACGGGTCTGGTTTGAAACTGAGCACACAGCTCGGTCAATGGTCGCCCCCGTAAACTGGAGGTATGATTATGCATAACAAAACCTTGAGAGAAATATATGAATATGACCTTATCCCTGACGACGGACTGAACTTCCCTATTGAGGAGTGGTTCAATGCAGTCATGGAAAAAACTGAGGACAAGCTGACTGTCGCAGATGTGAGCCGTATGCTCAGACAGAAGATATTCTCAGTTGTAGCAATAAACAGAGCTATAGAGATGCTCAAAGATGACATTTTCACCGGCGAGATGTACGAGGGACAGCTTATGGCCAACCTCTGCAACGCAAAGGAGAAGTACCTCTGCAAGAGATATGACGACATCAGACCGATACTTGCAGATGCAGAGCTGAAAGCTCTTTCCCACCAGTGGTCAAATGCGGAGGACAAGACAGAATTCCTTCGTACTGTTGAGGACTTTATAAAGAAAATAGAAAACAGAGAGTAAAAAGCAGAGGCCGCTCCGGCGGTCCGACAGTCTGACAGCTAATGGCTGAAAAGGAGAATATATCATGGAATTAAAACCCGTAAAGAACGTGACTTTCGTTGAGGGCGGAGTCTGTGCCGCAAAGGGCTTCAGGGCAAACGGAATACAGTGCGGACTTGCTCACGCAGGTGCAACAGTAACAGCAAAGAAGAACGACCTTGCTCTCATCGTAGCTGATACAGAGTGTACCGCAGCAGCAGTGTACACTACAAACAAGGTAAAGGGCGCTCCTATCCTTGTAACTAAGGAGCATCTCAAAAACGGCAAGGCAAGAGCAGTTATCGTGAACTCCGTAAACGCAAACACCTGCAATGCAGACGGCGTGGAAAAGGCAAACATGATGTGCGAGCTTGCTGCAAAGGAGCTTGGCATCGACCCTGAGGACGTTATCGTAGCCTCTACCGGAGTAATCGGTCAGGTACTTCCTATCGAGCCTATCGCAAACGGTATGAAGTCCCTTGCAGAGGGACTTACCTACGACGGAAATCCCCGTGCTCTTGAAGCAATAATGACTACCGACACACGCAAGAAGGAGATAGCCGTACAATTTGAAATGGGCGGCAAGACCTGTACTATGGGCGGAATGCTCAAGGGCAGCGGTATGATACACCCCAACATGGCAACAACCCTTACATTCATCACAACTGACGCTGCTATCTCTGAGGAGCTCGTTCAGAGAGCGCTCAGCGATGTGGTAAAAGTAACTCTCAACCGTGCCAGCGTTGACGGAGCCACCTCCACAAATGATATGGTATGCGTAATGGCTTCCGGAAGCGCAGGAAACAAGCCTGTGACCAAGGAGGACGAGGAGTTCGAGAAGTTCCAGAATGCTCTCTATGCTATAATGATGAACCTTGCAAGAATGATGGCAAGGGACGGCGAAGGCGCTACAAAGCTCATCGAGTGTGCGGTTTCAGGCGCTGAGACAGAGAAGATAGCTGAAACTGTTGCAAAATCCGTTATATGTTCAAGCCTGTTCAAGGCTATGATATTCGGTCAGGACGCTAATGCAGGACGTATCTACTGTGCAATAGGCTATTCCGATGCTGAATTTGACATCAGCAATGTTGATATTGATATGTCTTCAAAGAGCGGTAGCATCGCTCTCGGACGCAAGGGCTGCGTTACAGCCTTCGACGAGGACGTTGCCAAGAAGGTGCTCAGTGAGGACGAGATACAGATAATCATATCCCTCGGCGAGGGTCCCGGAAGTGCCGTAGCATGGGGCTGTGACCTCACATATGATTACGTCAAGATAAACGGCGATTACCGTTCATAAGGACCCGCTATGGCTAAGGTGTCAAGAGCCGAGCAGGCGAAGTTTGAGAAGAAGGTCTGGAAGTACTTAGCTCCTGACGAAAGACCTATATGGATAGGCGGTACTCTCATGAAGTCATCACTGGCTGAAAGAGGAGTCCCGGACCTGACAAAGCTGTACATCATCCCAGGCGTGCTCACACTGCTTGCAGTGGGATTCGGCATATTTCTTGCGGCAAACGGATATGGATTTGCCAATATATTTCTGTTTTTCGCAGCAGTTATGCTGGTTGCCGGTGTTGTGGGAGTCATCCGCTCGATACACTCTGTGAACACATATGCCGTCACAGACCACAGGTTCATGATAATCGAAAAGCATAGCTGCCGGACGTACGACATAAGGGCACTGACTAACATCGCCTGGTTCGGTACAAAGCGTGAGATAGGCTATATATCGGCATACGTTTTCCCGGACGGCCTTTGCTGTCTGAGAGGCATAAACGAACCTGAGACCGTACACAGGCTGATATGCGGCGCTGTGGCAGCAGCAGGAGGAAAGCCCATATAAAGGCCATACTGATTTATAATTATTATCAAGAGGAATGATAGAAATGGAAAAAATATCAAATCAGAACAAGGCGCAGGTGCTCATCGACGCTCTGCCCTACATACAGAAGTACAATAACAAGATACTTGTTATCAAGTACGGCGGAAATGCCATGACCAACAAGGAGCTCAAGGACGCTGTTATGACAGACATCGTGCTCCTCTCACTGGTAGGAGTGAAGGTGGTCCTGGTACACGGCGGCGGCCCTGAGATAAGCGATATGCTGAAAAAACTGAACATCGAGAGCCGTTTCGTGAACGGTCTGAGATATACCGACGACGCTACAGTTGATGTAGTGAAAATGGTCCTCTCCGGCAAGGTCAACAAGGAACTTGTACAACTCCTTGCACAGCACAAGGGCAGTGCAGTAGGTCTCTGCGGAATAGACGGAGAGATGCTCATGGCCGAGAAAAAGACCACGGACGACGGTCAGGACCTTGGCTGGGTAGGCGAGATAAAAAAGGTGAACACCAAGCCTATCCTGGATGCTCTTGCTAACGGAAATATCCCTGTTATCGCAACAGTGGCAACAGACGAGGAGGGGCACACCTATAACGTCAATGCTGACACAGCCGCAGCAAGGATAGCTGCTGAGCTCGGTGCTGAGAACCTCATCCTCATGACAGATATTGCAGGACTTCTCCGTGACAAGGATGACCCTTCCACACTCATCCCTGAGGTAAACGTAAGTGAGGTGCCTTTCCTGAAGAGACAGGGCATAATCTCCGGCGGAATGATACCCAAGATAGACTGCTGTGTAGAGGCTGTAAGAAGGGGAGTAAACAAGACGGTCATCATTGACGGAAGAGTTCCCCACTCTATACTTATTGAGATACTTTCTAACGAAGGAATCGGAACACAGTTCACATAATTATCGCAAAAATTAAAACCATTTACTTGTATACAAAAAGTTTACGGAAATAGCTGTGCAAATTATTGATTTTATTAGGGCAACAGCGTTATAATTATATTGTATTTAATTTATAATAAGAGGGGTCTGCGAGAAGGACAGACCTGTCCCACAGGAGGAATTTTTATGAGCAGCAATGATATTACAATAAAAAAATTCGACGACCATGTAGTCCATTCATACGGAAGATACCCGATGGCTATGAAAAAGGGACAGGGCAGACGCTGCGTTGACGAGAACGGCAAAGAGTACATCGACTTCGGAAGCGGCATCGGTACCAATTCTCTCGGCTACTGCGACGAAAAATGGGCAGATGCCGTTTGTGCCCAGGTAAGGACCCTTCAGCATAACTCGAATTACTACTATACCGACGTGCAGGCAGAGTTTGCAGAAAAGCTCTGTGCCACAGCCGGATACAGCGGAGTGTTCTTCGGCAACAGCGGAGCTGAGGCCAATGAGTGCGCTATAAAGGTAGCAAGGAAATACAGCTTTGACAAGTACGGCAAGGGACGTCATAATATTATAACATTGGTCAATTCCTTCCACGGAAGGACCATTGCTACCCTTTCAGCTACAGGTCAGGACGTTTTCCATAACTACTTCTTCCCATTCTTAGAGGGATTCATCTACGTCACAGCCAATGATATAGAGGACCTGAAAGCCAAGCTGGATGACACGGTATGTGCCGTTATGATAGAGTACGTCCAGGGCGAGGGCGGAGTAAACGCTCTTCAGCAGGACTTCGTTGACGCTATATTCGACCTCTGCGCTGAAAAGGACGTTCTGGTCATTGCAGACGAGATACAGACCGGAGTCGGAAGGACAGGAAAGTTCCTGGCCGGTGAGAACTTCGGCAGAAAAGCAGATATAACTACCCTTGCAAAAGGTATCGCAGGAGGACTTCCCATGGGAGCCTGCCTCATGAACGAAAAGTGCAGCGGAGTGCTTACACCGGGTACACACGGTTCCACATTCGGAGGCAATCCTGTAGCCTGTGCAGGAGGTCTTGCGGTCCTTGACCGTCTGAATACCGAAGGCTTCCTCGATGATGTGAGCCGGAAGGCAGATATAATAAAGACAGAACTTGAAAAATGCAGCGAGGTGGCAGGAGTCAGCGGCATTGGACTTATGGTAGGCATAAGCCTGAAAACAAAAAAAGCCGGCGACATTGCCAAAGAGGCGCTGAACAGGGGATTGCTCGTGCTTACTGCAAAGGAGAAGGTCAGACTTCTTCCTCCGCTTACAATAGCGGATGACGAGCTGAGGGAAGGACTTAAAATATTGGTGGAGATACTGGAGGAATGAGCATGGAGTTAGTAGTAGCATCAAAAGGTAACAAGTATATTGTCGAGGATAAGCAGCAAAAACTTCTGTATACAGTAAAGAAAAAGGGATTCGGCCAGCGTTATATCCTTCTGGATGCCAGCAACTATAACCTCTACACGATAATACAGACAGGTGATACGAGAAAGCCCTTTTTCACAATAGTCCTGAACGACGATACATTTATGAAAATGGAGTGCAAGTCCATGTTCCTGGACCCCACAATAACCGCAGTGGGAAGGAATATGCACTATGCGCTGACCAGCAAGGACCGCAGAAACTTTGAGATAAAGCTGGAAGATGCGGTAGTCGGAAAAATATCCACCAAAACAGGAGTCGGCGGCGACCTCCAGTACGACGTGGAGATAGACAACAAGGCATTCGATGACTATATCCCGCTGTTTGCAGTGGCTATAGACAGGGCCTTCGGAGAAATGAACAAGCAGAAATAATGACCTATTGAAAGGATAAATATTAATGAAACACTTACTTAAAATGCTCGACCTGAGCACTGACGAGATACTCGATATACTCAACCTTGCTGACCAGCTCAAATACGAGCTGAAGCACGGTATACCACACCCCCACCTGAAGGGCAAGACACTGGGAATGATATTCCAGAAGGCCTCCACACGTACCCGTGTGTCCTTTGAGACCGGTATGTACCAGCTTGGCGGCTACCCTCTGTTCCTCTCCTCAAACGACCTCCAGATAGGCCGTGGAGAGCCTGTACAGGACACAGCAAGGGTGCTCTCACGCTACCTTGACGGCATCATGATACGTACCTTCGAGCAGAAGGAGGTAGAGGACCTGGCTGAGTACGGCAGCATCCCGATAATCAACGGCCTTACAGACTTCTGTCACCCTTGCCAGGTACTTGCTGACCTCATGACTATCCGTGAGTTCAAAGGCAGCTTTGCAGGCCTGAAAATGTGCTTTATCGGTGACGGAAACAATATGGCAAACTCCCTTATCGTAGGTGGTCTCAAGGTAGGTATGAGCGTATCTATCGCTTGCCCTGACGACTACCAGCCTCCGAAGGAGATACTTGACTTTGCAAAGGAGTACGGTGACAAGTTTGAGATGACTAATTCACCTATCCAGGCAGCAAAGGACGCAGATGTGGTTCTGACAGACGTATGGGCATCCATGGGACAGGAAGGCGAAGCTGAAAAGCGTAAGAAGGCCTTTGCAGGCTACCAGGTAAACGACGAGCTCATGGCTGCTGCTCATGAGGATGCAATGGTGCTTCACTGTCTCCCTGCACACCGTGAAGAGGAGATAACCGAGAAGGTATTCGAGGCACACGCAAACGAGATATTCGAGGAAGCCGAGAACCGTCTCCACGCACAGAAGGCAGTAATGGTAAAGCTCATGGCTTAAAATGTACATAAAAACGAAACGGACAGCTCAGGCTGTCCGTTTTTTTATCCACGAATATCGTCAATGACTGCTCTCAGGTGGAGTATCTGTTCATTAGTCAGGCCCTCAACGTCAAGAGTAGGCTTGTCATTCAGCCCCAGGAGATAGTCCGTGCTGACAGAGAAGGTCTCAGCTATGCGGCGGAGCATATCAACGGAAGGCTGAATATATCCGCTTTCCCAGTTGCTAATGCACTGCTTTGAAACACTGAGCTTTTTGCCGAATTCGACTTGATTCAAACCAAGAGAGGACCGTAACTCTTTAAGACGCTCATAGAACATAAAAACACTCCTTATAAAGTCAATTATTACAATACTATTGTAAATTTATACTTGACAAATATAAAATACTATAGTACAATAATATTTGACAAGTATCATATGAAAATATGATGATTAAACAGATAAGATATTGGAGGATATGATTTATGCTGTGGGCGAGTTTGATAGTTTCGGTAATAACGGCAATTATTTTTGGTATTGTAAGTAAAACGATAAATGAAAACAAAGGATACTACGGAGGGTTTGCATGGGGGTTCTGGCTTGGAATCATAGGGATAATCGTTGTAGCCTGCAAACCGGAAAACAAGAGCAGAGAAAGTTTTGCTGAGAAGATATATAATGATGATTTAAGAAAAGAAAGAATTGTAAGTGAGGGTGGTTGGAAATGCAATCGCTGCGGTCGAACAAATGCAAGTTATACTACTACCTGCATATGTGGAACCTCGGAAAAGGAAAATAAAAATTGGGAGAAAAAAGAGGTGAAAACATCAGATAGACAAACATCGCAGGCCGATGAACTGAAAAAGTTCAAAGACTTGCTTGATTCCGGAGCAATAACTCAGGAAGAATACAATGTAAAGAAAAAGCAGTTATTGAATCTATAAGAAGGAAAGGCAGTCCGTGGACTGTCTTTTTTATTGACAAACCCCTGGAAAAATGCTATGATAAGCATATCGAGGTGATAAGATGAAAGACCTGATATGGGGCATTATAGGACTTGTGATAGCAGCCTTCGGAACAGTATACCTGATAAAACAGGCCCGGCTGAGAAAGCATGGAAGAGTGATATTAGCAGAGGTCCTGAGCGCCGTGGAAAAGAAAAAAGGAGTGTACGTCCACAAGCTGCGGTTCGAGCTTGACGGCCAGACGCTGGAGGAAGAGGACAGGACAGGATACAGTCAGCCTCTCAAAGAAGGCGAGACAAAGCTGATAGTCCTTGACCCTGCAAAGCCTGAGATATTCGAGTATGAGGACGAGCTTAAAAAGAATATAATAATGGCGGCAGTTCTTGTTGCAGTGGCTCTGATGTTCTCAATAAGGTGGATAATAACAGGCCTTAAATGAGCAGTGGCAGAATGCACAAAAAAACTAGAAAATAGTTGTGATTCTTTTAGTTGACAAATGGCAAAACCCATGCTATAATATAAAAGTCGCATGACGAGGTCAACGAAAACTTGAAACGGAAGCGACAAAACAGCATCTTGAAAAGATGAATGCTTTGAACAGAATTGCTGAAGCTACTACTTTGCAAGCTAAGTTTATTGGTGAACAAGGTGGTCCTACCCAGCGTCAAATGTCACAACGTCTTGAAAAGTTCGAAGCTCAAATGACTGATATGATCGCTCTTATGCGTGAAAATTCAGAAAATACATTTGATAATCTTAGAAAGGCTATGTACAAGAGTAACGAAGGACGTAAAAATATGTCTGATTTTGTTACTACATATGGTGGGATTGACTTTGGTAAGTTATATTCTCACTTAACAAAACAGACAAAAGACGTTATTGAAGGTTCGCCTCTTGGCATGATTGCTGGAATGAAAGATATGTTACCAATGTTATTGATGAGTGGCAGTAAAATGTCACTTGGAGAATCACTTGGTAA
>CACWPR010000014.1 GCA_902762855.1 Ruminococcus flavefaciens
TACCTTGAGGTAGAGAGTAGCGGACTTTGCACCCTGAGGAGCGAACTCTGCGAAGTTGTTGATACCGCCGTCTGATCCCTTCTCTGTATCAACGTTCATATCAGAAGGAAGGAGAACGATGTCTCCGGTATCGGGAGTTACAGTTGTGGTGGTAGTTGTGTTGTTATAGGGGTCGTTGTATGTAGTTGTAGTAGTTGTTCCGGTATTTATGCTTGAAGAACCGGAGTATATTTTGGTTACGCCGTCGATCTTGCTTACAGTGGAACCGGTGCCGTACTTGGAATAGAGACCGGCAGCAGCGCCTACGAGACCTGCGTTGTAGTCAAGAGCAACTTCGTTGCAGACATAGTCCTTGATGGAATCCTGATATGTGCCGTTTGAGTCGGAAGGTCCGCCTACGAGAGCACCGATAAGTGTAGGACTGCCGGACTTAGCCTGTGTTGTATCACCCATTTCAGCATAGCTGCTGTAGCCGGATGCTGCTCTGTGGTGAGCGTTCTGAGGGTACTTGCTGCCGATACCTACAACAAAGCTGTAGCCGGAGGGGTTATTGCCTGTGATGTAGTCCATCTGGCCCTTTGCCCATGTGGTGTGGTCAGCGTTGGAGTGCTTGGACGCTACGAGAGCTGTGAACTGCATTGAGCAGTTGAGACGTGCACTGCCCCACTTGTCGAGGAAGTAGTATCCGTTCTGAGTTTTCTGCTGAGTAGTAGATGTTATCCAGTTGTTTACCTTGCCCCAGTTGTTTGTAGCTTCTGCGATAAGGCAGGCAGCACCGAGGTCGGAGTTCTCCCAGCCGTGTACCCAGCCGAGGTACTGAGTTACCTTGCTCTGAGCGTCGCTGAGGTAGCTCTGGTTATTGGTAGCGAGGTAGAGAGCTGCTGCTGCCCAAGCCTGCTCGTCCTGGCAGGAGCTGTTCTTATAGAACCAGTCTCCGGTCCTGGACTGAAGGCCTTCTGTAGCTACCTGGTTGTACTGTGTTGAGAACTTGTAGAGAGCCTCAGCGTAAGTAAGGTCCTCCTTGTTGCCGAAGTTCATGTAGTTGAATGCGAGAGCTGCGGCATACTGAGCAGCAATATCGCTGGCGCCGTTGTTGGACCAGTACATACGTCTGCTGCCTGTCTGGTTCTCAGGAGCGCCCCAGTAGTCGTGGTCATCGTCGCCGTTGCCCTTCTGGTAGAGAAGGCTTGTAACGGTGCCGCCGCTCATCTTTGTGGAACGCTTGAAGAAGTCACAGAAGTGGTCTGTGATGAGCTTGAGGTGGTCGCCCTGACCAGTAGCAAGATATGCGTCCTTGAATTCGTAGTAGCTCCAGCCGAGGGTAGAGGCAGTGTAGCCCTGAGGGAGACCGAACATAGCGTGGTCACCGGCATCGTGGAAACCGCCGGTAACCTCGTCGCTGGTATGGCAGTTGCCTCTCCATGAGAGACCGGTCTTGGAACTGATGTTGCCGCACATATTGGCGTCATAGAAATAGAGAGAGTATTGAAGGAGCTTAGCGTAGTCGTCGGTGCCTCCTGCTGCATTTGCTGTGAGGGAGGGAGCTACAGTAGCTGTCGGAGCAGCTAAAGGAGCGGCAAATGCGGAAACAGCCACGATACCGCTAAGGATCGTGGATTTGATTCTTGTCAATGTTTTATGCATATTATCACACTTCTTTCAAGAAAGTCTGCCTATAATATGTCTTAACATCATTATACAGGGTTTTTTCGGAAAAATAGTTACATTTTGATTACAATATTATTACAATATGGTGAATATCGCCTCTGAATTCACACTTTTGTTACATTATCCAAAAGAATGGTTAACAATTATTGCGGCTTTGTGCTGTTTTTCACCATTAATGTTGCCTGATGTTAACAAAAGGCTCCCCGAAGGGAGCCTTTATCATTTTTACTTTACAAAGTCAGCAGGGTCGAGTGAGGGGACAAGTTCAAGGAGATACTTCTGTATCTGGAGCGCATCGTTTACTGTAAGACCACTGGTCTCGTGCTCGTAAACATTTGCGTAGAACTGGCCCTTCTCAGTGATGTGGTCCTTGTCGCTGCCATTAAGTCCGTACTTGTCCTGGTCAGCCATTGACTGCATTACAAGTACAACGTCGTTCATTTTGACCTCTTCATCGCCGTCAGCGTCACCCCATACACCTGTCTCAGGGTCTGTTGGAGTTGTGGGAGGTTCTGTAGTCGTCGTTGTAGTTGTAGTGGTGGTAGTTGTGGTGGTTGTGGTAGTTGTCGTAGTTGTAGTTGTGGTAGTTCCTGCATTGCTTGCAAACTGGAAATTCTCGTTTATCTCGGAAGCACTTGCTTCAACAGCCTTTGCACCGGAGCTGTCACCGCCGTACTGGCTTACAAGCGGAGCGCAGGCCAGAACGAAGCATCCGTTGTAGTCAAGAGCAGGCTCTGTACAGCTATAGGAATTCTGGTGGTCCTCATAGCCGCCGCTGCTGTCAGGACCGCCCAGGAGTGCTCCGTAGAGGATGTACTTTGCAGCGGTATTGTCAGAGGGATTTCCCGTGCCGGGGTTAGCAGCTCTGTGGTGGTAGTGTGTGGGGTAGCTGTCACCGTAGCCAACGAGATAGCTCTTATATGCAGTGCTGGAATTGAGGATGCAGTCCATCTGATGCTTTGCTGCGGCCTGGAGGTTCGAGTCGCCGCTTCTCCATGCGATGCCCTGGAGAGCGCAGTTGTATCTTGCAGAGCCCCAGCCCCAGTTAGCAGCGTAGCTTCCTGTGGAGAATGAGCTTCCGCCGGTGTCTCTTACTTCGAGAGCAGCCTCGTTCTGGTACTTGGTGCCGTCAAAGCCAAGCTCGCCCAGGAGTGCGGAGTAGCCGCTGTATACCTTGCCCCAGCAGTAGAGCCAGCCGTCATAATCGCCGTTGCTGAATGCCTTGTTGCCTGTCAGTGTGATAGGAGGCTTGTAGCCTGAGGGCAGTGTGCCGCCGTTTTCAGCCAGGTCGCACCAGAGCTGGCCCCATGCTATATCGTCTCCAAGGGAACTGCCTCCGCCGTACATATTGCCACGGCCTGTAGCCTTGTATGAGGGATACTTAGCTCCGAATGCAGCTAAAGCCTTGCCGTATTTCAGGCACTCGGCAGCATAGGCAGGGTCAGAGTCCTTGAATGCCAGTGCACTTGAACCCAGAGCTGCTGCCATTTCTCCTGCGGAGTCAGCAATAGGTGTAGAGGGACTTGCCCAGTATACAGTTCTCTTCATTGTCTGAGTCTCAGGGGCGGTCCATATGCTGTGGTCCTCACCCTCGGAGGCTATCTGGTCAACATAGGCGATTACATTTCCGCTGTCGTCCAGGAAGGTTACCTTCATGAAATAGTCGCACATATTTCTGAGTATGTACATAAGGTGGTCGGTGCAGTCAGCCTTCTCGAAAGCTTCTGGGTAAGAGAAGTATGACCATGCCAGTGAGGTGGCGGCGAATCCCATGGTCATTGAGAACTTGATGTGGTCTCCGGCGTCGTGGTAGCCTCCGGATGCATCAACGGTATCAGAACCGCCGTTTGCAGCCTTCAGAGCGGCTTTTTCGCCGGATGAGAGGCCTTCACCGGCATCAATGCTTGCCTGGCCGTCGTAGGTATGGCAGTCCTGTCTCCAGGTGAGGGGACCGCCGGTGATGTTTTCGCCGCAGGCATTTGCGTCGAAGAAGTAAAGTGAGAGTGCCAGTGCCTGAGTGTAGTCAGGGTCAGAGGCGGCATTTGAGGTCACGGATACGCTGGCCGAAGGTATGGAAGCTGCTGTCAGTGCGGCAGCCATTACACCTGTCACGGCTTTTTTGATTTTAGATTTGAGTGACATAGTATTAACTCCTTTCATTCTGGGCATTAGCCCTTTATCAGTGTCATCCTCCCGCAAAGATACACAGATATTCATTTTACACTTTAATTATAGCAGACTTTGCCAATAATTTGTTAATAAAGTGTGTACTTTTTGTGATTTCCGCAAAATTTCGGCAGTTAGTTCAAAATTACATACCTCCTATTGTACGAAATACCCTAAGCAGTTACTGCTCAGGGTATTTCCGTGCTTTTTTCTTCAGCCGCTTTTCGGCATACATTATTTCGTCAGAGCGTTTTATAAGTGTTTCTATGTTCATGTCCCTGCGGTCAGAAGATGTGAATACACCTACGCTGGCAGATATGCTGTATGGACTTCCGGCACTGTGTTCTTCAAGATAGGACCTTATCTTGCTGCGGATGCTTTCCTCTGAGACCTTTCCGTCCATTACGGCGAGCATCTCATCACCGCCAAGCCTTACCAGAAGTGCGTCCTCCGGGCAGGCGGACTTCAGAGCGTCAGCCACCATGCGGATAGCACGGTCTCCTGCAACGTGTCCATGAATATCGTTGATGCCTTTCAGGTCGTCAAGGTCGGCAAGTGCAGCCGTTATAGTCCTGCCCGGAACGGCATCCCCGAACCTTTTCTCGTACTCCTCCATGAAACTGATACGGTTGCAGAGTCCGGTAAGGCCGTCAATGCGGTATATCTCCTCCAGACGCTTCATAAGGTAACGCTGGCACTGGTTGTTGACATAGCCGCCGATAGCGTTGTTCACTGCGTTTATCACTATCGGGATGCGGCAGTAGAAGAGGGAGTCCTCAAAGGGACAGTGAAAGACTGCGTATCCAAGGGGGACGTTCAGATAGTCTATCAGGGAGAAAACTATGGGGCAGTTCTTGTTAAGAAGCCTTTTTATATCTGGGACCATATTCCTGCGCCAGAGGGATTTCGGCTTGTATTCCACGTCGGAGCCGAAGTCCTCTACAACACACATCTCATCGTCGAAAACATCTGTGTCCTTTTCACGGAATGGGTCCGCAGAGGGTATGGTGCAGCTCTTGTTGATAACACAGGTCATGTCGGCAAAGACATAGCTGTCGAAGAGGGCAGATACCTCCTCTATGCTGCGGCAGTTCTGTATTTTCTCGGACCTTCTTGAAAGCGCCTGATTGTCTCCCTGTATACGGGATATCCTGTTGTTCAGGATATGCATTATGGATGGGATGTTCACAGTCACATCATCCCGGCATCCGCATGAACCTGCTATTATAGGCTCAGGTTCAACGAAGGGGGAGCCGGTGAACTTCCGGGTGCGGAATATCTCATCAGCGGCCTCAGCTACCTTGGCTCCCATGAGGGTGTAGCTGCAATTGGATGAGGTTATTTTCGGTGCGGAGACATATATATCCTCTATGCCGTCAAATCCGGTGACGGCGGTGTCCTCCGGAACTTTTATGCCGTGGTCCTGCAAGACCCTGCATACGGTTATGGCCATGGTGTCGTTGGCGCATATTATAGCTCTGGGAACTCGGTTTTCTGCGATGAGCTTTTCGGTAGCCTCTTTTGCGGGGCCGTCCCAGAAGTCGCCGTAGCTTATCATGGAGTCATTGAAGTCTATGCCTTTTTCTGCAAGGACCTTCTTTATGACATTCCCTCTTTCCTCTGAGAACTCATTTCCCTTTAGTCCGGCCATATAGTGGATGTCAGTGATGCCGTGGAAGTCTGTGATATGGCGGACTATCCTTTCAAATCCACTGGTGAAATCAAATCCTAAATTGATACATCCGGGGAAAGCTCCGTCAATAGTCATTACCGGGACACCATATCCCGATGCTCTGGCGATGAGCTCCTCGACGGTGCCACGGTGTTTAATTGTCTCTACAGCAATTACGAGAACGTCTATCAGACCGAAGTCGATGAGGTCGAAGAGGTGGACTTCCGCAGTATTTCTGGTGTCAAGATAATAGAGGTCAGAGCATAGGTTGTAAACAAAAAGACTGTGTCCCTTCCGGACTGCCTCTCTGTTGAGGGATATGACAAGGTCATAGTTGGTCACTTCACTGAGGTGTGAAAGACACAGTGCTATTATCTTTCTTCCGTTTATCATATTAAACTCCTGTTGTTTAAAGCGGATAAATTCTTTCCTTTTATCATAACATATTTATCACTTTTTGTCAAGCCAGTGTGACACTGGACCCGGCCACGCTGGCGCTTGCTCTGCTCGCTAACTTTGTACGCAGGACCTACTCTGCTTTCGCTTACGTGAACAATTACTATTTTATGGATGTGTTCAGGTAAGGGGGAAGCTGACAGAAACAGCATTCACATCCATGGGCGCCGGGGAATATAATGGAGCGAGGGAGGGAAAGGCTCCCTCCCGAAATCGGGCGCCATGCGCCTTATGGAGGAATTATTATGGCTGCTTTCTACAATCAGGCTACGCTCTCTTACAACGGGACCGTTACCTCTTCTAATATAACAACAGGTGAGATACTGGAGGTCCTTTCTGCGGAAAAGACTGCTGTCACTGACTCCTATACCACTGGCGACGAGATAGTTTTTGCTGTTAGCATGGTCAACAGCGGTACCTCCGCCCTGACCGGTCTCACTCTCTCCGACGACCTGGGTGCTTACAGCTTCGGGGAACCGCCTGCACAGGCTGTGCCCCTCACTTATGTCCCGGACTCCCTGAAGTACTTCATCAACGGAGTGCTCCAGCCTTCTCCGGCAGCTCCCAGAGTCTCACCCCTTACAGTTTCCGGTATTGAAGTCCCGGCAGGCGGCAATTCAATGGTGATGTATGCTGCAAGAGTAAATGAGTTCGCACCTCTCGGTGAGGATTCTTCTATCACCAATACTGCTGAGATAACCGGCGCAGGCATAACCGGCGTTTCCGCACAGGAGACCATAGCCTCTGCTGACGGTGCTGTGCTGACTATCAGCAAGTCCCTCAGCCCTGTTGCTGTGGAGGAAAACGGCTCTGTGACTTACACCTTCACTATCCAGAATTCCGGCAATGCCGAAGCCTCTGCGTCTGACGACATCATATTCACTGACACCTTTGACCCCATTCTCACAAACCTCACAGCAGAGTTCAACGATACTCCATGGACTGCTGCAAACTACACCTATGACCAGTCTACCGGAACATTCACAAGTCTTGCCGGCCAGATAACAGTGCCTGCGGCCACATTCTCACAGGACCCTCAGTCCGGAGTATGGAGCGTTCAGCCTGGTATCAGCACGCTGACTATCACCGGAAATATAAGCTGAATATAAACGTTCGGGGCGCCTGAGAAGGCGCCCCTTTTATTTAACTATATCATGTTTTACAGACGTCACTTATCTTCATCATGTTTTACAGACGTCCCTTATCTTCGTCTGTTTCTTATTATCGAGCGTCCGCTCAGATAGGTCAGTACAAAATACCCTCCGTATATCAGTATTATCACTGCCGCCGTCATGATTATGGAGGGCAGCATATTCTGTGATGTGAAGAGCTCAGGGGAAGGAAGAAGAACACTGCCGTCTGGATGAACAGTGACTTTGAGATAGACTTCTCCTCTGCACCTATCCTTCTGAGCATCTCGTATCTCTCATAGCTGTCTGTACAGTCTGAGAGCTGTTTAAGTGCGATTATAGCCGCACAGGTGATGATAAAGGTGAGTCCCAGGTAGAGTCCCACGAAAATTATCATTGCTCCGATGCCTATGCACATATCGGCTATTGCCAGTCTTGTGGTAACATAGGAGAAAACGTAGCTGTAGCTTTCAGGACCGTAAGTGTCCTCCTGCCATTGGAGTATAGTTTTTACCACTTCGGTATCTGTACTGCGCTTTTCATCCTTGCCGGCGGCTTTATAATTGCCGTAGAAGGAGCGCTGTTTTGGGATCTCACCTTCGAGGACGCTGTCGTCAACTACCATTACGCAGACAGTCTCGTGAGTTGCAGTCATCTCGATAGAGTTGTACAGGGCTTTGCCGAAGGCCGGGTGGAGCTCATGGCCTGAGTAGTTTATAGTGATGCCGTCTGCGGCGGCCTTGCTGAAACCGTCTGAGAAAAACTGAGCATCAGAGAGTATGAAGTACTCGTCAGGAGAGATAGACTCTGTCTCCTTGCCGAAGAGCTCCATCAGTGCGTTGTAGTCGCTTATTTTTAAGGTCCGCACACCGATATTGTCGATACCGTCGATAAAGGCACCGTGGTCCTCATGGGCTTTTATCACTTCGCTGAGGTGGTCCCCTAAAAGGTCTGCAACTGTTGTCCTTCCCTCGGTTTTTTTGTCCTGCAAAAAGACATCTATGCTCACTGTATCATCGAAAACATCAGCGATGCCGGCCTTTTCTATGAGCTCCTCAGGAGTTTCCTTTGCGTACTCCTCCTTGTGCTGGTTATCCTCGGAAAGACCTTCGTAGTTCATCATAGTGAGCTGAAAGTCTGCCGGACAGCACTCCCGGAATTCTTTATTGAGTGCGCTCCGGAATGCAAAGCAGGTGGAGAGAGTGCATATCGTCAGAAAGAGTATGAGACTGATTATAGTCATGGATAGCACCGTGGTATTGACCTTACTGCTTATCTGCCTGAATGTAAAGCTGTTGAGGTCCTTGAAGTAGACTTTTTTCACGGACATGAACAGTTTCAGCATAAGTCCGGATATGGACCAGAATACCAGCAGAGTGCAGATGCCTCCGAGAGCAATGGAGAGCAGCAGCTTTTTGTTGGTAAGGTCCCTTTGATTTATCGCAGCGGTATAGTAGGCATAGGCCAGTCCGCAGACTGCTGCGATGAATATGGCTATGCAGAGCCATGGATTCTTTATTTTCAGCTTTTCAGACTTCTTTCCTGCCTGTAAGAGGTCCAGCAGCCTGCACCTGCTTATCATCATGCTGTTGAAGAGCATCACTACCAGGTAGGCTATGCCGAAGTTGATGACAGTGTGTCGTACAGCTTTTGTTGAGATGATGAATTCATATGAGCTGACGTCTGCCTCGAAAAGGTCCGAGACAAGGGCACTCATGAACTGTGAAAGTCCTATGCCAATGGCAAGGCCTGCAAAGAGGGAGCCGATACCTATCAGCAGAGTCTCCACCAGGAGTATGGCTGATATTTTTCGCTTGCTCATTCCAAGGACAAGATATATGGCGAACTCCTTGTTTCTCTTCTTCATAAGAAAACGGCTTGCGTAGATTATGAGGAGCCCAAGGACTACCGAGACAAAGGCACTCATGCTTTTCAGGAGAGTCTTTATGACATTGCCTACCTCAGGAGCGTGTGAAAGAAACTGTATGAAGGCCTTCTGCTCCTCGACGGAGTTGAAGAGGTAGAATATAGACACACCGATGACAAGTGTGAAAAAGTAAACGGCATAGTCCTTGATACTCTTGCGGATGTTGCTGACTGATAGCTTAAAGAGCATCGCTGACGTCACCTCCAAGCAGGGTAACAACGTCTATTATCCTGTCAAAGAACTGCTTGCGGCTGTTGTCACCCCGGCTGAGCTCGCTGAACAGCTTTCCGTCCTTGATGAATATGACCCTTGATGCATAGCTTGCAGTGAAGGAGTCGTGAGTTACCATCATTATGGTAGCGTCCTGCTCACGGTTGAGGTAGTTGAAACGTTCAAGGAGCAGCTTTGCAGATTTTGAATCCAGAGCACCTGTAGGCTCGTCGGCCAGTATTATCTTAGGCTCAGTTATGATAGCTCTTGCAGATGCCACACGCTGCTTCTGTCCGCCTGACATCTGATAGGGATACTTCTCCAGCACGTCAGTTATGCCGAGCTGCTCTGCAACACGCTTTACAGCCGGGTCTATCTGCTTTGCAGGGTAGTTCTTTATGGAAAGAGCAAGTGCGATATTCTCGTAGGCTGTGAGTGTGTCGAGAAGGTTGAAGTCCTGGAATATGAACCCCAGCTTTTCGCTGCGGAAACGGTTGAGCTGTCTGCCCTTCAGACGGGTTATATCAGTATCCTCCAGAAATATCTGCCCGGCAGTCACTCTGTCGATAGTGGAGATGCAGTTGAGAAGAGTGGTCTTTCCGCTGCCTGATGCTCCCATTATCGCAACGAACTCTCCCTGCTCTACGGAGAAGGAGATGTCGTCTATAGCCTTTGTCAGATTTGACCTGCTGCCGTAGTATTTTTCTATGTTGCGTATTTTTAGCAGTTCCATATGCGGCCTCCTGTGTTGTTTTCTGTATCTATTATACATCGTATTTTGCGGCGGGTCGTTAGTTTATTGTTACGGAAGATTACAATTTTGTAAGGTGAAAGGCTGCGGAGCCGCAGTATGGCCGGCTCAGGTCATGTAAAGGTCATTCCTGCCGAAGGTGAGTATTATTTCAGTGTACTCTCCCTGCACTGACTCGGCTCTGACGCTGTGTCCCAGTCTCTGGCACAGGCTGCGGACTATGTAAAGGCCCATTCCCGTGGACCTTGCTCTTTCACGGCCATTCTGGCCGGTATAGGACTTCCCGAAGATGTAAGGCAGGTCCGATGCGGCTATGCCGATGCCGTTGTCCCGGAAATGCAGTGTTGTACTGTCGCTGTTCTCCTCCGCCCAGACGTTCAGCTCAGGCGTGCGGTCAGGGGAGAAGTACTTCATGCTGTTGCCTATGAGCTGACCAAATATGTACTCCAGCCACTTGCCGTCAGTCATCACTTTAAGCTCAAGGCCGGATGTGTTTATGACAGTTCCTCTCTGCTGGAGCTCATCCCTGTTCCTGTTGGCAGCAGCTCCAAAGGCCTTTCCAAGGGCGGTCTCCTTTATTATGTAGTCCTTTTCAGCATTCTCGCTTCGTGCATAGAAAAGGACGTTTTCGATGCAGTCGTCCATGCGCTTTATCAGCGGCAGATACTTTCCGCCGCTTTTACCGTCATTGTGGCACATTAGCATCATTCCTGCCACAGGCAGCTTTACTTCGTGTACCCACAGTTCTATGAATTCCCGGAATTCGCCGGAGCTGCGCCTGCATTCTGCGACGGTCTCGTACATGGACCGGCAGGCCTCTGACATTACCCTGCAAAGTATCTCTTCCTCGGCAAATTCCGGTGCTTCCATTACCTCGGATATAAGATATTTCTTTTCCAGGCCTTCAATTGCCGCATTGACCTCGCAGTAGAACCTCCGCTTCCTGAGAAAGTCCCAGAAGAATATGCAGAGCCCTGCTGTGATGAATATTACTGTTACCGCAGCTGCTGAGGTCCGGCAGCCGTCAGCTATAATGAATATCATGACCATTGCCCAGGCCAGCGTGTACAGTCCTATGGCCGGCAGCCTGTCACGGAAGAATCTCATGAAGCTCATGTCAGCACGTACCCCTGTTTCTTTCTGGTCTCGATAGCTCCTCCGCAGCCGAAGTCTGCCAGCTTTGAACGGAGCCGGCTGATATTCACGGTGAGGGCATTGTCGTTTATGTATTCCTCATTGTCCCAGAGGGCAGTCATAAGCTCATCCCTTGAGACTATCTGTCCCTGACGGTCCAGCAGCAGGCGGAAGATTATCATTTCATTCTTGGTGAGTATGAGCTCCCTTCCGCTGCCGGAGAGGGTGCCCTTTGCGGTGTCAACAGAGCATCCACGGTATGTGAGGGTATGTACCTGACTGCAGCTCCTTTTCAGTACTGCGGATATCCTCAGCAGGAGTATGGTGGGATTGTAGGGCTTGGTTATGTAGTCGTCTGCTCCGTAGCTCATAGAAAGCAGCTCGTCAAGCTCTGAGGTCCGGCTGGTCACCATTATCACGGGAATGTCCATATCCTGCCGCAGCTCCTTCAGGAGCTGCTCTCCGTTGGTGCCGGGGAGATTTATGTCCAGAAGTACAAGGTCTGGGGAATATCCGGCTATACTTCCGGCAATATTGTCGAAGTTCTCTGCATAGCCTGCCTGATAGCCTGCGTTTTTCAGCAGCTCGACCAGCTCATTCCTTATTGGTATGTCGTCCTCCACTATGAATATCCTGCTCACTATAATGCTCCTTTCAGTTTCAAGTTATAAACATTATACCACGGCCCTGATAAAATTACAACCTCAGTCCGGGAGAACAGAAATGCCTCCGGAGAGGGAAGTTCCCTGTTATCCGGAGGCATGATTTATTTTGTTATTATGTACTGCTCATTTCGCTCTCAGGCTGTTTCGCTCTCTGGTACAGCTTTCCTATGGCAAATGCTGCAACGTCAGCGATAACTGAGCTCACTCGCATCACAAGCACATAGAGCACCACCTTGTCGGTAAAGCTGTCTCCGCAGACAAAGAGCATGACTCCTTCACGGATGCCTATACCGCCGGGAGCTCCGGGGGTCACGAATCCGATTATCCAGGCAAACATAAAGGCTCCTGTCATTGCGACGAGCTCCTTTGCCGAGGCACTGCCGTCCATTACCAGTGTAAGGCACAGGAAGTACATACCGGCTGTGAGGATGTTGTGGGCCAGATAGTAGAATATGCCTCCCATGAGCTGAGGACGGTTCTTCTTCTCGAAGGCCTTTGAGTAGCGTGAGAGGTAGGCTCCCACCTTGTCACGGAATTTAAGCCTCACAACGGCCGCAAGTATCAGCAGGAGCGCTATCCCTCCGCAGCCGGCAAGTATGAGGTTCCTGCCGTATTTTTCCAGCAGCTCCGCTATCCTTCCGCCCAGAAGGACTACAGATATGACTCCTGTCCAGAACACGCAGAACAGAACGTCAAGGACTGTGGCGCAGGCTACGTCAACGTGGCTTATGTGCATATCAGCCGCAAGCTGGTTCCGGCCGACGTACTGGAAAACGTTGCCGGGGAGGTACTTGTAGATGTTGGACCGGGTATATACCGGCATTGCTGCCGAGAAGGGTATCCCGACTCCCGAGAGAGACCGGGTGAACAGCAGCCAGGGGATACAAGAGATGATTATGACTCCCGTTTGCAGAATTGCTCCGGCTGCCAGAGCTCCGATGACGTTGGGGGAGCTGAACTGTGAGGGCTTGATGTCCATGTCCAGCAGTTTTTTCACCACGAAGGCCAGAGCGGCTATCATCAGGATGTTTCCGGCTATTTTTATGGCTTTTTTCATATCAGGAACTCTGCCCCTTTATTTTCAGTATGAGTTCGGCAAGAGCCTGGGGGTCGCCCATTTTGCAGAAGTACACGCTTTCGCCGTCCTCACGGAACAGCTCGTGGTTTGCAGGACCGTCGCCCAGTATCATAGGCTTGCCCATTGCGTGGTAGATGTAGGCTTTGCCGGGGATAGTGCGCTTTGCCTTCATTATGCTGCTGCTGAAATGTCCGGCAAGGCAGAGGTCGGCGGAGGCTATCTTTTCAGCCAGCTCGTCCTGTGAGAGCCAGCTTATGTACTCAGTGATATTCTCTCCGGCGGGGACATTGTCCTTGCCGAGAGGCCCTACAAATATGAACCGGAGCCCCTCCTCGTCCTTCAGAAGGTCAATGGCCTTCAGTATGACGTCAACTCCCTGAAGAGGGAGCACACTGCCGAAGTAGAGCACTGTGAAGTCCTTGTGCTCGGGAGTCTCACGGGGGTAGTAGATGCTTGTGTCAGCCTCAAGGTAGAGGACCTTCATCTTATCGTCAGGGCAGCCGAACTCTCCGCAGAAGTACCGGCCGTGGGCCTTTGTATCGCATATTGCCATGTCTGCGGCGGCGAGAGTCTTTTTGTCGATGTATCTCAGTATCCTTCCGGGAATGCTCCCGGGGCGGAACTTCTTTCTGTCAAAGCAGAGAGTGTCGTACATGGATATGAAGAAGTCGATGACCAGTGGCTTTTTCCGGAGCTTCCGCCTGAACAGCGGTATCACGAGCTGAGGTGCGAATCCGGCAAATACCATGTCATATCCGGAAATATCCGTAAAGAGCAGCCTGCGGTATACGTACATCAGCCTTTTGGGGTAGCTCTTTGATGAGGAGACTATCTCTGTGACCTCGTTTCCCTGTTCACGGAGCATCCTTATCTCCTGGGTAAGACGGAGGTAGTCGCTGTTCTTGGTGGCTATGTAGAGTATCTTCTTGTCTCTTATGTCTCTGAAACCTTTCATTCTGCCTTCTCCTGTGTATCAGCGCCTGCAGGACGGCTCTCGATGAGGTCACAGGCCTCACAGGTCCCGCATTCCATTTTTCTTACACGGTACTGAACGTCCTCCAGTATCTTTCTGTTGGAGGCTATGGTGTCACCTAAAAGTCCTATAGTTATGGTCTGGAAGCCCATCATGATGAATATGGCGGTGAGTATCAGGGACTGGATGTGTCCGTCGCCCTCGCCCATGCCAAGGAGTATGAGGAACCTTATGCCCAGTGCAGCGCCTGCCAGCATGAGTATGGTGCCTATGGCCATGAAGAACTTCAAAGGCTTATACATAACGAAGGAACGGGTGATAACTGTTGAGGAGCGCTTCATGTACCTCCACATACTTGAGAAGAGTCTGGAGGGACGGGTCTCAGGGTTGGTCCTTATAGGTACAGAGGTCATGGCAGTCTTGTTGTTGCCGGCCTGAATGATAGTTTCAAGAGTGTAGGTGTACTCGTTGACAACGTTCAGACGGAGAGCCGCCTCTCTTGAATAGGCTCTGAATCCGCTGGGTGCGTCCGGGATGTCGGTGCCTGAGGCTACACGTACTACCCAGCTTCCGAGGTGCTGGAACTTCTTTTTCTTCCATGAGAAATGCTCTGTTGTGTCGATAGGTCTTTCACCGATGACAATGTCGGCCTTTCGGTCGATAATGGGGCGGACTATCTTTTCGATGTCAGCTCCGCAGTACTGGTTGTCAGCATCAGTGTTGACTATTATGTCAGCGCCAAGGTGGAGGCAGGCATCTATGCCGGCCATGAATCCCTTTGCGAGTCCCTTGTTCTGCTTGAAGGAGACTATGTGGTGGAATCCGAGCTCCTTTGCACGGCGGACAGTATTGTCCTTGCTTCCGTCATTAATGATAAGGTACTCGATAGTGTCGATGCCGTCGATATGTCTGGGAAGGTCGTTGTAGGCCAGTTCAAGGGTCTCCTCCTCATTGTAGCAGGGTATCTGGATGATGAGTTTCATTTGTTAATCCTCCGTGTTTACTTCTATTGAATTGAGATACATAGTTACTGCGCCGGGGTCGTAAAGGAATACTACTATCTCCATATCGTTTACAGGTATGCCGACATTTGCACCAAGGTCGAGCCTGAGTTCCCCGTTCTTGTCGAGCATATCCGCAGTTATCTCTTCGTGAGCGTAGACTGTGCTGACGGAATTGCTCTTTACCTCAGCAAAGCCTATGGCCTCAGAACCGGAGCCGTTGTCGGCTACGGACATATCAAGTGTGAAGGTGTATTTGTCTGCATCAAGGTGCATATAGGGTCCGTAGCAGACAAATCCGCTGTCACTGCTTACGATGGCATCCTCCTCAGGGAGGTAGCACTCAGCGTCGAAAACGTTCATGAATTCCAGCGGGATGTTATCGGAGCCCTCCTCTGAGACCTCTGCGGAATAGAGGATATGGCGGTCTGAGGAATCTATTATCTCATGTCCGAGGAAATCCACAAATCCGCCTCTGTTGGCAAATATGTATCCGCTGTCGGGGAGCTCGTCCTGGGAATAGATGAGGTCTACCTTCACGTCGTTCATCTCATATTGCAGGAATGATATGAATGTACCTGTATCTACCATAACTGATACCTGTTCGTCTCCAAGCTGGTCCCTGACTCTTTCAATAAGATCACGGTCACCCTCATAGGCATTCTGATTGGCAGTTATCGCCTTGACAGCCGAGGGAGTGTTCTCGTGAAAGTTATATATGCATATGAGTGAGAGAGCACAGATACTAAGTTTTTTCTTCTTTAATGCATAGGCTATGAAAGCCATTATGAAGAAGAATCCCACTGAGTATGAAAGGTAGGCGTGGAAATTCTGACCATTCTCCTCATAGAGCTTGCATACTCCCGGAGAGCATATCTTGTTGAATACCGGGTTGCTGAGCTGAGGCATCATTACCTTTGCTCTGGTTGCTCCGACCTTCATTATCACAGGTACGAGCATTACTATGCCGAGGTCAAACTTGTCCATCTGGCAGAGATAGCAGATGCCGGTCATTATGAGAAGTCCCACTGTTATGTCGAAATAGCGGGTGTAGAGGATGTGGTCTATCCTGGTGCAGTCGTACATGAACACACTGCTTATGAGCCAGCTCGAAATGAAAGCACAGAATATGAAGAGAACTATCAGCAGCTTTCCGTCAACGGCCTCGCCGGGAGCCTTCTTTTCTCTTATGGCCTTCACTGTCTTTATGAGTGCAGTTATTATGTGACGTCCCATTACAAGGACTGCAAAGAGCACAATGCACATTGTTCCTGCGGAGACTGCAAAGCCCTGTCCGGCCATTATGGAGAGGAGCTTTTTGATACCGGCAGTTGAAGAGCAGGCGGTCTTTATCTTTGTGACCATGCTGCCGGCATCGTTTCCGCCTGCCTTTCCGGAGGGCCAGAGAGCTGTTTCAAGGTACTTCTTTATGAGCTTGTTGGCAATGAATCCCACTGCCAGTGCGCCGGCAAAGGCTCCGGACTTCTTCCAGGAGACCTTTTTCAGCAGAGCGCTGAGTCCTACGATGAGCACAGCCGATGCGACTATTCCTATCGTCCGGTTATGAACCATGAAGAGGTAGGCACAGAAAAGTCCCAGGAGAGTCATATTGACGTAGGTAGGCTTCTGGACCATCCTGACTATGAGGAAGGTGACGAGTGTTGTGACAAAGAGCAGTGCCGTTTCAGAGAAGGCGATGCCTGCATTCATCTGGTAGGATGTGTAGAGTATGGCTGCTGCTGACGCAAAGCTGGAGGGCAGTCTGCCCAGCTCCGGGAATATCCTCCGGAGTATGTAGATGAACAGGAAGTAGCAGACAAGCTCCATGGCTATGTTCAGCATCAGCGCTGAACGGTACAGGGCTACGGTATCTGATATGAGCATCATCAGCGGAGCCAGCATGAAGCTGTAGCCGAAGGAGTACCAGGCAAGAGTCTTTGAGACTCCGGTCCAGTCCATGCCTGCCAGCTTTGCCGCATGGGTCCAGTAGCCCATTTCGTCGTTGTATACAAATGGATTGAAGCACTTGCCTACGATGCCGATGTTGAAATACACTATAAGTCCGGCAAAGAGCAGAGTTACTATATCAAATGGTGAAAATTCAGGAAGTGAGAATTTCTTTTTAGCCTTTTCGCTCATATGCTGTCTATGACCTCCTTGAAGTTCTTCATTATTACTTCCCAGCGGTAATTCCGGTGGATGTAGTCAAGGGCATTCTCACGCATTGCGGCATACTCCTCCGGGTGGGAGAAGATGTAGTCCAGGATGCCCTCGAACTCGAAGTAGTTCATATAGTAGAGGCCGCCGTTGCTCTTTATGCAGTGTCCCTTGAGGACCTCGCAGATACCGTTGACTATAACAGGCACGGAGAGCGTCATGGCTTCAAGTACAGAAATGGAAAGACTCTCGAACTTTGAGGGGAGTATCAGCGCCTTTGCTCCGGAGATGCCGCTGAACTTGTCCTCCTCGCTTACAAATCCCAGGCTGAGGATGTCGGGGTGTCTGGGTATTTCGCAGACAGCCTTGCCCATGAGGACCAGCTTCAGGGGACTTTCCGGGCGGCGCTTCTTGTACTCTGTGAAGTAGCGGAACATCATGGGGCAGTCCTTGCCCTCGTCGATGCGTCCTACGTAGATGATGTAGTCGCCTTCGATGCCGAACTTCTCACGGAAGGCCTTTTCGTCAGGCTGACAGGGGACGTCAACTCCGGTGCCCATTACCCTGCAGGGGATGTCCTGGGTGCCGAAGAGACCCTGTACAAGGGCTTTTTCCTCGTCGGTGAGGAAGATGTAGGCCTTTGGCAGGCGGAATATCCGCTCAAAGCTCCTGAAATGTATGAATGGCTCCTCGTGGGCTGTGGGGATGAATATGGACTTCTCAGCTACCTCCGGCATACCCGTTACTGTAAGGTAGTAGAGGTAGGTGACGAATATGAATGCGTCGTAATCATCCTTGTGGCAGCGAATGTACTCAACTGCGGCAGGGGAATAGGGTCCCTGCTTCTCGAACCAGACCTTCTCTGCGGACTCATCCGGCTGTCCTGCTGACAGCTTTGCAAGATAGGCTCCGTTGTACTCGTTGAAGTCCTTTGCACGGCACTTTTCCACGGGGAATCTCCGCACATGGACGCCGTTAATATCCTCTTCGTCAGCGGTGTACTTGTTCTCCCAGGTGGTGTAGTCCATGGCCTTGGTGGTGATGACGTCCACCTGATATTCGCCGGTGAGCCTTTCGGCAATGAGCCGGGTGTAATATTCCGAGCCGCCGTTGACTTCAAGTCCGTAGCGCTGATTTACCAATGCAATTCTCTTCATTATATCTTCTCTCCGGATATTTCCTCAAAAAATCGTTTATACTTGTCCACGATAACGTCCCAGTCGAAGTTCTTTCTGACGTAGTCACGGCCGTTGCTGCCCATTTTCCAGGCGGTGTCCTTGTTGCTTATGATGTAGTCGGTGCAGCCTTCAAATTCAAAGTAATTCCCGAAATACAGGCCTCCGTTGGACTCAGAGGCGAAGTTCCTCGTCACGGCGCAGTCCTCATGCACCAGTACGGGACGTCCGCATAGCCAGCTCTCCATGATCACCAGCGAGAAGCTCTCGTTTTTTGAGGGCTGACAGAGGAACTCTGCCGCACCCTGGGCATTGTACTTGTCCTGCCTGTCCACGAATCCCAGGTCAACGATGCGTCCGCTCCGGACCAGCTCCTGGGGGAGGGCTATCTCACCGCCGCCGATGAGGACCAGTCTCAGGTCAGTGTCCTCGTGCCGCCTGAGGTACTCTGCGAAGTACTTCACAAGGGTATGGACGTTCTTGCCCTCGTCCTTTCGGCCTGCATAGAGTATGAACTGCTCCTTTATGCCGAATTTTTCACGGAAAGCCGCAGGGTCCGGGACAATGTCCGTGTCCATGCCGATGCCCATTACTATGGTCCTGGTGCCGCTTTTTGAAAAGCCGTAGAGCCTTTCGGCAAGCTCTGATTCCGGACGGGCATTGAAAACCATTCCGGCAGTCTGCGGGAAGAGCTCCTTGAACCGGCTCATGTAGGCATAGGCCTCGTCGTGGAAGCAGGGGATGAGCACGGATTTATGGGGCAGGAGCTTTGCTCCGTTGTATGTGGTGCCGAACATATAGGGTATGAACACGAAGAGGGAGTACTCCTCGGTATGGGCGCTCATGTACTCATAGAGGTCGGGACTGTTGACCATTTCTGAGAGAAATACGTCCTCCTCCTCCGGTGTGACGGGAGTCCTGCTCATGAGCTTGGCATTTACTGCATCAAAGGCGGCAGTGTCTCTTTTGCGTGCCTTGAAGCGTCTTATAGTGATGCCGTTGACAGTTTTGTCAAGGCCTTCCTTGTAGTAGTTGCGGCTCCAGTCAGAGCCGAATTCCTTTACGCAGGTAGTGAGTATCTCCAGCGGCACACCTGCGCTGTGGAGGTGACCGGCGACTTCCCGGAGCTCCATTTCAGCACCTCCGGGGATGCCGTCTGCATACCAGGGGATGACGAATCCGATTTTTTTCATTGTGCTATCTCTTTTCTGTTATTATTTGCTGAGCTTTTCTGTTACTTTTCTATGAATCCCTTTATCTGCTTTTCAAATACAGCTTTGATGCGCTCATAAGAAAAGTCCTCCAGACGCCTGCGCTGGCCGGATATTATCTGCTCCTTCAGAGTACTGTCCTTCAGCACCCTGTCTATGACCCTTGATACGAATACCGGGTCATTGTCGTCCAGCAATACTCCGCTGCCGCCGAGGGTGTCGGATATGGCACTGGTGTCATAGGCGATTATGGGCACATCAAAGAACATGGCCTCCACAAGGGGGACACAGAATCCCTCGTGTTCGCTCATACAGACGAATGCGTCTGCTATGGTGTACCAGGCAAGTATCTCGCTGAACTTTATATGTCCTGTGAATATGACGTCATCTGCTATGCCGAGGGCGGCAGCGTACTTCACCAGCCGCTGATGATAGTTCTCCATGCCTGTCCAGGAGCCTACAAGTATCAGCCTTGACTCAGGCTCCATGCGGTGATACTGGTAGAATGCACGTATCACGTTCTCCTGCTTCTTGTTGGGAGCTATCCTTCCTACGAATATCAGGTTCTTCTTTCCGCCGCTGTACTTTTTCATAAGCGCCTTGTCGGGAGCCTGTCTGTAGTCCTCGAATTTTATAAGTATGGGCCTTACGTCTATGGGACAACCATACCCCATGCGTATGAGCTCGTTTTTGTTGTAGGATGAGTCGGCAAGGCAGTATTCAACCTTGTCTTTCAGAAAGTCCACACCCTTGTATCCGTACTCTGTCAGAGCTGTGGCCGCTGTGCTGTATGGCCGGAAGAACTCCGGAGGGGTTATGTTATGGTAGACCATTATCTTGCGGCACTTGTACTCGTCAAGCCGGAAGGTAAGGTCTGTGCCGGTTGACTTGTGGTAGAGGATGATGTCATCCGGTCTGAGCCCGCGGAGCTTGTCTATGCCCTTGGCTATATCTGAGGGCAGGCGCTTGTCGATGTTCTCTGCGTATATCTCTGAGGTGTACCCCATGTCTGCTATGGCTCCTCTGAGCGCTATGGTGTCATTGCCTATGGCGTCTCCGAAGGAGAGTGTTGGCAGGAGCTGTATTATCCTCATGACTCCTCCTGCTCTTCCAGTGCACTGCGGAGGGCGGCATTCTCACGCTCAAGTCCGTCCAGCCTGGTGAGGAGAGCCTTCTGAGCAAGCTCCAGAGCCTCTATTCTGTCGGCAAGTCCGCTGTCCTCCTTGGAGGCCTGTCCCTCTATAGCACCACGGAAGGTGTTGAGCACACTGACTGTATTTGCGTTGAATTCATTCTGCTCGAAAACTACAGGCTCTACATAGAACTTTGTGAGCTTTCGGATGACCTTCTTGATGAACACCTTCAGCGGATTGCCTGCTATCGGCTTGTAGGGCTGAACGTAGTAATGAGCGTTCATGTGGGCAAGGGCGTCGTCGGCATCTGCAAGGGAGGAGCCTCCCTCTCTTGTTACCTGTACAGGCTTGCTGTAGGGTACGTCCTCAAAGCTGAGCATATCGGGGGTGAGTCCTTTTTCCTTTATCTCACGCTTTATCTGCGCCATTATCTCTTCGATGTTGATGTTCTCCATTTCATTATCCTTTCACGGCCACAACAGCGTAGTCCTGACTTCCGTAGAGAAGGGCGGAGACCTGTTTCATGGCCTTGTTGAATTCCTCTGTATTCTCGCCGCCGCTGAGCCTGAGCTCCGGTATTTCATAGGGGGGACGGCTTGCCTCTGTGTATATTATCTCAATATCCCGGAAACCGGCTTTTTCCAGATAGTATTTCATAGTCAGTGGATGTACCGGCTTGATATGAGAGGGGTCGATATAAAATGCGTTGGTATATATCGCAAGGGATGTGGGATTGGGAGTCTCCATGATGACACAGCCTCCCACTTCAAGCACCTCATATGCGGTGTTGCAGAGCCTGATTATCTCATGGGGCTGGAGGTGCTCGACTACCTGTCCCACGAAGATGCCGTCAACATTTTTCTGGCAGGCAAGGAATTCCGAGCCGTCGCCGCAGACCGCTTTAAGTCCCTGCATATTGCAGTATTCGGCATAGGGCTCATAGATGTCTACTCCGCAGGCCGGGATGCCGTTGTCCTTCATCAGTGAGAGGAACTCTCCACGGCCGCAGCCGATGTCCACAACGTTCTTTTTGCCGCTGAAATATTTCAGATAGAAGGCCTGAGCCTTCTTTATGCTCTCTATGGAGCCGCGGAAGTGGTTCTCAAAGTCGAAGTAGTCTATGCTCTCGTAGTCAGACTCGTCCGTTTTTGGAGCTGCCGCAGGTACGGCTGCTGTGCTTTCTGCGTGAGCCTGTACTGCTGCCGGAGCAGAAGGTGCATTTTTCAGCTTCTTTTCAAGACCGGCGGCTTTGAGCTTCAGAAACTCGCTGTCAGCGGAGAGCTTTTCCAGAGCCGCATTGTTGTTGCGGAGGTTGATGCTTGCATTTTCAAGGTCAGTACGCAGAGCGGAGACTGTCTCTCTGTCCGCTGATGCAGCCGACTCTGCCTGGTCTATACGCTGGCGGAGAACGTCTATCTCTCCCTGCATAGCATCCATGTCAGTGCGGATGCTGTCTATCTGGGACTGCTTTTCATTGAGGTCGGCATCAACTGCGCTGAAACCGTCCAGCATTGCAGCGAAGAGCCGGTTTTTCAGCTTTGCCCTGAACCCGGTCTGTTCCTTGATATTACTTAAAAACTGTCCGATATTGCTCATTTTCATCCCTCTTTAAAAATTCCACTTGTGGGCTATCCTGGCGACTCCCACGTCGCCTGTATTTGATATCATCTCTATCTTGTATGCCTCCCGGAAATAGTCAACGGGTATGCCGTCGCCTGTCTCTATGGCAAAGTCTATGAGGTATTCTCCCGGCAGGAGCTCAACTCTGTCGAGGCTTATCTCTGCTGTACCGCTTTTTTCAAGGCTGAACTCCGGGAGCTTGTCTATCCTTGTGTTGGTGCCGTAGCACTGTACTCCGTCACGGTTGAAAATTCCTATTCCGAAAACTGCGTCCGGGACCTTCTCCTTTACGGAGTAGTCCAGACGGAACAGGATGCTCTCTCCGGTGCGGAATATCCTCTGCTCGGCGCCGTCGGAGGCATAGGCCTTTATCCGCTTTATCCTTGCGGCACCGCTTCCCCAGCGCTTTTTCTCCTCCGGGGACTCCTCCTCTTCCGGCTCGTTCTCAGCTCCGGAATCCTCCTGCTCCTCAGGCTGCTTTTCCTCCAGTTCCTTTCTGGTGGACTCCTGGAGCTTCTGGCCCATGAAGTCGAGGTACTCCAGGTCTATCTCCTTGGGAGGTCCCTCAGCACGGATGAGTCCCTCATGTATCCAGATGGAGCGGTCACATATCTGCTCTATCTGACCGAGAGAGTGGGAGACGATGACTATAGTCGTGCCGTGTGCCTTTATCTCCCGGAGCTTGTTGAAGCACTTTGCCTGGAAGTTTGCGTCGCCAACTGCGAGTATCTCGTCGATGAGGAGTATGTCAGCATCAACGTTTATTGCTACCGAGAATGCAAGTCTCATGTACATTCCTGATGAGTAGGTGCGGACGGGGTTGTCGATGAATTCCTCCAGCTCTGAGAAGGATACGATGTCGTTCAGTCTTGCATCTATCTCTTTCTTGGTGAGTCCGAAAATGGAGGCGTTGGTGTAGATGTTCTCTCTGCCGCTCATATCCGGGTGGAAGCCTGCGCCCAGCTCGATAAGGCTGGAAACTCTGCCCTTCATGGTTATGGTGCCGCTGTCGGGGTACATTATCTTGGTCAGGAGCTTCAGAGTGGTGCTCTTTCCGCATCCGTTATGGCCTATAAGGCCTATGGCCTCGCCCTTTTTCACCTGAAAGCTGATGCCCCTGAGGACCTTTCTCTCCTCGTATCTGCTGCGCTTGCGGAAGAGGAGCCTTTCCTTGAGCTGTGAGCCCTTGTCCAGGAACACCTTGAAGCTCTTGGTTATATTGTTTACGTCTATCGCTATTTCATTCTGAGCCATTACAGTTCCTCCGCAAAGTGCCTCTGGAGCTTATTGAACACAAGGCATCCCACAACGAGAAGTGCAGCTCCCAGTCCTGCTGCGAAGAGAAGTGTGGAAAGGTCAGGGACGGCCTTGTTGTAGAGCACTGTCCTGTAGCACTCGATAACGTGGGTCATGGGGTTGAGGTTGAATACGGGCAGAAGTCTCTCAGGGACTATGGACTTGTCGTACATGATAGGAGTCATGTACATCCACATCATCGAGATGATGCCCAGTATGTGTTCAAGGTCACGGAAGTATACCGTCACTGCCGAGGCTATCAGGGCGATGCCCAGAGCCATGACGTACTCCACCGCCATTACTATGGGCAGAGTCAGCAGGGCCAGGGGATTCAGGCCTGCGCCGGTGAAGAGTATGACTGCAAATATGACTATGAAGCACAGCAGCATATTCACAAAGCAGCTTGTGACGTAGGAAATGGGTATGACCATTCTTGGAAAGTATATCTTCTTGATAAGGTCCTTCTGAGCTACCACCGAGGACGCTCCCACGGTCAGGGCCGAGGAGAAGAATATCCAGGGTATGAGGGCTACGAAGAGGTAGAGGTAGTACCGGTCGATATTGGCTTTCAGGATATACGAGAAGACCACGGTGTAGACTACCAGTTGCAGAAGCGGGTTGATGAAGGTCCAGAGGAATCCCAGTACTGAGCCCTTATACCTTCCACGCAGGTCCTTCTTTACGAGACTTGCTATCATTTGTCTGTATGCATACAACTCTTTTATTGTATTCATTTATATCTCCTTCATGTACGCACAATTTTCCATTGTATCTTTTAATTATATCACAGGAGGGTGATAGTGTCAATCGTGATATTGCCGAAAAATCACGACATTCCGGCGAAAAACTGGCATTTGTACTTAGAATTGCTGACCTTGGATGCAGAATTGAGAAATGAGCCGGAGTTTTTTCGGCATGACCGGGGCTGCACAAAAAAGACGCACCTCTGGTGCGTCTGTCACTTATGATATTTTCCTCCGGATGTTATCTGGAACGCTCTGTATATCTGCTCCAGCAGCATTACTCTTGCGAGCTGGTGGGGAAAGGTCATTTTTGACATGGACAGTTTAAGGCTGCCCATAGCTTTTATCTCCGGGTCAAGTCCGAATGAGCTTCCGATTATGAAGGTGACGGTGCTGGTGCCCTCCACTCCGGCAGAGCTTATTTTCTCTGCCAGCTCAGGGCTTGTGAGCTGTTTTCCCTCTATGCACATGGGGACTATCATCCCCTTTGCATACTTCTTTATCTGCTCGGACTCCTTTTTAAGTGCGGAGGCTATCTCTTTTTCCGAAGGGGCGTCGCTGAGCCGACACTCGTCAAGCTCGTGGAGCTCAAAGGTGCAGAATCTTGAAAGTCTCTTTATGTATTCGGCACAGGCGCTGCGGAGGTAGTCCTCTTTCAGCTTTCCTATGACTATGAGATTGATGTTCATCAGAATATCACTGCTCCTCCTCTGGTCTCTACGGGAGCTACTCCCAGCAGATAGTCTCTGCCCCGGACGTACCGTGAGAGCCGGGTCTCTGTGGTGTAGTCTGCGATGCGTGGGTGGTTGTTGTCCTGGCTGAGATGCCCCAGGAGGATGTGGGTAGTTCCCTGCTCAATGAGCTTTTCTGCCTGAGCGGCACAGTCCTCATTGGAGAGGTGGCCGTTGGGGGAGAGTATGCGCTCTTTCAGGTACAGGGGATACGGCCCTGTACGGAGCATATTCTCGTCATAGTTTGACTCCAGCAGAACCATGCGGCAGCCTTTCAGAGCCTGGTCCACCTCCGGGGTGATATATCCGAGGTCTGTGCATACGGCACAGTACTTGTCATCGGATGTGTGTATCCTGTAGCCGCAGCTCTGTATGGTGTCATGAGGTGTGTTGAAGCAGGTGACCTCCGAGCCTGCACAGGCTATGGCCTTGCCGGTCATATCTATAACATGGGAGGACGGTGCTATCTTTCCGGCATCACAGAGTCTCTGGAGAGTCCTTTTCTGGCCGTATACCGGGATGCTGGTCTTTTTGGTGAGCATTGCCAGTCCTGCAACGTGGTCCGAGTGCTCGTGGGTTATGAATACTGCCTGTACGGCAGCAAGCGGTATATTGTTGATTTCAAGAGCTGCGGAGAGCCTTTTGAAGCTGACTCCGCAGTCTATGAGAATACCGCCCTGTTCAGTTCCGATGAAGGAGGAATTTCCCTTGCTGGAGCTGAACAGCGGATATATCCTTGCCATTTTTTCCCTCCGGAGCTCAGAGCTTGTTTATCTCTGTTCCCTGACGGGTCTCCTTGACTTCATATCCGAGTGCAGTTATCTTGTCACGGAGCTCATCAGCGAGGGCGAAGTTCTTTTCCTTACGTGCAGCCTTGCGCTGTTCAACGAGTTCAAGTACCTCAGCAGGGATGTCAGCGGCAGAGTTCTCTGCGGCATCAGCCTTTTCCTGCGCCTTCTTTATAAGGTCAAGACCCAGTACAGTGTCGAAGTCCCTGAGAAGAGCCAGCTTTGTAGAGGCGTTTGCACCGGATTTCAGTACGTCGTAAACTGCTGTTACAGCAAGTGATGTGTTCATGTCATTGCCAAGAGCGTCGTCGAAGGACTTGCGGAGGCGGTCGTACTCAGTCTGGTCGATGTCTCCGGCAGCTTCCTTTGTCAGCGGAACTATCCTGTCGATGAGCTTATTGAAGGAAACAGCGGCATTGTCCAGGTTCTCCCATGAGAACACCAGTGACTTCCTGTAGTGTGAGTTCAGGCAGAAGAAGCGGTATACCAGCGGGTCATAGCCCTTCTCTTCAAGGAGGGATACTGTCAGGAACTCTCCCTTGCTCTTGCTCATCTTGCCGGATGTGGTGTTCAGGTGGTGTACGTGGAACCAGTAATTGCACCATTTATGTCCCAGATAGGCCTCAGACTGAGCTATCTCGTTGGTGTGGTGGGGGAATGCGTTGTCTATTCCGCCGCAGTGGAGGTCCAGGTATTCGCCAAGATTCTTCATGCTGATGCATGAGCACTCGATGTGCCAGCCGGGGTAGCCGACACCCCAGGGAGACTCCCATTTGAGCTCCTGGTCATCGAATTTGGACTTTGTGAACCAGAGTACGAAGTCTGCCTTATTGCGCTTGTTGCCGTCGGCCTCTACGCCTTCACGGACGCCGACTTCGAGGTCCTCCTCGCTGAGGTCACCGAAAACGTAGTACTTATCCAGCTTTGAAGTATCGAAGTAGATATTTCCGCCGGCCTCGTATGCGTAGCCCTTCTCCATGAGTGATGAGATGACCTTGATGAACTCGTCGATATAGGTAGTAGCAGGTACTACAACGTCGGGAGTCTTTATGTTGAGCTTAGCGCAGTCTGCAAAGAAAGCGTCGGTGTAGAACTTTGCTATCTCCATAACTGTCTTGTGCTCACGCTTTGCGCCCTTGAGCATCTTGTCGTCGCCGGTATCGCCGTCGCTGGTGAGGTGGCCTACGTCAGTGATGTTCATTACACGCTTTACGTCAAGTCCTGTGAAGCGGAGGTACTTTTCCAGTATATCCTCCATGATATAGCTGCGGAGGTTTCCGATGTGTGCATAGTGGTAGACAGTAGGGCCGCAGGTGTACATACCTACCTTGCCGGCCTCTCTGGGGATGAAGTCCTCTTTTTTATGTGAAAGGGAATTGTATAACTGCATGATATTTCTCCTTTTGTCGTTTTTCAGAAGTCCCATATATCCGGGGGGGCGTTTTTGATATTCAGCTTTGAGAAGTAGCCGAACATTACAAGAAATTCAGGTATTGTCCTGAGTCCGTCGCTGTAGTAGGCGGAGAGCCTTTTGCTGCTGTCGGGGATGTCCTTGTACTCAGGAGGACAGCCAAAGTGCCAGTCAGCGGTGAGGCTGTTGAAGCTGATGCGGAAGAAGTCCCGGACGTCCATGCCAGGAAGTCCTGTGAGAGCCAGGAGCATACTATGCTCTCCGGCCTCTTCAAGCGGAGCCACTACAGCGGTAAAGCCGTCGTGGGAAATGGCAGCTATCAGCGGCTTGTCGCTGCGTACTGCATCATCCACCACCTTGTCAGAGGGGTATCTTATCATGTCCATAGGCTGCTCCTTATATGCCTGAGCCCTGGGTCAGGTCGGCTATCTCCTTCTTGAGCTCTGCTATTTCAAGCTGCATACGGCAGAACTCCAGGGAGACAGGGTCCGGAATGTGTATCTGGTCGATGTCCTGGGTAACGGTGTGCTCCGGGAGCTTTTTGCCGTTCATACGGACTACTCTTGCCGGAACTCCCACAGCAGTGGAGTTGTCGGGGATAGCATTGAGGACAACTGCATTTGCGGCTATCTTAACGTTGTTGCCCACCTTGAACGGTCCCAGCACTCTTGCTCCGGCGCCTACGAGGACGTTGTTGCCGAGTGTGGGGTGACGCTTGCCTTTTTCCTTACCGGTACCGCCGAGGGTAGCGCCCTGATAGATAAGGCAGTTATCTCCTATGACGGTAGTTTCACCTATAACCACGCCCATGCCGTGGTCGATGAAGAGACCCTTGCCTATTTTAGCGCCGGGGTGTATCTCGATACCGGTCTTGTGCCTTGACCTCTGTGATATCATCCTGGCTATGGTGAACATCCTGCGCTTATAGAACCAGTGAGCTATACGGTAGCTGCGTATAGCCGAAAGGCTGGGATAGGTCAGAAGTATCTCAAAGGCATTTCTTGCCGCAGGGTCACGCTCTTTGATAAGTCTGATGTCCCGTCGTAACTGTTTAAAAAACATAGTCTGCTCCTTTTCTTGTAGAAGGGGATGAAAAAACCTCCGGAGAACAAAGTCTCCGGAGGCGCAGTAAGCACGGTCCCACTCCGATTTATAGCTCGATGCCCGTAACGAGGGAAAACGTCGGAGAATACTTTAAGGCAGAAGCCCTGTTCCTCCCCGAAGCTGACAGCCGCACTTCACTATCTCCGCCTGTACCGTCACACCTGCCCGGCACTCTCTGAAAGGCTGCGAAAAAGCTACTCTGACTGCTACGCTTTTTATCATCATATTCTATAAGATATTATATACCAAAGCTATGGGTTTTGTCAAGAGCTATTTCATAGTGAATGTCTGAACGAGCCGGAGGTTTTCTGTAAGTCCGCACAAAAAAAGCGGGAGGCCCTGAGGCCTCCCTTTATTATGTCATTTCCGATGATGTCCGATGATAGAGCAGTTATCAGTCTCTCTTCTTTCTTACAGCGAGACCTGTGATGCCTGCAGCTCCTGCGATAGCTGTAAGTACAGCAGCCGGGAATGTGTCGCCGGTCTTAGGGGAATTCTTGCCGGACTTTGCAGTTGTAGTTGTTGCCTTTGCTGCTGTTGTTGTCTTGCCTGTTGTTGTGGAAGCCTTTGCTGCGGCAGTTGTTGCAGCGGTGGTTGCTGCTGTAGTTGCAGTTGTCGCAGATGCTGTTGTGATGTCGCTGTCAGAGTAGCCTGTAGCTGTAACTGTAGTTGTTATAGCTGTTGTTGAGGTGGTGATGTCAGCGTCAGAGTAGCCGGTAGTGGTCATAGTTGTTACAGCAGGCTGTTCCTCAGCAGGTGTTTCCTCAGAAGCAGCAGCGGGCTCAGCGGCAGCAGCGGGAGCTTCCTCGGCGTTTGCAGTGAACTGGTTATTAACTGCGGCATTGCCTCCGGCTAATACGAGTACTGCTGCAAGTGCAGCGATGAATGTTCTTGAATTCTTTTTCATATTTGTCACTCCTGTAAAGTTGATATTACAGGCTTTTGGCCTGTTCAATAAGTACACTCGAAGCCTTCGGAGGAAATCGGACATGATCTTGAAAAATTTTTTCAAAAAAATTTTCCAGGGTCTTAAAGGCCCCGGAAAACAGGCAGATTTCAGCAATTATTTTTTTCTCTGGAGTCATATCTCCGCTCTGAATGAGGCTACTGGCAGATCGTTCTTTCCGAAAAGCGGCACCCCTGCATAGTTGGTCCACAGCCAGCGGACCTCACGGAAGGGACGTTCTGCGGCGGCAGTCAGGAGGATAGTGTTTCCCTGAACCTCTGCACTTGCCGGGACTGTTTTGCCGTCAGCACCTGATAGCTCGAATCCGGTGAGCTCACCACGTACCTCAAAGCCTGTGCAGTTATCGAAGAAAAGCCGCAGGCCGTCTTTTTCATGTACTGCACATCTGAACAGAGGAGGAAGGGTCTCACTGCGGTCAGCAAGGCCGTACACCTCTGAAAGTGCCTGCAAATAGAGCCTGTAGGCTACTGCAGACTTGTCACGGGGATGTATCTCGTTGAACTCTCCGCAGTCAAGGGCAGAGGCAAGTCCGGTATTCTTCACGGTCCTGAAAACGTCGTACTGAGCCTGACGTATCACCGGCCAGTTCTTGTAGTCCGGGTCGGCGGCATAGCGGTGCATGGGGAGCTGTACCAAAAGGAAGGGCAGCTCCTTGTCCTTCCAGTCGCTGCGCCACTGGTCTATCAGCGCTTTCAGCAGAACCTCGTATGTATCCGGGCGGTGGTCGTCGGACTCACCCTGGTAGTAGAGGACTCCGCCAAGTGTATATGGAGCCACACGGCTTATCATAGTCTCGTGGAGCCCGCAGGGACGCATGGGGTTCATTATGCCGGGAGGTCCGGGATAGAGGTTCTCACCGCACTTTTCAAGTACCTGGTCCCAGGAGATGTCCGGGTCCTCGGCATAGCATTTGTTCTTCCTCTGTTCCCATTCCCACTGGCAGCGGCCGTACTCCTCGTACTCCGCTATCATCTCGCTGTCGGACTTCCCTTTTATTGCCTGGTCATATTCGTCGATATATATGCGGATACGGCTGTCCTGGAGGAGCCTTTCCCTGGAAATCCATGCAGATGCTGAGGTACCTCCCCAGTTGCAGCCGATGACTCCCACTGTGACTCCCAGCCTGCGGCTGAGGTGCTTTGCGAAGTAGTATCCGACTGCTGACCAGGCTCTGGAGTTTTCCGGTGAGGGAGCCTGCCATGAGGACTCGGCCTCAGCTTTGATGAGCTTGTCGTCTGACATCTCACACTTTGGAGTGTAATAGAATCTGACGTTCTCACTGCCGCACTCCGCAAGAGCCTGTGAGCCGTTCAGCTCGTTCTGTAATTCGTACTCCATATTTGACTGGCCGCCAGCCAGCCATACCTCGCCTACTGCCACGTTCCGGAACTGTTTTTTAACAGCTCCTGAGATTATCTCAAGGGTGCAGACCGGACAGGCCTCCATAGGGGGCAGGACTGCCTCCCAGCGGCCTCCGGAAACTATAGCCTCTCCGGAAGTGCCGAGCTCCGGGACTCTGACTGTTATCGGCCCCTGCCCTTCGCCGCAGGTACCAAATATCCTTACGGGGCGGCGGCGCTGAAGGACCATGTTATCGCTGAATACTGCTGCTGCCTTCATTTAAGACTCCTTTCGGACGTTCTGACAGAGGGGTCAGAAGGACGTCCTTACCACGTTATTTTTCTGTAAGCGGAAATAGAGGTCAAGTCTGGCCTCGTCACGGCATTCCGGCTTTATCATGTAGTACATATAGTGCTCGATGAGGTTGAAGAGCTCGATAGTACGGCCCTCTATCTTGAACTGGCTGAATCCCATCGGGATGTACTTTCCCCAGATGTCGTCGGGACTTATATGAGAGCTCAGCCCCTTTATCTGGAATACGGACCTGCTCATGCACTTGCATCTGAGTATGTCCTCATTTATGTAGTCCTTGTACTTTACGGCTTTACGGAAGTCGAATTCGCCGTTGGGGTTCCTTTTCAGGTGCTCTGCATAGGCGAGCTGTTCTGCACCTATGGAGCGGTAGTGCTCGGACCTGAGCCTGCATCCGGGGTTGCAGCAGGCATTTACCAGCAGCTCGCACTTTTCCTTGTCCGGTATCTTTTCAAGGACGTCGAACTTGTTGTTGAGGTCATAGTCGATAACGACTATGTGGTAGTCCTTGTCCACCTCTTCGTAGAGCTTGTCCGGGTCTGTGATGCGCTTGCAGGTGGAGCTTGTCAGCTTGTAGCTGGGGTAGTTCTTTCTGATGTAGTCCTCCAGTACAGGTGATGCAACGATGACCTCATTGAGGCCGTTGTCTGCAAGGTGCATTATCATGTTGCAGTACTCGTCATGGACGTGCTTTTTCTCCAGCACCGGATTGGTGAAGGTGAATCTCAGGGGGATACCTCTGTTGTTGAATTCCTTGATGACCTGCTTTATGAAGCCTTTGTCGCACTGTCCGTACTGGAAGCGTCCGCCGTTCCAGATAGCGGGGGGAAAGGTGCCGTAGACAGAGGCTATCTCCACTCCCTCCCGGAAGTAGTCCGGGCATTCCTTGAGGAACTCAGCAAAGACGATGTTGAACATGAAGTGCTTGGTGAAGTCCGGAAGGTGAAAACGTGCTCTCATGGCGTACCTCCTTAGCTGAATGTGAGGGCACGGGAGCTCTCCATGCCTTTGAGGAGGGTGAAGCGGGCCTCGTCACGGCGCTCCGGCTTGGCCATGTAGTACATATAGGTCTCAAGGACGTTCAGGGGACTTGCGGTGCGTCCCTCTATCTTGAACTGCTCGAAGCCCATAGGCACGTACTTCTCCCAGATGTCGTCAGGGGAGATGTGAGTGCTCAGGTCTCTTATCTCGAATATGCCTCTCTGTGAGAACGGACATGAGCGGAAGTTCTGGGGGTCGTACTTCTCAACGTTGAATGGAGCGTTGGGGTACTTCTTTATGTGCTCGCAGTAGGCTATCTGCTGCTGACCAATGGACTTGTAGTGCTCCAGTCTTCTGGGACATCCGGGCTCACAGCAGGCATTTACCAGGAACTCTATGTCCTTTTTTCTGGGGAGCTTTTCAAGGACGTCGAACTTGTTGTTGAAGTCATAGTCTATAACGACGATATGGTAGTCCTTTTCCAGCTCTGCAAGGAGAGCCTCTTCGGTGTCAAGGCGCTTGCAGGTGGAGGAGGTCAGCTTGAACTTTGGATAGTTCCTGCGGAGGTAGTCCTCCAGTATGGGAGAAGCCACGATAGCCTCGTTGAGACCATTGTTGGAGAGGTTCAGTATCATATTGCAGCGGTCATCGCTGAGGTGCTTTTTCTCCAGCATCATATTGGTGAAGGTATATCTCAGAGGGATGCCCTTGTCGTTGAATACCTTTATCACGTTTTTGATGAAGTTCTTGTCAGTCATACCGCCCTGAGTTCTTCCTCCGTTCCAGATGCAGGGAGGGAAAACTCCGTAGAAGGACGCTATCTCAACGCCCTCACGGAAGAGGTCCGGACGGCGGCTGAGCAGTTCTGAGAACATGAAGTTGAGCTTGAAATTTCCCGAAAAGTCGGGCAGGTGGAATCTTACTCTCATAGTTTTCTCCTTATGTCTTGGACAGTGCCGCACAGCTCTGAGCGGTACTGTCCTTGTTGGTATTCTTGAGTGTTCATATAGGGTCACGGGAGCTTTTGTCAGGCATTATCAACACAGTCGCCGCGCTCGTTTGCCACAGTATAACCTGCGGACTCTATCCTTCTCTGCAAGCAGCCGCGGCACTCCGCAGCCTCTTCTCCGGTGCATATCTTGTTGTCGTAAAGGTCGTACTTCTTCCTTACCTTTACCGGCGAAAGGTTAGGCATGACCACGTTGCAGCCGGTCATCAGACCGAGCTCACGGCCGTTGGGAGCGATAGTACCCAGTGCAGTAGTAGCCGGCAGGAGCACCATTGGAAAGAGGAGCCTGAGTATCCCTAAGAGTCTCAGGGTAAGCTCCAGTGTACCGCCCTTTTCCTCTGCAAATGGAGTGCTGTGGTGGGGGATGAACGGGCCTATGCCTATCATCTGGGGCCGGAGCTCCTGAAGGAAGCGCAGGTCCTCGATAAGGTGAGAGGTGGTCTGGAAGGGAGCTCCCACCATGAATCCTGCACCTACCTGATAGCCAAGCTCACGGAGAGCAAAGAGACATTCCTTTCGCCTGCTGAGACTCATGTGCTCAGGATGGAGCTTTGAGTAGAGCTCCTCTGATGCTGCCTCATGGCGGAGCAGATAGCGGTCAGCGCCGGCATCCTTCATACGTCTGTAGCTCTCATAGGAGCGCTCTCCGAGGGAGAGGGTCACGGCGCAGTCGGGGTACTTCTTCTTTATCTCAGCGATGAGGGGCACCATTACATCGTCGGTGAAGAAGGGGTCCTCGCCTCCCTGCATGACGAATGTCCTGAAACCAAGGCTGTAGCCGTTTTTGCAGCAGGAGAGGATGTCCTCCCTGCTGAGGCGGTAGCGGTCAGCGTCGGAGCTGCTCCTGCGTATACCGCAGTAAAGGCAGTCGTTCTTGCAGTAGGAGGATATTTCGATGAGACCTCTGAGAAAGACCTTTGTACCGTAGTACTTCCGGCGGGTCTCGTCGGCATATTTTTTCAGCAGCTCTGCGGCATCGCTGTCATCGGAGGTGATAAGCGCAGAGAGTTCCTCATCGGAGAGGTCGCCGGAGGTGTACAGCTTTTCGACTATATCCCTCATATCAGCCGCCGAGCCTTATCATCTCGTCGATGCACTTCCTTGCCTGTGTGATGAGCTCATCATCCATGAGTATCTCAAAGGCATCGCCGCCCTTTCCTGCTATACCCAGCAGCGAGCGGTATACATCGGGGAGGGTGGTTATCTTCATATTGTGGCACATTATGTCCTTTGTCACCGGATAGAAGCTCTTCTCAGGACATTCGTACTGGAGATGCTCTGCGATAGAGGTCTCGGTGCCGATAATGAACTCCTTTGCGTCGGACTTCCTTGCAAAGTCCATTATGCCGGAGGTGGAGCCCACGTAGTCTGCAAGAGCAACTACCTTAGGCTGACATTCCGGGTGTACCAGGAAGAGAGCATCAGGATGCTGGGCCTTTGCCTTCTGGACCTCTGCCACAGTTACCTTAGCATGGGTGGGACATCCGCCCTGGAGGAGCTTTATGTCCTTATCGGGGCAGTTTCTTTTTACGAAGTCTCCCAGGTTGCAGTCAGGGATGAAGAGTATCTTTTCTGCGTCGAGGGCCTTGACTATTTTAAGCGCACTGGATGATGTTACGCAGACGTCGCAGACAGTTTTGAGCGAGGCAGTAGTATTGATATAGGCAACTACTGTGCGGTCTGGCTCGGCCTGGCGGAGAGCAGCTATCATCTCCTTGTCCATCTGCTCGGCCATGGGACAGCCTGCCTCCTTATTGGCGAGGAATACTCTTTTCTGAGGGGAGAGCATCTTTGCTGTCTCAGCCATGAAGTGTACTCCGCAGAAGAGTATGTTCTCGGCATCTGTTTTGGTAGCATCAACACTGAGCTTGTAGCTGTCACCGGTGAAGTCGGCTATCTCCACTATCTCCCTTGCCTGATAGCTGTGTGCAAGGATAGCGGTGTTGGTCTCTTTTTTCAGTTTCAGGACTGCGTCCTGCAATTCACGTAGCTCCATTATTTTCCTCCTGTTCAAAGACTGCTCTCAGCTATTACCTCTACCTCTACAAGCACGTTCTTGGGGAGAGTCTTTACAGCAACACAGCTCCTTGCCGGAAGTCCTGTGAAGTATCTGCCGTATATCTCGTTGAAAGCAGCAAAGTCGTTCATATCAGCCAGGTAGCAGGTAGTTTTTACAGCCTTCTCAAAGGAAGAGCCTGCTGTCAGGAGAATATGTCCCAGATTCTTCATTACCTGCTCTGTCTGGTCCTCTATAGTTTCAGCTCTTACGGAGTTTGTGGCGGGATCGATAGCTATCTGTCCGCTGGTGTATACCATTCCTCCGGAAACTACTGCCTGTGAATACGGTCCCACTGCTGCGGGAGCCTTTTCTGTGTGTATTTTTATCATGGTATATCTTTCCTTTCTGAATATAGATCAATAAAGATCGGGTGAATTGATTTTATCTTCAAAGTAGCTGAAATCAGCATCGTCGTCATCGTCTTCGGTAACGGGGGTCATGGATATTGCCCCATATGAGTCTGAGACGTTTTCAAATGCGAAGTATATCGAAACGAATATCATAGGGGTATCCTCGCCGTTTATAGTAGCGTGGCTGACCTCGTATTTTACGGCTGCGGGTCCGTCATAGTCCTTGGATGCGCTGATGCCGTTCCTCTTGAACTCCTTCAGATTAAAGCCGCTGCCTTCAACGCTGAGAGTGGCAGTTTCGTCCTTGAGCTCCTCCGGGATGAGCTGGTAGTCAGCACCGTCATAGTGGAGCACTCCCTCGCCGGATATGGTGATAGGGTCACTTTCAAACTTCTCGTTCAGACCGTCGATAGTGAGGTCCTCGAATTCCTGCGGAACATTGGAGCCTATCCTTGTAGTTCCGTTTACTGTGTAAGTTCCGGCCACAAGTCCCAGGATAGTCGAAGCCTCATCACTGCTGACGCTGCTTCCGGTATCGGATGCTGATGAGCTTGTGTCCTTGGATGAACTGCTGTCCTTGCTTCCGCAGGCTGCAAGGGGAACTGTGAGTGTCAGTGCAGTAAGTGCTGCCAATAATCTTTTCATGTTAGCCCTCCGTATATCATGCGTTAAAGTTGAGCACCTTGAATCCCTCAGCGGCAAGAGCCTGCTTTATCATTTCGATGTGCTCATAGTTTCGTGTCTCAAGAACTATCCTCAGGTAGCAGCCGTTGACTGCAGAGCCCTCGTTAGCTCTTTCGTGGTGTATGGATGTGACGTTTCCGCCCATCTGTGCGATTATCCGTGATACGTCCATGAGCTGGCCGGGCTTGTCGATGAGCTCTATCATCATAGAGTAGGACCTGCCGGACATGAGGAGGCCACGCTTTATCACACGGGAGAGGATGGTTACGTCGATATTTCCGCCTGAGAGCAGGCAGACAGCCTTTTTGCCCTTTATGGGCACCTTGTTGAACATTGCCGCTGCCACCGATACGGCGCCTGCACCCTCAGTGACCAGCTTCTGCTGTTCCATAAGTGCGAGTATAGCGGCTGATATTTCGTCGTCACTGACGGTCACTATGTCGTCCACGTACTCTGAGATTATCCGGAATGTGTTCTCGCCCGGCTCCTTTACGGCTATGCCGTCAGCGATAGTGGAGACCTGGTCAAGACGCTCAATGTGGTTGTCACGGATGGAGTTGAACATACTCGGCGCTCCGGCGGCCTGTACTCCGTATACCTTTATATTGGGGTCAAGGTTCTTTATGGCATAAGCCACACCGGAAATGAGTCCGCCTCCTCCAATGGGGACGATGACAGCTTCAAGGTCCGGTATCTGCTCCAGGAGCTCCAGACCGATAGTGCCCTGTCCGGCAATGACATTCTCGTCGTCGAAGGGGTGGATAAAGGTATAGCCGGATTCGTCACGCTGCCTGAGAGCCTCGGCATAGGCATCGTCATAGACTCCGTCAACAAGGCAGACTTCAGCGCCGTAGCTCTTTGTGGCTTCGACCTTTGAAATTGGAGCACTGTCCGGCAGGCAGATAATGGACTTTATGCCGTTCTTTGCTGCTGCAAGGGCAACTCCCTGAGCGTGGTTGCCTGCTGAACAGGCTATTACTCCGCGTGACTTCTCCTCCTCTGAGAGCTGAGACATCTTGTAATATGCTCCTCTTACCTTGAAGGAGCCTGTTATCTGAAGATTCTCGGTCTTGAGGAATATCTCTGAATCCGGGTTTATCTTTGGTGCGTGTATTACGTCAGTCTCCCTGATGACATTTTTAAGTATATACCTTGCATGGTATATTTTATCAAGAGTAAGCATATTTTTCTCCTTTTAGCCTTTGGCCGAAAGCTCCATATCGCTTCTGAGCTGGTCCACGAACTGCTTTGCAGTCCTGGGGGACCTGCCGTTTCCGGAGGATATGGCGAACTGCTCAGCTTTCAGAACTATCTCTTCCTCAGGCAGGTCTATGCCATGACTTCTGGCAAGCTCTGCGGCAATGGCGGTATAAGCCTTTTTGTCAGGACGGCTGAAATTTACTCTCAGTCCGAAACGAGCCGAAAGTGAAAGAGTCTCCTGCATAGTATCGTTGCGGTGTATGTCGTCGCCCTCACGGTCCGAGAAGGATTCACGGACAAGGTGGCGGCGGTTGCTGGTGGCATAAATGACCGTATTTCTTGCCCTTGCGGACACTGAGCCTTCCAGAGTTGCCTTCAGTGCACCGAAGCAGTCCTCACCTGAGGTGAAAGAAAGGTCATCTATGAATATTATGAATTTCAGCGGATTTCCGCTTATCTCGTCGATTATTGCCGGGATGTCCCTGAGCTGGTCCTTGGTTATCTCTATGAGCCTGAGTCCCTGGCCGGAGTACTCGTTGACCAGAGCCTTGACTGTGGAGGACTTTCCTGTGCCCGCATCTCCGTAGAGGAGAGCGTTAAGAGCCGGCCTGCCCTCTACAAGAGCAAGGGTATTGTCCATGACAGCCTTCCTCTGTGTCTCATAGCCGTAGAGCTCAGAGAGCTTCTGCTCGTCCGGGTATCTTACCGGGACTATGCTGCCGTCACGGAATATGAACATACTGTTCCCGGCGTATTTTCCGTAGCCGTACTGTCCGATAAGGCGGACTCTTTCCATATAGCTCCCGATAATATCCGCCGGAGAGTTCTCCCAGCGTGGGATGTAGCCGTCGTAGTCCATATCCTCTATAAAGTCATCAGGTGTGAGCTCTGAGAGCTCCTGTATGAACTGGAGCTCATGGAGGAGACACTCCTGTACCAGCAGGGGAGGCTTCTTATCCTTTGCGGTCTTGACGATGAAGAAGTTCTCATCCTCAAGGGTTATCCTGAGCAGATGCTCAGTTATATCAACGGTGCCGCTCTCGTAAAGTGCAGAGACGAAGTCTGCGTAGTCTGCGATAAAGTTTGCCTGGTCCTCACAGTCTGAGCCCAGCAGCACCATAAGTCTGCGGAAAGCCTCGTCCTGTGCGAGACCTCTGAATATTACCAGAAGGTCACGTTTTTTGCAAAGAGCGGATATTTTGCTGTTCATTTAAAGCACCTCTGCGATTTTTTCTGTCATTTCAGTGCAGGTCAGAGGATTTCCCTCTGTACTGCCCATAAGGTCAGCAGTGCGGCAGCCTGCTTCCAGCACCTTGTCTACTGCGTTTTCTATAGCGTCCGCCTCGGCTGAAAGACCGAAGGAATAGCGGAGCATCATTGCGCCTGAGAGTATGGTGGCAATGGGGTTTGCCTTGTTCTGGCCTGCAATATCGGGAGCAGAGCCGTGTATAGGCTCATACATACCCCTTGATGTTTCTCCCAGTGAAGCGGAAGCAAGCATACCTATAGAGCCGGTTATCTGTGAGGCCTCATCGGAGAGGATGTCTCCGAACATATTTGATGTGACGATAACGTCGAACTGTTTGGGGTCACGGACGAGCTGCATTGCGGCATTGTCCACGAACATATCGCTGTATTCCACCTCCGGGTACTCCTCTGCAAGGCTGTGCATGGTCTTTCTCCAGAGCCGTGAGGATTCCAGGACGTTTGCCTTGTCGATGCTGCAAACACGCTTGCTGCGCTTCATAGCGGTATCGAAGGCCACACGGCCTATGCGCTCTATCTCAGTGACGCTGTAGGCCTCTGTGTCGAAGGCTTCCTGACCGTATTTACCCTCACGGTATCCACGGTCTCCGAAGTAGATGCCGCCTGTGAGCTCCCTGACTATCATGATGTCAAAGCCCTTGCCGACTATCTCGTCCTTCAGGGGAGATGCGGCTCTCAGAGCCGGATAGAGCTTTGCGGGGCGGAGGTTAGTGAAGAGTCCGAGTGCTGAGCGTATGCCCAGAAGGGCCTTTTCCGGACGGTTGCTGCCGGGCTGGTCATCCCACTTGGGACCGCCTACTGCTCCGAGAAGAACACTGTCGCTGGCGAGGCAGCCGTCAATGGTCTCCTGAGGGAGGGGGATGCCGGTCTCGTCAATGGCACATCCTCCGATGAGGTAGGGGGTGAAGCTGAATTTATGTCCGAACTTAGCTGCCGTTTTTTCAAGTACTGCAACGGCACTGTCCACTATCTCAGGACCTATGCCGTCACCTCTCAGTAAGGCTATATTGAATTCCATAAAAGCACCTCTTTACTTTATAACGCCTCTGGCTATTGACTCCATAAGTCCGCCGTTTTCGATTATTTTCTGCACGAACTCCGGGAAGGGAGCGGTCCTGAACTCCTGACCTGTTGTGAGGTCACGGATGATGCCGTTATCCAGGTCTGCTTCGACCTTATCACCCTCGGCAATGGCCTCGGCTGCTTCGGGACACTCCACGATAGCCAGACCGATATTTATGGAGTTGCGGTAGAAAATACGGGCAAAGCTCTTGGCTATGACCAGTGAAACTCCGCTTGCCTTTATGGCTATGGGAGCGTGTTCACGGGATGAGCCGCAGCCGAAATTCCAGCCGGCAGCAATGATGTCACCCGGCTGTACACGGCTGATAAAGGACTTGTCCAGGTCCTCCATGCAGTGTGAAGCCAGCTCTTTGTGGTCACTGGTATTGAGGTATCTTGCAGGTATTATAACGTCGGTGTCGATGTTGTCTCCGTATTTGATTATATTTCCGGTGTATCTCATTTCTCCATTACCTCCCACGGACTTGTTATCTTGCCGGTCAGAGCGCTTGCGGCGGCAGTGGCAGGACTTGCCAGATAAACTTCCGAATCAACGTGGCCCATACGTCCCACGAAGTTGCGGTTGGTGGTGGTGACGGCCCTTTCTCCGGCGGCAAGGATGCCCATATATCCGCCCAGACAGGGGCCGCAGGTGGGAGTTGAAACGACAGCTCCGGCCTCAATGAAGGTTCTGAGCAGTCCCTCCTCCATAGCTTCAAGGTAGATGCGCTGTGTGGCCGGGATGACGATGACTCTTACATTTTTGGCGACTTTGCGTCCTCTGAGTATCTCAGCGGCAGTGCGGAGGTCCTCGATGCGTCCGTTAGTGCAGGAGCCTATGACTACCTGGTCTATCTTCACGTCGCCTATCTCGCTGAAAGTCTTTGCATTTTCGGGCAGGTGAGGGAAGGCAACTGTAGGCTCTATCTCAGAGAGGTCGATATTTATGACCTCATCGTACTCAGCATCCGGGTCAGCGGAGTATATTTCAGGCTCTGCACCGCCGTGTTCACGGATGTAGCTGAGAGTCTTTTCGTCCACCTCGAATATACCGTTCTTTGCTCCGGCCTCAATGGCCATATTCGCAATGCAGAGACGGTCGTCCATAGAAAGTGAGGAAAGTCCCTCACCGGTGAACTCCATGGACTTGTACAGTGCTCCGTCAACGCCTATTTTTCCGATGATGTGGAGTATGACGTCCTTTCCGGAGACATATTTTCTGAGCTTTCCTGTGAGCACGAACTTTATAGCAGAGGGAACCTTGAACCACGCCTTGCCGACAGCCATTCCGCAGGCCATGTCAGTGGAGCCTACACCGGTGGAGAAAGCTCCCAGAGCTCCGTAGGTACAGGTATGAGAATCTGCGCCTATCACGGCATTTCCGGCTGTGACCAGACCTTTTTCCGGCAGGAGGGCGTGTTCGATTCCCATTTCACCCACGTCGTAGAAATGGGTAATGTCCTTCTCACCGCAGAAGTCACGGCACATACGGCACTGTTCAGCGGCTTTTATGTCTTTATTCGGAGCAAAGTGGTCCATTACCATTGTGACTTTATTATTGTCGAACACGCTGTCTTTACCGAGCTTTGCGAACTCCTTGATAGCTACCGGGGAGGTAATATCGTTGCCGAGGACGAGGTCCAGGTCAGCGAGGATGAGCTGTCCTGCCTGAACGGAGCCAAGTCCTGCATGAGCCGCAAGTATCTTCTGGGTCATTGTCATTGCCATGTTTATCATTCCTTTTGGTGAAATAGTGGGAGGCTGTCTGGTGATGTCAGCCTGCCTGTTATTTATTTTTTATATCATTATAGTTCACAACATCCGGCTGATTGCTGAAATGGTTCCCTATTATCTTTTCTGCCCATATCACATCGTACCACCTGCCGAACTTATATCCGCATTTGTGGAACTGTCCGACGCTTTCATAGCCCATGTGCCTGTGGAAGCCTATGCTGTTCCGGTCAAGGTACTGGTCATTTTCTTCCTCCGGCACTGCTATGCAGGCATAGAGATTTGTGACTCCCATTCTGCTGAGGATGTCCTCCAGCTCTGTGTACAGGAGCTTTCCTATGCCGCAGTTCTGGTAATTCTTATCGGTGTAGACAGTGAGCTCCGCAGACCAGTCATAGGCTCTGCGGCCGTTGTTGAAGGGCCCAGCACAGGCATAGCCTACGGGGACTCCCTCGGTTTCCGCAATGACAAAGGGGTACTTTTCAAGGGTATCGCTGATGCGCTTCCTGAACTCCTCCTCTGACGGCACCTCATATTCAAAGGTAACAGCGGTATTCTTAACATAATAGGCATATATTTTCAGCAGGGCAGCGGCATCCTCCGGGGAGGCCTTTCTTATCAGCACTTTCATAATGTCAGTTCCTCCGGCTCATCTCTTGTTGATTATAGCACCCTTATCCGCAGATGATACCTGCTGTGCGTAGCGTCTGAGGTAGCCGGTGATGTTCTCCTTGCGCTTGATAGGCATAGTCTTTCTGCGCTCTTCAAGCTCCTCGTCGGAGACTTCAAGGGTAATTGAGTAATTGGGGATGTCGATAGAGATGATGTCTCCGTCCTTGACATAGGCGATAGTACCGCCGTTTACAGCCTCAGGGGAAACGTGGCCGATAGCGGCTCCACGGGTAGCGCCTGAGAATCTGCCGTCAGTGATGAGGGCAACTGTTGAGCCGAGGCCTGCGCCCTGTATAGCGGAGGTAGGCGAGAGCATCTCTCTCATTCCGGGACCGCCTGCGGGGCCCTCGTAGCGGATGACTACAACATCGCCTGCCTTGATGCCGCCTTCGTAGATGACCTTGATAGCTTCTTCCTCGCTGTCGAATACACGGGCAGGGCCACGGTGTACCAGCATTTCGGGAGCGACTGCGCTTCTCTTGACAACGCATCTGTCGGGGGCAAGGTTGCCTTTGAGGACTGCGATGCCGCCTGTCTCGCTGTAGGGATTATCAATTGGACGGATTATCTCAGGGTCTCGGTTCACGCATCCCTCGATGTTCTCGCCCACGGTCTTTCCTGTGCAGGTCATGCAGTCTGTGTTGATGAGTCCCTTTTTATTGAGCTCGTTCAGAACAGCGTAAACACCTCCGGCCTCGTTGAGGTCCTCCATATAAGTGTGGCCTGCGGGAGCAAGGTGACAGAGATTAGGAGTTCTGGCACTTATCTCGTTTGCCATGTCAAGATTTATGGATATCCCGCACTCGTTTGCTATAGCAGGCAGGTGGAGCATACTGTTAGTTGAGCATCCCAGAGCCATGTCGGCAGTAAGTGCGTTCTGGAATGCCTTTTCGGTCATTATGTCAAGAGGGCGGATGTTCTTCCTGTAGAGCTCCATTACCTGCATACCGGCCTGTTTAGCCAGCTTAATGCGCTCGGAGTATACAGCAGGGATAGTTCCGTTGCCCTTGAGTCCCATGCCCAGTACCTCTGTAAGGCAGTTCATGGAGTTAGCGGTGTACATACCTGAGCAGGAGCCGCAGGTAGGACAGGCCTTGTTCTCGAACTCCTCCACATCCTCAGCGGACATCTTTCCGGCAGTATATGCGCCTACAGCCTCGAACATAGAGGAAAGGCTGGTCTTTTTGCCCTTTACGTGACCGGCCAGCATGGGGCCGCCGCTTACGAAAACAGTGGGGACATTGATACGTGCAGCCGCCATAAGGAGTCCGGGGACGTTCTTATCGCAGTTGGGCACCATTACAAGTGCGTCGAAATGGTGTGCAAGAGCCATACATTCAGTTGAATCGGCAATGAGGTCACGGGTGACCAGTGAGTACTTCATTCCTTTATGCCCCATAGCGATGCCGTCGCAGACAGCGATAGCCGGGAAAACAACGGGCGTGCCGCCGCCCATGGCAACACCGAGCTTGACAGCCTCGACCAGCTTGTCGATGTTCATATGTCCGGGAACGATCTCGTTATAGGAAGAAACGATACCTACGAGAGGACGCTTCATTTCCTCCTTTGTAAAGCCGAGAGCGTTGAAAAGTGAACGCTGAGGTGCCTTGTCAGCACCTTCACAGAAGAAATTGTCGCTCATATCTATTCACCTCATAATTATTTCTGAGTAAGTGCGGATAATATCCGCCTGTGTCCGTGGATACGGATATTATCCGCACCTGCTCGTATGTGTATATACTTCATTCCCCGCCCGGACTGGGCGGGGAGAAGTATGCGTATTATAATACCGGGTATTATCAGTTGTTGATGAGCTTGTCCTCATCGCTCCAGCTATAGAGCTTTCTGATGTCAGCGCCGACCTTCTCGGAGGGGTGCTCAGCAGCCAGCTTTCTCATAGCCTTGAAGTGTACCTGTCCGCCTGCACTTGACATATCGAGGAGGAATTCCTTAGCGAAGGAGCCGTCCTGGATGTTCTTGAGGACCTGCTTCATAGCCTTCTTTGTATCCTCAGTGATGATCTTGGGACCTGTTACATAGTCGCCGTACTCAGCAGTATTGGAGATAGAGTATCTCATGCCTGCGAAGCCGCTCTGGTAGATGAGGTCAACGATGAGCTTCATCTCGTGGATGCACTCGAAGTAAGCGTTTCTGGGGTCGTATCCAGCCTCAACGAGAGTCTCGAAACCAGCCTGCATGAGAGCGCAAACACCGCCGCAGAGGACAGCCTGCTCACCGAAGAGGTCAGTCTCTGTCTCTGTTCTGAAAGTAGTCTCCAGAACACCTGCACGAGCGCCGCCGATAGCAAGACCGTAAGCAAGAGCCATATCCTTAGCCTTGCCTGTAGCGTCCTGATGAACAGCAACGAGACAAGGAACACCCTTGCCTGCCTGGTACTCACTTCTTACAGTGTGTCCGGGTCCCTTAGGAGCTATCATAGTAACGTCAACGTCAGCAGGGGGAACGATGCAGCCGAAGTGGATGTTGAAGCCGTGAGCGAACATGAGCATATTGCCGGCCTCAAGGTTGGGCTCGATGTCCTTCTTGTAGAGCTCAGCCTGCTTCTCATCGTTGATGAGTATCATGATGATGTCAGCCTGCTTTGCAGCCTCAGCAGCAGTGAAAACCTCGAATCCCTGGTCAACGGCCTTCTGCCATGACTTGGAACCCTCATAGAGTCCGATGATGACTCTGCCCTTGTCGCCGAGGGACTCCTTGGCATTGAGAGCATGAGCGTGGCCCTGGCTGCCGTAGCCGATAACAGCTATGGTCTTGCCGTAAAGAAGTGAAAGGTCGCAGTCCTGTTCATAAAAGACTTTTGCAGTATTTTCCATTGTTAGTTACTCCTTTTCAGAATAAGATTTTATATTAATTTGGAACCGGGGATCACCCCTATTCCGAATTATTTAACGGTTTTGAGACAATTCTCGCCTCTCTCGATGGCGACTATGCCGGTACGGCACATCTCCATGATGCCGTAGGGCTTGAGGAGCTCGATGAAAGCGTCTATCTTTGAGGTCTCGCCGGTGAGCTCGCATACGAGTGCTGTAGGGGAGTAGTCCACTATTTTGGAGCGGAATATCTCAACAGCGGTCATGATGTCCTGGCGGTATTCAGCCTTGTTCCTCACCTTTATAAGAAGGAGCTCACGGATGACGGTCTCATTCTTGTTGAGGACCTCCACCTCACGGACATCGTGGAGCTTCTGGAGCTGCTGGACTATACGGTCCTTTATCTCGTCATCGCCCCGGAAGGCAACGGTGATGCGTGAGAATCCGCTGGACTCAGTTTCTCCCACAGTGAGACAGTCAATGTTGAAACCTCTTCGGGTGAACATTCCTGACACTCTGGAGAGAACGCCTGAAACGTTGGATACTATGACTCCGATAACATACTGATCCATAATGTCACCTCACTTTATCTCTGTGATTATGTCGTCTATAGAGCCGCCGGGCGGGAGCATAGGAAGCACGAACTCATCGCAGTCCACAACGCAGTCAAGAACGAAGGGACCCTTGTGAGCAAAGGCTTCCTTAGCAGCCTCCTCAAGCTGCTCAGCGGTAAAGCAGCGTCTGCCCTCGGCTCCGAAGGCCTCAGCCAGCTTTACGAAGTCGGTCTTTCTGCTGAGTGTGGTGTTTGAGTAATGCTTGTCGAAGAAGAGAGTCTGCCACTGACGGACCATGCCCAGAACACCGTTGTTCATGATAACTATAACAAGGGGAGTTTCCTGGGTAACGGCAGTAGCCAGCTCGTTGAGGTTCATGCCGAAGCTGCCGTCTCCTGTGAAGAGGACGGTGTGCTTTCCGGCAGCGGAAGCGCCTATGGCAGCGCCCATGCCGTAGCCCATAGTTCCCAGACCTCCGCTTGTGAGGAAGGTACGGGGCTTTTTGAGGGGGTATCTCTGAGCTGCCCACATCTGATGCTGACCTACGTCGGTGACTACAACAGCGTCTCCGGCATGGCTGCTGATGATGTCCACTATGTCATAAGGGCGGAGCCTCTGGTCGGCAGGGAGACCTGTCTTGTCACAGGGAGCGCTGCAATTTCCGCAGTCCTTGCCATAGGACTTGCTGAGAGCCTGTTCGGTGCGGAGCCTTTCCTCCTCACGGAGCCCTGCGATGCGCTTCTGCCATTCCGGACGTTCCTTTTTGGTGACAAGTTCAGTGAGTCTTGCAGCAGCGTCCTTTATATCGCCCTTGACAGCCAGGTCTGCGGGGATGTTTTTGTGGAGCTCAGCTCCGTCTATATCAATGTGTATCAGCTTGAAATTCTGAGCAAAGCGGTTTTTGTTTCCGGTAGCTCTGTCGCTGAACCTTGCGCCCAGAGTGATTACCAGGTCAGCCTCGTCCTCTGCAACGGAGGATGCGTAGTGGCCGTGCATACCCTGCATACCCAGGAATTTTGGATGTGCGGAGGGAACTGCGGAGAGTCCCATGAGTGAGCATCCCATAGGTGCGTCTATTTTTTCGGCCAGGGCGATGAGCTCATCGGAGGCTTTTCCGGCGATGATGCCGCCGCCAAAGTAGATATACGGCCTTTCAGCCTTGTCGATGAGAGCGGCAGCCTGTTCCAGCTTGTCATCAGAGGCGAAGGGCAGAGGATAGGGTATCACGGGCTGAGCCTTTGGCTCAAACTCGCACTTTGCCACCTGAACGTCCTTGGGGATATCCACCAGGACAGGTCCGGGACGGCCGGATTTTGCTATCTTGAAGGCCATGCGGAGGGTATCCGCAAGTTCTCTTATATCCTTGACTATGAAGTTGTGCTTGGTGATAGGCATAGTCACACCGACTATATCCACCTCCTGGAAGCTGTCTCTTCCGATGAGGCCGCAGGGAACGTTTCCGGTAATAGCCACCATGGGGACTGAGTCCAGAAAAGCGGTAGCGATGCCGGTAACAAGATTAGTAGCACCGGGTCCGGATGTAGCGATGACCACACCCACCTTGCCGGTAGCTCTTGCGTAGCCGTCGGCAGCGTGAGCGGCGCCCTGTTCATGAGCGGTGAGGATATGGTCGATTCGGTCACGGCAGAGGTAGAGCTCATCGAAGAGGTTTATCACCTGTCCGCCGGGGTAACCGAAAACAGTGTCGCAGCCCTGTTCTATCAGGGTCTCGACAACGATTTTAGCTCCTGAAATCAACATAGTATCATTGTCCTTTATGTATTATTATTCTGTGTCATCCTGATTTACGTCTCTGACAAATAAAAAACCTCCGGGCATTCCGCCGGAGGTAAAACTTCGTTGCCAATAGTTGCAGAAATACAATCATCAGGCAAGAGAGCCATTCGGGCAGAATGAAAAGAGACTGCAGTCAGAGACGTTAATGACTGCGCCTATGATAATGACGATACCGGAAGAAATGTAGACCGATCTCATTATGCTTAGCTCCTTACTGATAATATATAGTTATTGTATCACTTTATCGAAATAAAATCAATAAGGAGCGCTGCTTTTTGT
>CACWPR010000015.1 GCA_902762855.1 Ruminococcus flavefaciens
CGGCATGAGTTTTATTCACCGCTCACGCTGACTTGTTTTGGGCGGATGTAAGTGTTATAATATTATATAGTATATGAGAAAGGATGAATAAAATGAAAAAGGAACATCTCTTAGCAGCTCTTCTGACAGCCGCTATGCTCACGTCATGCGGCAGCAGGACCGTCAGCCAGACTTCATCTGAAAGCGGTGTCCCCCCCACTGTCGTAACCGCATCCTCCGCTGACAGCTCCGAACCTGCTTCTGCTGAAACTACAGTCACTGACTCGGCTAAGAATCCCGAAAACAGCACAGTCACGACTGAAAGCAATACCTCTGCTGACTCTTCAGGAGCACCGTCTGCTCAGAACGATTATTCAGAAGAAAACTCAGAACTCAGTTCAGATGGACCTTCACTTATAGACATATCCATTTTCAGCGAAGGACTTCCCGGCATATCAGTCTCATATGACAATAGCTGCGTTTATGAGTACGGTTCCGCTAAGGGCTTTGACTTCACTCTGGTCCTTGACCTCGACAAATGGGAGGGCAATACCTCACCGGAACAGCTTGTGACTGCCTCTCAGCTATTCTGGGAGTGTTATCCACGTATGTACACTCGTTTCGGTACGACCTCCGGAGCTCCGAAAGACGTGACTCTCGCTGTTGAAAATGAAGGCTACTCCCCTGCATATACAATGGGAGACTTCGTACACCTCCATGATGAATGGCTCCGGGACTACCCTGAGGATTTCGACTGTCTCACCCACGAATTCGCTCATGTGATACAGAATGGCTGGGACGGTGAATTCTGCGAATACAGCGACTATATCGAACGCTTCGCTGACTTCTGCCGCTATGAGTACGCATTCCGCAGCGGAGCCTTCAACGACTCCAACTGGACCCTGTGGACTCCCGACTACGAAGGTGACCTGGCTTCCTCCAACAGATTTTTCGTCTGGCTCGACTACACATACTCCACCCCCTCAAAGGACATAATGCTTGACTTCTTCCGTGTATGCTATGAGCAAAGCTATCCCTCAGGCCAGTGGAACAGCGCATGGCAGGAGATATTCTCCGGAACTGCACTTGAAGGCCGCTCCATTTCAGATGTGTGGGATGAATTTGCCTCATCAGACTTCGCTTATCTTTCATCAGACGGCACTTACGGTACCTCAGAGCTGCTGAGCACCTATGACATCCGCAGTAAAATAGCATGAGCCCATAAAAAAGTCCGCAGAGATCACATGATCTTTGCGGACTTTTATAATATCAACAGATATGGTCAGAAGGCAGCAAGCCGCAGAGCGCAGCTATGCCCTCATTTTTATATACGGGTGATATCCCCGGTTGCAGCAGTCCCCTTGTCAGATAACTGACATTCTGACGCAGCAATGTGCTCTTTGCTTTTCCCCATGCAAAAAGCACATCCCCATTAAATTTCCCTATATCTATCAATAACACAGCTCAGCCTTTCCGGCTGCACTGTCATCCCTCAAATCATGCTGTTTCTATGCTGTTTGCGTTATGGAGCTTGAGCTTTTCAACAGCCTGCTCCCTCATCTTGTACTTGAGTATCTTTCCTGCTGCGTTCATTGGGAAACCGTCAACGAAATCAACATACCTCGGACACTTGTGCTTTGCCATCCTTGCAAGGCAGAAGTCCTTTATTTCCTGCTCCGTTGCAGTCTCGCCGTCCTGGAGAATGATGCAGGCCATTATCTCCTCACCGTAGTCAGCATCAGGAACTCCTATTACCTGAACATCCTTTACCTTAGGGTATGTATAGAGGAAGTCCTCTATCTCCTTGGGGTAGATGTTTTCTCCTCCACGGATTATCATATCCTTTATACGGCCGGTTATCTTGTAGTAGCCGTCAGATGAACGTCTGCGTGCAAGGTCTCCTGTATGGAGCCAGCCCTCAGAGTCGATAGCTGCTGCTGTAGCCTCAGGCATCTTGTAATAGCCCTTCATTATATTGTATCCCCTTGCTACGAACTCTCCGTCTGTATCATCCGGGAGCTCCTCGTTGGTCTCAGGGTCAACTATCTTGCACTCTACGCCGAATATCGGTCCGCCGACTGTATTTACTCTCTGCTCGATAGAGTCAGTAGTCTTGCTCATGGTAGTAGCCGGTGAAGCCTCTGTCTGACCGTAGGTTATGCATATCTCAGACATATGCATCTTCTCGATGACCTCTTCCATGGTCTTTATCGGACAGGGTGAACCTGCCATGATACCGGTCCTCATGTAGGAGAAGTCAGTCTTGTCAAAGTCCTCATGTCCAAGCATTGCAATAAACATTGTAGGAACTCCGTGGAAACAGGTTATCTTCTCCTTGTTGATGCAAGCCAGTCCCTTTCTGGGAGAGAATCTTGTTATAGGAGACATAGTGGTTCCGTGAGTCATTGATGCTGTCATTGCAAGTACCATTCCGAAGCAGTGGAACATAGGCACCTGTATCATCATACGGTCTGCTGTGGAGAGGTCCATACAGTCTCCGATAGCCTTACCATTGTTTACTACATTATAATGTGTAAGCATTACGCCCTTGGGGAAGCCTGTTGTTCCTGAGGTGTACTGCATATTTGCAACGTCATGTATATCTATTGTCTTGCGGACTGCCTCTACCTGGCTGTAGGGAACGTTCTTTGAAAGTGCAACTGCCTCGTCCCAGGTGTAGCATCCGTTGTTCTTGGAGTCAACTGTGATAACGTTCTTGAGATAAGGGAGTCTTGCAGATTCCAGCTTTCCGGGCTCACAGGTCTCAAGCTCAGGGCAGAGCTCCTTGATGATGTCCACATACTTGATATTCTTTATGCCGTCTATCATGACCAGAGTCATAGTATCTGACTGTCTCAGCAGGTACTCAGCCTCGTGGATGCGGTATTCGCTGTTCATGGTAACGAGAACTGCGCCTATCTTTGTGGTAGCCCAGAATGTTATGTACCACTGGGGAACGTTTGTAGCCCAGATAGCTACGTGGTCGCCCTTCTTTACTCCCATTGCCAGAAGTGAACGGGCAAATGTATCAACATCGTCCCTGAACTCCGGATATGTTCTGGTGTAGTCCAGCTCAGTATAGCGGAATGCGTACTGATTCGGGAACTGCTCGCAGATACGGTCGAGAATATCAGGGAAGGTATAGTTAAGTATCCTCTCCTTAGGCCATGGATACTGACCGTCGCCTCTCATATTTGTCTGGAGGGAGTGCTTGTGCTTTTTCTTATAGGGAGCCATGTACTCGGCAAACTGAGGTATAACGATACCTGCGTCGCTGAGGTCTCTTGCCCAGCGCTTTACCCATTCAAGAGAAATGTATCCGTTGTAATTGATAGTATCAAGAGCCTCTATCATCTGCTTTACAGGGATGTCACCGCTGCCCATGATGCGGTATTCAACTTCACCTTCTGCATTTACAACGCTGTCCTTTACCTGGATGAACTTTATGTACTCGCCCAGGTTTGCAACTGTCTGCTCAGGTGACTCTCCGCCGAAACGGTAGGGGTGATGCATATCCCAGAGGGCGGCGACCTTACGGTTCTTTACTCTGCCGAGCACCTTTGCAAGTCTGGCAGTGTCGCTGTAGACACCGTTTGTCTCCACCAGCAGGGTCACATTGTACTCCTCTGCCACAGGGACCAGCTTCTGAAGAGCCTCAACGATATAGTCATCGTCCACCTCGTCAACAGCCTTTGGACCAAGGTCTGCAAGTATTCTTATATATGAGGCACCGAGCTTGCTTGCGAGCTGAGCATATGCAGTTATCTCAGCCTCAGCCTCGGCAAATTTATCCTTGAATTTAAGACAAGCACCGGAATCAAGGCATGGTATCTCAAGTCCGAGAGTCTTTAGCTTTGCGATAGTAGCAGGAAGCTGTGACTCAGTAAAGGGCTGGGCTTTTACGGAGAATATCTCATTTCCGAGGCCTCTCAGCTCAATACCGTCAAATTTGAAGTCCTTAGCCATTGAATAGATGTCCGGCCATGACCAGTCCGGACAAGCAAGTGTAGAAAAGCTTATCTTCATCATTATCAATCCTTTTCAGAAAAAATATACCAAATCACATTATACCACATATTTCAGAGAATTGCAATAGGTTTATACAAATTTAACCTTATACATTATACTGCGTTAAATCTTATTCTCAAATATGTCCGTCAATAAGCCCTGTGCCCGTTTCCTCCAGCTTCTCAACTGCAAGCTCCTTTGGATCGTAAGGAAGATTCTTCACAAGGCGGTTGGCCATTCTTCTGTCGTTGAATTTTCTCGCAAACTGCGGCATATACACCAGCATATACCTTGAGCAGAAATACTTGTTATCCGTTTTTCGCCTGACTACCCACTTCATTCCGGCACCTCCGTTACTTTTTCAATGCGTAATATGTCACTCCGAACCACTCCCTGACCCAATAGGTCGGGACCAGCCACCAGGACGTTTCCGCAGAAATGTTGTAAGCCTCCATTCCCAGCTTTTCCGCAAGCATCTCCGCTCTTAGCTGGTGGTAGCCGTCTGTTACTATAGTTATGGTCTCCGGAAGGCCTTCACGTTGTATTATCTCCCGTGAAAAGCGAAGGTTCTGCTCTGTATCCACAGACCTGTCCTCCATGAATACCCTCTCAGGTGCTATGCCCTTCTCTGTCAGATATTCCTTCATGCACTGTGCCTCGCTTATGGCCTCATCATTGCCTTTTCCGCCGGATACCACAACGCATACCTCATCATTTTCAGCGAGATAGCCGTAAGCTGCGTCAAGACGTTTTTTCAGCATCAGACTCGGTCTGCCGTTCTTGACTTTACAGCCCAGCACCACCAGTGTAGTCTCCTTGCCGGCAGGACGGTCGTTCATGGCTCTGACCATGAAAATACTGACCGTTATCCCCATTATGACAAACGCAGCAAACAGACCTCCGCAAACGCAGACTGCTGCCCTGCCGGCAGGCTTGTCCCAAAGCCTGCTGACAAGCTCTCTGAACGGCCGGAAGAACATGAAAACAGCTGTAAGTCCGGCTGATACTGCTGCTCCGGCAATGTTTCCAAGATTTATGATGCCATGCTCCACAGGCACAAGAAAAATTATCAGTAATACAAAAGAAATGAGAGTCGGCAAAACTCTCATTTCTGTGATCTCCATAAATTTGCTCATTTTACTCCTATTTCATCTTTGCGGCCAGTTTTATTATCCTGTCCAGATTTTCCTTAGTCGTTGTTTCACTGCCCAGATGTGTAGGGACACTGTTATAAAGGCCGTGGAAATCTGAGCCTCCGGTCTGTATAAGGTCATATCTCTCCGCAACATCCCTGAGTTTGCTGCGGTAGTCCTCATCGGCGGAATAATGTCCCACCTCGACACCGTCTATCTTCCCCTTCTTCGCAAGCTCCTCCAAGAGCTCAAGATTGTCATACTGCGCCGGATGGGCCATTACAGCCACTCCTTTTGCCGTATGGATGAGGTCGATGACAAAATTAACATCCGGGTACTCACGCTCAACATAGCAGCTTCCTACCTCCGGATTGAAGAGCTCCCTGTCAAGGTCGCCGTAAAACTCCAGAGCGTAGCCGTAGTCGATGAGTGCCCTCATGATATGCTGTTTGAAGATACTTTTTGAAGAGGTCGTGTGTTTCAATACGCTTTCGAGAGTGATCGGATATTTCTCCATTACCTTGTCGATCATATCCTTTGAGCATTCTTTTCTTATCTCGCAGGATTTAAGGCACAGGCCCTCGAGTCTGTCAGGCTTGGAAGGCGCATAACAGAGAATGTGTACCTTGCTGTTTCTGTCTTTATCCCATGCTGAAAGCTCCACACCGTGGAGGATTTTTATCCCGGCACGTTCAGCAAGAACGTCTGCACGGGAAAAAGAGGCCATTGTATCATGGTCAGTGATAGATAACCAGTCTATACCTGTACGCTGTGCCTGAGCGATGATATCTTCAATACCCAGGGAGCCGTCAGATAGCTTGGTATGACAGTGCAGATCGCAAATCATAGTGTACTCCTCTCCGTCCGAATGAGGACGGATAAATATATAATTGATGTCCTTCAAGACATTATATACAAAACCAACAACAATTATAACACAACTGCTAAAAGATTGCAAGTATTCTGCACAAATTTTCACATTTTCATCACACTGCAACTGTCAGTCCTCACAGAAGGCAGCATAGAGTTCGCTTTTACGGTAGCCCGTTTCCTTGGCTACAGCCTTGCAGGCGTCTGTAGGCTTTTCGCCGTGTTCTACCAGCGCTTTCACCTGTTCTAAGGCTTCTTCAAGGCTCATGCCGCTGTCATCGCCGTCTGTTTTTCCCTCCAGCACCAGCACAAATTCCCCTCTCGGCTCATTTTCGCTGTAGTACTCTGCGGCCTGGCCGAGTGTCATCCTCAGTACCTCTTCATGTACCTTGGTGAGCTCACGGCAGAGGGATATCCTCCGTTCTCCGCCAAAAAAGTCCCGGAGATCTGCAAGTGTGCTCCTGAGCTTGTGAGGTGCCTCATAGAATATCATTACTGCGGTCTCGTTCCTGAGGAGCTCAAGTCGCTCCTGCCTCTCCTTCTTCGGGACCGGCAGAAAGCCTTCAAAGGTGAATCTTCTTATGCCGAGTCCCGAAAGCGCCGCCGCAGATACAACTGCACTGGGGCCGGGAACCACTCTTACATCGATGCCGTTTTCTGCACAAAGCCTTACAAGGACCTCGCCGGGGTCTGAGATACAGGGCATACCTGCATCTGTAACGACTCCTCCGTTCTCGCCGTCAAGGAGCCGGCCGATTATATTCAGGGCATCTGCCTGGGAGCTATGCTCATGAAAGCTCACAAGAGGCTTCTTTATCTCATACCGGTTCAGCAGCTTGACTGTCACACGGGTATCCTCGGCACAAATGAAGTCGACCTCCTTCAGCATCCTGAGCTGACGGAGAGTTATGTCCTCCATGTTGCCTATGGGCGTTCCTATCAAGTATAATATACCGCTCATTGCTGCTCCTTTCCGGTGTCATATATCCTTTTCAGTTCGTCAGAGAAGCCTTCTCCGCTGCGTATGTATAGCTGAGGTTCGACCTTCATGAACGGCTTTGAACCTTTCTTTCCCTCAATGAGAAACAGCCATGGTGCATCTTCCGGAGTCTTCGAGACCATACGCAGTCTTTTAGGTTCTATATCATGCTCCTTCATTGCATATATCACGTCGCTGAGCCGCTCCGGACGGTTGCATATACAGAGCCTTCCGCCAAATTTCAGCAGTTTCTGTGCTGCGGCGCAGATGTCACCTATGTTGCACATTATCTCATGTCTGGCTATCTTCTGGGCGGTTATCACGCTTTGGAAGCCTGCATCCGCCGCCTTATACGGAGGGTTGCAGGTCACAAGGTCGAGCTGTCCGAGAGGAGCGCCCTCCCAGAGGACTTTGAGGTCTGCACAGACCGGGACTATGCCGGCAGTCTCGCTGCGTTCAAGTCCAAGTCTGAGCTGTTCGATAGCTCCCTCCTGGATGTCAACGGCATATGTCACCTGCGGAGGCTCTTTTTTCTGCATTATCAGCGGTATTATACCGCAGCCTGTGCCCAGGTCACAGGCCTTGTCCTTTCTGCGGTATCCGGAAAAGTCCGTGAGCAGAAAGGCATCTGTGCCGAATCTGTGGTCAGAGCTTGCACAGACGTATATCTTATCTGTCAGCTTTTCGTATTTGTATTCCATGTTAGTTCCTTATTCACCTGAATATGTGCGTATCACACTTATCGTTCCTATTATATGACTGTTGAATATATCAAGCTCATCAGCAGGTATCCACAGTTCCTGATGATAGCTTCTGCCAACTGTTCTGACCTCGAACTTTGAGACATATCCGTCATCCACTTCAAACCTTGTCACAAAACCTATGCAGTCAGGAGCTGAGCTGGCGTTCCACCTCTCAGCTATCTCGGCAGCATACCTTTCGTTCAGCACCGGATAGAATATAGGCTGCTCCGGCAGTCTCGGAGGAAACTTCTTATATCCGCTTTTTCTTATAAGTTCAAGCTCGGCACTGCCAACAGGTCTGAACAGTATCATACTATCGTTCCTCCGCCCACAACTATGTCACCGTCATAAAGCACTACAGCCTGTCCACTTGTGACTGCTCTCTGCGGCTCGTCAAATTCCACCATATAGCGGCCGTCCCCAAGGGCAGACACCACTGCCGGACGGTCTGTCTGGCTGTATCTCGTTTTTGCTGTTACTCTCATCGGAGCTGTCAGCTCCGGCACTGAGATGAGGTTGAAGTCCTCGGCTATCAGAGACCGGGTATAGAGGTCAGCCTCATCGCCAAGGGTCACTGTATTGGACTCCACGTCCTTGCGGACCACATACGCAGGCTTTCCAAGAGAGATGCCAAGATGCTTTCTCTGGCCTACGGTATAATTTATGATGCCCTTATGTTCACCAAGAACTTTTCCCTCTGCATCCACGAAATTTCCGCATGGTACATCTGCTCCGGTGAACTGCCTGATGAATCCTGCATAATCGCCGTCAGGCACAAAGCATATGTCCTGACTGTCAGGCTTTGAAGAGTTCACCAGTCCGGCCTTCTCTGCCAGTTCTCTGACCTGTGACTTTTCAAGTCCCCCAAGTGGGAAAAGCGTATGTGAGAGCTGCTCCTGAGTCAGGGAGTACAGAACATAGGTCTGGTCCTTGCTCCTGTCAGCAGGACGTTTCAGCAGATACCTGCCACTTTCCGGGTCGTACTCATTGACTGCATAATGTCCTGTAGCGATATAGTCATAATCCAGCTCCAACGCTCTGCGGAGCATCTTGTCGAACTTAACGTGTCGATTGCACTCTATGCAGGGATTGGGAGTCCTGCCGCCGAGATAGCTGTCCGCAAACTGCTTCATGACGTGCTCACGGAAATTGTCCTTGAAATTGAATACCAGATGCTCAAAGCCGAGCCTGTAGGCCACGCTCCGTGCATCCATTACATCTGAAAGGGCACAGCAGGTCTTTCCCTCCTTCTGTGCCTGTGAAATATCCTCATCGGAAAAGAGCTTCAGCGTGACTCCCATGACCTCATATCCCTGGTCTCTCAGGAGCATTGCCGCTACGGAGCTGTCAACTCCGCCGCTCATTCCCACCATAACCTTCTTCATATTCTCACCTTTTAAAAAACGGACCCCCATGCCTTCCGTGAACCATTGCCGACTTTGTCAGCTCAGTGGACCGGCATCAAGATCCGCTATCATATTAAATTCTTTATTTCCTCAAGGGACATGACATAGCAGTCAGCCGCTGCCTTTATCCTGTCCATTTCCTGTCGTGCGGCATTGTCGTATACACCCGCTGTAACAAAGCCGGCAGAGGCCGCAGTTTCTATCGAATGAAGGGAATCCTCCACGACCAGCGTCTCTCCTGGCAGGGTGCCGAGCCGGCCTGCTGCTCCCAGAAAAATATCCGGGAAGTTCTTCCCCCTTGGGTAGTCAGCATCCGTCAGCAGGAATCGAAAACGGTCGTAAATACCGCATCTTTCCAGCACCGATGATGCAAGTGACCTGTAGGTCGCAGTAGCTACTCCGTAGGGTATCTTTTTATCATCAAGGCTGTCCAGAATATCACAGGCTCCGGGTTTGAGCTGTATCCTTTCGGAATACTCCTTCCGGACGAGCTCCTCTATTCTGACGATTATCTCCGGCACAGTCATTCTTATGCCGAAATGGTCGATGAAGTACTGTGAGGACTCTTCTACAGTCATTTTCCTCATTATCTCCGAGATGTCTCCCGGAGGGTCGGAAACACCGTTTTCAAGTAGAAATTCCTTGTCTATCCGGCTCCACACTGACATTGAGTCTATGAGAGTGCCGTCAAGGTCAAAGATGACTCCTTTTATAGTGCCGAGCCGCTGCATATCATTCCTCGGCTGAGGACTCAGCACCCTCTTCTGCCGCTGCCTTCTCCTCGTTATATTCCTTCAGAGTATGCATAGTCACGCTCTTTTCAGCCTCAGTGGTAACGTGGTGACCTTCTGTTGAGGCATCTCCGCATATAACTACAGCCTGATCGCCCATGAGGTCATACGCCTCCTCAAACAGGTCAAGTGGATAAGTAGTATTTCCTTCAAGAGGGTCAGCGGCGTATACGATGCCCTGGTCAAGGTCATATCCGTATATTGTCATGCAGTGCTGATACCAGTTGAAAATGAAGTCCTTACCGTTTCCGGCTGTCCATACCAGCTCAGGAGTAGTTATCTCGAGTCCTATAGTGGACCATACGATGACCGGCCTGCCCTGGGAGAGCTGCCAGAAAAGCTCATCGAGACTGCTGCCTGTCAGTTCCTCAGCATAGCATGGTGAATCAACAGAGGCAAAATACTTATCCGCTGTCTGGACAATGACATTCGCATTGCAGCCAAAGCCGTCAAGGCGTGGATCTCCTACGTAAGCCTCATCCATTACAACCGCTCCCTGGAAGTCTATGGGCATGAACTCGTCAGCAAGTGTTATCTTGTCAACGTCAAATCCAAGGTAATTGAGTGTTTCTGTCAGTGACGTTACCTCGCAGCCTGTGGGGAGTTCAGGATTCTGGAGGACGGCCTCAAAGCTGTCAAGCACATATGTCTGTGGGATGCTGTAATTCTCAGGTACGCTCACGTCCAGTGAAAAGGGCTCTGTAAGCACCTCTGAATCCGGCTCTGTTGCGGCCTCATCAGAGGTCATGACTGTCTCATCATCCCAGTCGGGAGCAGCGGACCTGTTTATCTCACCTGTCTGGGTATAGGCCGGTATCTCTTCGGATACCTCGGCCAGCTTGACATTTGAGCCGCATGAACTTAAAACGGTCAGTGAGAGGGCTGCCGCTGCTGAGAGGGTAAGGATATTCTTTATCATCCGGGGATTACTCCATATCTATCATAATTTTAGCTCTGTAATCCTTCTGCGCGGAGGTGACCGTTTCAAGGGCCAGTCCGTAGAGGTCAGAGGCTCTTATCTCAAGCTCTGCGAACCTTTCGGCTGTATCGCTGAGCTGTGACAGTTTCGCTATCGACGACGCATAGGGCAGCTTTGCGCTGTTTTTTGCCTGTGCAAGTATCTCCTTTCCCCTTTCATTGAAGGCCAGGATGCGGCCGTAAGGCGGGAGCTGCTTCATATCCTCCTTGGTTATCCCGATGAGGAGAGAGAGCATTATCCTCCTGATTCGTGCCATAGTGTATCTCTTGGTCTTTACTGTAAAGAGGAGCTCATCAAGTGAGCCTGCCATTCTTGCGCCGTATATGCGGTTCTCAAGTCCCTGTCCGACATCGCTGATACCTGCTATCTCCTCCGCAGAGGTACTCCTTAGCTTATAGAGCATGACTCTTTCAAGCCTGCTTAGTGAGGCTGTATTGCCGTTTCTTATGGCGTTGGATATGGCCTCAGTCCATATGGACGTTGTGTACTCGCTTATATCCTCTGCACTGTGGTCTGCGGCAAGTCTCTCACGTATATAGGACGCACTTGCATAGCCGTTTTCTGCATCGGCTCCGTCATGAGGTGCATAGACCCTCTTGATAGTGAAGGGAGCCATTGCTGAGGAGAATCTCTTCAATGCTCTCATATACTCTATCGCAAGGAGATTGTTTGGAGAAGAGATTATCTCCGCTATCTCCGGGTCTGTGCCGTTTATCACCGAATTCAGGGCTCTTGGGTAGGTATATCCCTTTTCCATTATCTGACGTATCTCGTCCTCGTGGACCATTGCTGTTATCTCAACAGTTTCAAGTGCCTGACGCAGTTTTTCAACGTCTCCGCACTCGCTTCCGAAGGACAGCTCGTCAACTGCTCCAAGTGAATCCAGAAGGTACACTGCACCTGCGGCAAAATTCTCCGCAGAGGAAAGACAGTACTGCACCGGCAGCTCAATGACCAGGTCTGCTCCTGACCTTACTGCAAGACGGGCTCTTTCGAGCTTGTCCATAATGGCAGTGTCTCCACGCTGCACGAAATTTCCGCTCATCACTGCCACTATGTGAGTCGCTCCGTTATTGCGTGTCTCACGTATGTGATAGAGATGTCCGTTGTGGAAAGGGTTATACTCGCATATGATTCCGCTGATTTTCATTTTACTACCTCTTTTCATTAATTTCAATGGTTTTCAATAAAGTTTCACTTATTTCACATATTTTTTAGCATATTAGCGGATGTTTTGTCATAATTCCGCCTTTTTTCTGGAGGGTTTGAGACAAATTTCAGAAAACACTTGCAATTTCTGCAAAATGGTACTATAATATTATGTGCAATCTCTGCGCCGGAGGGATGGCCGTGCCAGAATGGCCTCCGGACGGCAAAATCACATCGAAAGGAATAAAAAACATGATAATCTTAGTTGTTAATGCAGGCAGTTCCTCACTGAAGTACCAGCTCATCAACATGGACGATGAGAGCGTTATCGCAAAGGGCAACTGCGACCGTATCGGTATCGACGGTCATATCTCCCACAAAGCCTTCAACGGCAAGACCCTTGATGAGGATTGCAGCTTCCCCACTCATACAGAGGCTTTCATGAAGCTGGTAGAGGCTCTCACTACAGGAGATGCCAAGGTCATCGACAGCATGGATGAGATATCCGCAGTTGGTCACCGTATAGTACAGGGTGCCGACGTTTTCGATAAGTCCGTACTCGTTACAGATGAAGTTATCGACAAGATCGACGAGCTCCGTGAGCTTGCTCCCGTTCACAACCACGCTCATGCTCTCGCTCTCAGAGCCTGCAAGAATGTAATTCCTGCAAACGTTCCTCAGGTCGTTGTATTCGACACTGCTTTCCACCAGACCATGCCTCCCAAGGCATTTATGTTCGGCCTTCCCTACGATGACTATGAGAAGCTCCACGTAAGAAAGTACGGCTTCCACGGTACATCCCACAGATTCGTTTCCAAGGCTCTCGCAGAGGCTATGGGCAAGGATGTCAAGGACCTCAAGATAGTTTCATGTCACCTCGGCAACGGCTCTTCTATCACTGCTGTTGACGGCGGAAAGTCCGTTGATACTTCAATGGGATTCACTCCCCTTGACGGTGTTGTAATGGGTACAAGAACAGGTTCTGTTGACCCCTCTGCTGTTACTTTCGTTGCTGACAAACACCACTTCACTCCCTCTGAGATGAGCGAGTACATGAACAAGAAGTCAGGATTCCTCGGAGTTTCCGGTGTTGGTTCTGATAACCGTGACGTTCAGGCTGCTTCACTCAAAGGAAACAAGAGAGCTCAGCTCGTTTCTGATATGCTCACCTACGAGATCCAGAAGTACATCGGTTCCTATGCTGCTGCTATGAACGGCCTTGATGCTGTTCTCTTCACAGGCGGTATCGGTGAGAACTCCTGGGAGGTCAGAGAGGCTGTATGCGAGAATATGGACTTCTTCGGCATCAAGATCGACAAGGAACTCAACAAGTCTATCAGAGGAAAGCTCACTAAGATCTCTACTCCTGATTCAAAGATCGAGGTATGGATCGTTCCTACAAATGAGGAGCTCCTTATTGCAAGGGATACTCTTGAGCTTATCTCAAAGTAATTACATTATATCATAAGATCATGCAAAAATCAATCCCTCCACCTGTGGAGGGATTTTTGCGGCGACAAAAAGGAAAGTGGATAAATGAGCAAATTCAGAAAACAGCATATGTCCGTGGAATGGCACGACATCATCGACACTGACAGTACATCACCTGCAATAAACGCTCCACTCAAAGAAAAGGCTACCCTGGTAGGAAGAGTGGGACTTATGATGCTCTCAGTCGGTACCGGAGCATGGAGAGTAAGAGCTTCCATGAACAAAATAGCAAGAGCATTGAATATCACCTGCTGTGCAGATATCGGACTTCTTTCTATCGAGTATACCTGCATCGAAAATGGTGAGACCTACACCAATGCCCTGTCTATCAATACTACAGGCATAAACACCGAAAAGCTGTGGTATCTTGAGGAATTTGCTGACGGCTTCGGAGAACGTGCGGGAAAATATTCCGCTGAGCAGTTCCATATGATACTTGACAAGTTCCAGAGCCTGCCGGCTAATTATAAAGCTATAAACCTCGCCCTTGCGTCAGCACTTGCCTGCTGCGGATTCACCTTCCTTCTCGGCGGAGGCCCTATTGAAATGATACTTGCTTTCTTCGGTGCCGGAGCAGGACAGTTCGTAAGAAAAAAGCTCCTCGAACGGCATATCACCCTGCTGGCAAATGTTGCTGTTGGTGTCTTTGCAGCCTGCTGTACCTATGTTTGTCTTGATAAATTAGCTGAGAACCTTCTGGATATTTCCTCATCACATCAGGCAGGATATATCTGTTCCATGCTGTTCATTATACCAGGATTCCCGCTTATCACCGGCGGTATCGACCTTGCAAAGCTGGACCTGCGCTCAGGTCTCGAACGTATAACCTATGCCCTTCTCATAATAGGTATGGCAACTCTTACCGGCTGGCTCACCGCTATGGCTTTCAGATTCTCGCCCTCGGACTTCACCGAGCTTGAGCTGGAGACCTGGCAGAAGATAATCTTCAGACTGATAACCAGCTTCTGCGGTGTATATGGCTTCTCCTTCCTTTACAACAGTCCCCGAAAACTGGCATTTACCGCAGGCTGTGTCGGAATGATAGCCAATACCTTCAGACTTGAACTCATCGACTTCACTGATATACCCGTAAGCGCAGCCGCATTCATCGGAGCCCTCTCCGCAGGTCTTATGGCCTCTGCAATGAAAAAGTGGATAGGCTGGCCGAGAATAACTATAACTGTACCGTCTATCGTTATCATGGTACCGGGAATGTTCATGTACAAGGGCATCTACTATATGGGACTCAATGATGTTTCCACCGGTGCCCTCTGGCTCTCAAAGGCCATCCTCATCGTCACTGCACTTCCTCTGGGACTCATTTTTGCACGTATACTTACAGATAATAATTTCCGGAAGAGCTCCTGACGGATGTCAGCTCTATGATTAAAAATACATGGGAGACCAGTGGTCTCCCATACTTTTTAAATTAAATAAAGAAAATATGTTCGTACCTCTTTATTTTTCTGTACATATGTGTTATAATATAATGTATGTCAATCTGTATCGATAAGGAGGTCACATGGACAGATTCATCCTTCACTCAGAATACGCTCCTGCCGGAGACCAGCCCAAAGCTATAGACTCTCTGGTAAGCGGTATAGAGTCCGGTAAAAAGGAACAGATACTCCTGGGAGTTACCGGCTCCGGAAAGACCTTTACTATGGCAAATGTTATCGCAAAGGTCAATAAACCCACACTTGTACTTGCTCACAATAAAATACTTGCTGCACAGCTCTGCTCGGAATTCCGTGAATTCTTCCCGGATAATGCTGTGGAATACTTTGTCTCTTACTACGACTACTACCAGCCGGAGGCCTATGTCCCCAGCACAGACAGCTATATCGAAAAGGACTCTTCCATCAATGACGAGATAGATAAGCTGAGGCACTCCGCCACCACCGCCCTTGCCGAGCGCAGGGACGTAATAATAGTCGCTTCTGTTTCATGTATATACTCACTGGGCAGCCCGGAGGAATACCGCTCCATGTGCGTATCTATCCGCCAGGGCGCTGAAAAGCCCCGTGACCAGCTCATCGAGGAGCTCGTAAAGATACGCTATGAAAGAAATGATATAGCCTTCGAGCGCAACAAGTTCAGAGTCCGTGGAGATGTTGTGGAGATATTCCCTGCCATGTCCTCTGATACTGCCGTAAGAGTAGAATATTTCGGTGACGAGATAGACCGTATCTCCGAAATAAATGTGGTCACCGGAGAGGTCAAGGCAGTCGTTTCCCATGCGGCTATCTTCCCCGCTTCCCACTACGTTGTCGGAGATGACAAGCTGGAGTCCGCTCTCGAAGAGCTCGACCGTGAGCTGGCTGAGCGCATCGACTATTTCCAGCAGAACAATAAACTCATAGAAGCTCAGCGCATCGAACAGCGCACTCACTACGACATGGAGATGCTCCGTGAGGTTGGCTACTGCTCCGGAGTTGAAAACTACTCCCGTGTACTTGCCGGACGTCCCGCAGGAAGTACTCCGCAGACTCTCCTCGACCACTTCCCTGAGGACTTCCTGCTGATAGTGGACGAGAGCCATGTCACTTTGCCTCAGGTAAGGGCTATGTATGCCGGAGACCGTGCAAGAAAGACCACTCTTGTGGACTACGGCTTCCGCCTTCCAAGCGCTATGGACAACCGCCCGCTGAATTTCGATGAATTCAATCAGCACATACATCAGGCTATATACGTCAGCGCAACTCCCGGACAGATAGAACGTGAAAAGACTGACATTATCGTTGAACAGGTCATCCGCCCTACAGGACTTGTTGACCCGGAGATAATAGTCAAGCCAACACAGGGACAGGTGGACGACCTGCTGTCTGAGATAAACACCCGTGCTGCTAAAAATGAACGTGTGCTCGTTACTACACTCACAAAGAAAATGGCCGAGGACCTTACCTCTTACTATGAGAAGCTCGGTGTAAAGGTCCGCTACCTCCACCACGACATCGACACCATTGAGCGTATGGAGATAATCAAGGACCTGCGAAACGGTATTTTCGATGTACTTGTAGGTATAAACCTCCTCCGTGAAGGCCTTGACATCCCGGAGGTAAGTCTTATCGCTATACTTGACGCAGACAAGGAAGGATTCCTCCGAAGTGAGACCTCGCTGATACAGACCATAGGCCGTGCCGCAAGAAATGCACAGGGTCAGGTAATAATGTATGCTGACACTGTTACAGGCTCCATGGAACGTGCTATCACTGAGACCGAGCGCAGAAGAAGTCTGCAGATGGCCTATAATCAGGAACACGGCATAGTACCGAAAACTATCATCAAGGGAGTCCGTGATGTTCTGGAGATAACCTCCAAGAAGAAGGTGGAGGCTAAGACAAAGCAGAAGAAGCTGTCTGCCCACGAAAAACAGGCCCTCATCGACAAGCTGACCATAGAGATGAAAAATGCGGCAAAGCTGCTTGAATTTGAGCACGCTGCCTACCTCCGTGACAGGATAAAGGAATTAAAAGGAGAAAAATAAATAATGCCGATGACGGCAGGAAAATAGGAACAGTCTCATCGTCATTCGACATTTTTAGCTTTTTTAAGGAGTAATTATGACTGATAAAATAATCATCAAAGGCGCTCGTGCCAATAACCTCAAAAATATCGACCTGGAGCTTCCGAGAGATAAGCTCATCGTAATGACCGGTCTCTCCGGCTCCGGAAAGTCCTCCCTTGCCTTCGACACTATCTATGCCGACGGTCAGCGCCGCTATGTCGAGAGCCTTTCCTCCTATGCCCGTATGTTTCTGGGACAAATGGAAAAACCTGATGTAGACAGCATCGAAGGTCTCTCCCCTGCCATATCTATCGACCAGAAAACGACCTCCAAGAATCCTCGTTCCACAGTAGGTACAGTCACAGAGATATACGACTACCTTCGTCTTCTCTATGCACGTATCGGAGTCCCTCACTGCCCTGTCTGCGGCAGAGAAATATCTCAGCAGAGCATCGACCAGATGGTGGATGCCATTATGGAACTGCCGGAGGGTACCAGATTGCAGCTCCTTGCCCCTATCGTCAGAGGACGCAAGGGCCAGTATGTAAAGGAGCTTGAAAGTGCAAGAAAATCCGGATTTGTCCGTGTCCGCATCGACGGTATAATGTACGAGCTCTCAGAGGACATAAAGCTGGATAAAAATAAAAAACACAACATCGAAATAGTCGTTGACCGTATAATCGTCAAGGAAGGCATACAGTCACGTATCACAGACAGCCTTGAAACTGTTTTCAGCCTCACTGAGGGTCTTGCCCTTGTAAACGTCATTGACGGCGAGGATATGCTCTTTTCCCAGAACTATGCCTGCCCTGAGCACAACATCAGTATAGGTGAGCTGGAGCCTGTGATGTTCTCATTCAATAATCCCATAGGAGCTTGTCCGAAATGTACCGGTCTTGGAGTTTTCCGGCATATCGACCCGGAGCTCGTTGTCCCAAACAAGGAGCTCTCAATAATGGAAGGGGCTATCAACGCTCCCGGCTGGAACAGTCTCGACGAAACTTCCGTTTCTGTGATGTACTATAAGGCCATTGCCGAGAAGTATGGTGTGGACATAAATGTCCCGATGAAAAAGCTGAAAAAGTCTGAGCTTGACCTCTTCCTCTACGGTACCGGCACTGAACCGCTGGAGCTCAGACGTCATGAATCCCTTGGCGGAGGTACCTACACTACTCCATTTGAGGGTGTTATCAACAACCTTGAACGCCGTCACCGTGAGACCTCAAGCGAGTGGTCAAAGGCCGAGATAGAGGACTATATGAGCGAGGTGGACTGCCCTGTCTGCCACGGAAAAAGACTGCGTGATGAATACCTTGCTGTCACTGTCGGTGATAAGAACATCAGTGACCTCACAGACTTTTCAGTCAAGGATGCACTTACCTTCTTCAAGGAGATAAAGCTCTCAAAGCACGACAGCTTTGTGGGCGAAAGAATTATCAAAGAAATAAAAGAACGGCTGGGATTCCTCGGAAGCGTTGGACTTGAATATCTGACACTGTCACGTTCATCAGGTACGCTTTCAGGCGGTGAGAGCCAGCGTATCAGACTTGCAACTCAGATAGGCTCCTCACTTGTGGGAGTACTCTATATCCTGGACGAGCCCAGTATAGGCCTGCATCAGCGTGACAATGACAAGCTCATCGCTACGCTGAAACGTCTCCGTGACCTTGGAAATACTCTCATTGTTGTTGAACATGACGACGACACCATGCTTGCCGCTGACTACATCGTGGACATCGGTCCCGGTGCAGGAATCCACGGCGGACAGGTAGTTTTCTCAGGTACAGTCGACAAGCTCCTGAAATGCAAAGACTCTATTACCGGTCAGTACCTCAGCGGCCGCAAAAAGATAGAGGTCCCTCAAAACCGCCGCAAGGGAAACGGCAAGTTCCTTACTATACATGGTGCCTCCGAACACAACCTGAAAAATATCGACGTATCTATACCTCTTGGTGAACTCATCTGTGTTACAGGTGTTTCCGGCTCAGGCAAGTCATCACTTGTCAATGAGATAATATACAAGCACTTGGCCGGAAAACTCAACCGTGCCAAGATAAAAAGCGGTAAATTTGAGTCTATGGACGGTGTGGACCAGCTCGATAAGGTCATCTGCATCGACCAGTCACCTATCGGACGTACTCCACGCTCCAATCCGGCTACCTATACAGGAGTTTTCAGCGACATCCGTGACCTCTTTGCTAAAACTCCCGATGCTAAGGCTCACGGCTACACAAGCGGAAGATTCTCCTTCAATGTAAAGGGCGGACGCTGTGAGGCCTGCGAGGGCGACGGAATAATCAAGATAGAGATGCACTTTCTCCCTGACATCTATGTACCCTGCGAGGTCTGCAAGGGCAAGAGATATAACCGTGAAACTCTTGAAGTCCACTACAAGGGAAAGTCGATCTATGACGTACTGGAAATGACTGTTGATGAAGGTGTAGAGTTTTTCGAGCATCTGCCTAAGATAGCACGAAAGCTGAAAACACTCCAGGATGTCGGCCTTGGATACATCCGCATCGGACAGCCTGCGACTACACTCTCCGGCGGCGAGGCTCAGCGTGTAAAGCTCTCTACTGAGCTCTCTAAAAGAGCTACCGGACGTACTATATACATTCTCGATGAGCCTACTACAGGACTTCATACCGCTGACGTCCACAGGCTGATAAACGTTCTGCAAAGCCTGACCGACCAGGGCAATACCGTTCTTGTCATCGAGCACAACCTCAACGTTATCAAAGTCGCTGACCACATCATCGACCTCGGTCCTGAGGGCGGAGACGGCGGCGGTACTATCGTTGCTCAGGGTACTCCCGAAGAAGTGGCCGCCTGCGAAAAGTCATATACCGGTCAGTATCTCAGATCATATCTTGAATGATAAGCAGTTCAGATATAATTTAATCGCTGATACAGCACAGCCTCTCCGTAAAGATGTCCGGAGAGGCTGTTTTTTGTGCAATAACTCAATACATATACACAATATTTGACACATCCTACAAATTTTCTAAAAACCACTTTATTTATCACTTAAAATATGATATAGTATTAAGGCAGTACTTTTCCTGCTAAGCGCAGGAGCTTAAAAAGTCAATTTTAATGGGGGTCTGTATGAAAAACGGAGTGAAAATGCTGGACATCGCCAATAAACTCGGTGTCAGCGTTGTTACGGTCTCTAATGCCCTTGCCGGAAGAGACGGCGTGAGCGAGACCATGAGAAGAAAGATATGCGAAACTGCTGATAAAATGGGCTATAAGCCTTCTAATACCAAGAGCGAAAGAAAACGTGCTCTTATGCCCAAGCCAGGCAAAAGCGTGGGTATACTCACATCTGAGAGATTTGTGGGTGCAAGAGGTACATTCTACTGGGAGCTCACTGCAAGCATCTCTAACAAGCTCTCTCAGCTCAACGTATTCACTGTCTACGAGTGCATTACCTCGGAGAGCGAAAATACCGGCGCACAGCCTAATATGCTCACAGATAACAAGGTGGACGGCATAATCGTCATCGGTCAGGTACATCGTCCTTATATCGAAATGCTCAGCAAGGTAGACCTCCCGGTCATTTTCGTTGACTTCTATGACAGCAGATACGATGTGGACTCTGTAAATTCTGACAGCTACAACGGCTGCTATGTCCTCACTGACTACCTTGTCAGCATGGGACACACAAGGATAGGATTCTTCGGCAATTTCAACGCTACGAGCAGCATCAATGACCGTTTCCTCGGTTATCTGAAATGTCTTATCGAGAATGGCCTTGAGTACCGCCGTGACTGGACTCTCGATGACAGGGACGATAGGGGCATACTTTTCTCAGATATTGAATTTCCCGCTGAAATGCCAACTGCTTTCGTCTGCAACTGCGACGAAACTGCTTTCCGTGTTATCTCCTCCCTCCGTTCAAAGGGTGTGCGGGTCCCGGAAGATATATCTGTTGTCGGCTATGACAACTATACAATGTCAAGTATATGTATACCGCCTATAACTACTATGGAAGTCGATATTGCTCAGATGGCTCAGGTATCCGTGGAGCTCATGGCGAAAAAGCTCAATGACCCGTCATTCAGTGAGGGCCGCAAAGTCATTCCCGGAAAACTCATTGTCAAAGAGAGCGTATCTGACATTAGCGGCGGCAAAAAACGTGTAAATGAGGCAAAAATGCTATGAACAGATTCTTCGGACATCTTAGTACAGTCATCCGACACAGGCATATGGTAATGCGTCACTGCTTCAAAGCCGGTATCATCAAGCGCGGCCTCCTCCACGACCTTTCAAAGTTCTCCCCAACTGAGTTCATTCCAGGTGTACTCTACTTCCAGGGTGACCGCTCTCCTAACGAAAGAGAACGTGAGGTAGAGGGAGCTTCCAAAGCATGGATGCACCATAAAGGACGCAACCGCCACCACTTTGAGTACTGGACCGATTACAGTCCCAAAACAAAGAAAATGGAAGCAGTCAGGATGCCGGATGTGTTCATTTTTGAAATGTTCTGCGACCGTGTAGCTGCTTCTAAGATATATAATGGTGAAAACTACACCGCAGAAATGCCTCTTGCCTACTTCATGAGGGCTAAGCACAGAAGGATAATCGAAAGGGAAACTGCTGCAAAGCTGGAATTTCTCCTTCGTATGCTCTCGGAAAAAGGCGAGAACTATACATTCAGCTACATCCGCCGTCAGGTCCGCCGAAACAAGAACGGCAGGACGGTATGGCCTGGTCTTATTGTACCCCAGGAATAATAAAAGGCAGCCTTGAAGGCTGCCTTATTTTTATGCCTGATATTTAGGTTCGCAGGTGAGATTTATGCCCAGTCTCTTGAATATCCTCTCATCAACGGGAGAAAGGATAACTGTGGAATGTACCTCACAGCCACGGAGCTTGGAGATCTGCTCCATAGCCTTCTTGGCATTTTCATCGGTATTAGCGCAGATAGACAGTGCAAGAAGAGTCTCATCTGTATGTATGCGTGGATTGTTGTTGCCGAGGTGCTGGACCTTCAGATTCTGGATAGGCTCGATAACATGAGGAGACATGAGAAGCACGTCGTCCGGTATCTCTCCGAAATACTTGAGGGCATTGAGCAAAAGTGCTGATACAGCTCCAAGGAGGTTGGATGTTTTGCCGGTGAGGATAGTTCCGTCCGGAAGCTCCATTGCTGCGGCAGGAGCGCCTGTTTCCTTCTCTCGTGCAAGTGCAGCGCCGACTACCTTTCTGTCCTCAGTTGTTACGTTGGCCTGCTTCATAAGAAGCTCCAGCTTCATAAGCTCATCCTCTGAGATAAGTCCCTTTCTGTAGTCGCACATACCAACATAGTAGCGGCGGATTATCTCGTCCTTAGCAGCCTTTGAAACCACTTCATCGTCAACGATGCAGTTTCCGGCCATATTAACACCCATGTCTGTAGGCGACTTATACGGTGACTCGCCCAGTATCTTCTCAAACATTGCATTGAGCACCGGGAATATCTCAACGTCACGGTTGTAGTTTACTGTAGTCTTGCCATAGGCCTCAAGGTGGAAGGGATCTATCATGTTAACATCGTTGAGGTCAGCAGTTGCAGCCTCATATGCAATGTTCACAGGGTGACGCAGAGGGAGGTTCCAGATAGGAAAGGTCTCAAACTTGGCATATCCTGCATTGACTCCCCTTTCATGCTCATGATAGAGCTGAGAGAGACAGGTAGCCATTTTTCCGCTTCCGGGTCCGGGAGCAGTTATAACGACAAGTCTGCGTGAGGTCTCGATGAAGTCGTTCTTTCCATAGCCTTCGGCACTTATGATATGGTTTATATTTGACGGATAGCCCTTGATGCTGTAGTGGTGGTACACCTTTACTCCCATTGATTCAAGTCTGCTCTGGAAAGCTGCAACTGCCGGTGATTCCTCATATCTTGTGAGGACCACGCTGCTCACATAAAGGCCTATCTTGGTGAAAACATTGAAGAGTCTGATAACGTCCACGTCGTAGGTGATACCGAGGTCTCCTCTGACTTTATTCTTCTCTATGTCGCCAGCATTGATGACAATGACGATCTCCGCCTCATCCTTGAGCTGGAGGAGCATCTGCAGCTTACTGTCCGGCTTGAATCCGGGAAGGACTCTGGATGCATGGAAGTCGTCGAAGAGCTTTCCGCCGAATTCCAGATAGAGTTTGTCACCGAACTGAGCTATCCTCTGTCTGATATGCTCAGACTGAGTTTTCAGATATTTCTCGTTGTCAAAACCTGTTTTATTTTCCATTACCATAAGTTTGTACCTCCTAAAAAATCACTTTATATTATATAACATCTTTCAGCAAATTTCAAGTACCTTCAAAAAAATATCCTTCATCTGCCCTTAAAAACAGAAAAGGCGCACTGTAATGCGCCTCTGCCTGTTATTTATTATTCCGGGATGAGTTCAAGCTCATTGCAGGCCATAAGGAATGGTGCAATGCCTTTGGCATCGTTTTCCACTATCTTTTCAGAAAGATAATACTCCGCAGAGCCGTCTCTTCCAGGACCAAGTCCTGCCATAAGGCAGATGTTGCCGAGCACGGGGATCCCCTGCGAATCGGACGTGATATATTTATCAGTCACTGTACACAGAGCTCTGCTGCCTGCCTCCCTGAGTTCATGGCCGCAAATTCCAAGGCGGCTGGCTTTCAGTGCTGAGTAGGCAAAAAGCAGAGTTCCGCTGGTCTCAGGGTAATTCTCCTCTATCTCAGGATGCATGGGGAGCTGTAAGAGCATACCGTCCTCCAATGCAGCAGCGGACAGGGAGCTCAGCAGGTCTGTCAGCATTTCTCCAAAAAGCGGTTCCTCCGGCACCAGCTCTGCAAGGTCTGCAAGAGCGGCAGACATCCAGCCCATTGCTCTCAGCCAGAACTCCTGGGAAAGTCCGGTATCCGGGTCTGCCCAGTTCATGGACTTTGTCTCGTCGTAGCCGTGGCAGTAAAGTCCTGTGACCGGGTCACGCATTAACTTTCGGATGTTCCTGAGCTGGCTGCAAACGTCCTCTATCAGCTCAGGGCGGCAGGTAAGAAGTCCGTACTCCGCCATAAACGGCAGTGCCATATACGTGCCGTCGAGCCATATCTGATGCGGATATATCGCCTTGTGCCAGAAATTTCCGCAGGCAAGCCTTGGCTGCCTTGCAAGCTGACCGTTAATGAGTTCTTCGGCTGCGGTAAGATATATCTCCCGGCCTGTCAGCCTTGCAAGTCTGAGCAGATTCTTTCCGCCGTTGATATTATCAAGATTGAAGTCATCCGGACACAGCGTGGGGATGCCGCCTCTGCTGTCCATATATGCGCCTATAAATCTGACTGCATATGCGAGCAGCCTTTCATCCCCTGATGTCTCGTAGATAGTCAGTAAAGCTGTCATCATGCAGTTGTCAATGTAATTCCACTTAGGTATCTTGCGGAAGATGAGGTTCTCCCGGTTCCAGAGGGGCCTAAGTGGGTCCGAAGGCAGGATAAGCTCTTCGATATATTTTTTTGCAGCCAGCCCGGGCTGCGATAACTTTGTCATCCTGTCAGTCCTCCTGCGGTTATACCGCTGACAAATTTTTTCTGTGCTATCGCAAAAACAGTCACGGATGGAATAAGTCCGATCACTGAAAGTGCGATCACCTTGTTCTGTTCGTAATCCTGACCAGTGCTGTCAACGGACAGTCTCAGAGCAAGTGAAAGAGGGTATTTTTCGACCGACTGTATCATTATGAGAGGTGTCAGAAAGTCGTTCATGGTCCACAGGAATGTGAATACCATTATCGAGACTATCGCTGGCCTGATACAGGGTATAAGTATGTATAAAAGTGTACGAAGAGCGCCGCATCCGTCTATCCGAGCTGCCTCGTCGAATTCCTTCGGTACTCCCTTGAAAAACTGGATAAGTATGAACACGAACATCCCCTCAGCAGCAAAAAGGTAGGGTACTGTCAGCGGGATGTAGGTATCAAGGTATCCCAGCTTGCTCCACATAAGGAACAGCGGCATTACCGTAACAAGTGTTGGCATTGCCATACCTCCCAGAAGAAGTGCGAAAAACAACCTTTTCAGAGGGAAGTCAAATCTTGCAAAGCCGTAGGCAACAAGTACTGATGAGGTCACTGAAAATATGGTCCGTGGGACTATTATCATTAATGTATTCATGAAGTAGTGTCCCATGTTGTAGGGAGTTACGGTCCTCCAGGCATTTTTGTATACATCGGTGTCCACCGAGTGCGGGATGAACCACACTGACGAGAAGATCTCATCGTTGCTCTTGAATGAGGCTCCTATGAGCCACAGCATAGGGTACAGCATCACTGCCGCTCCTGCGGTCAGCAGCAGGTAAAGAGGGAGCTTCTTCATTCCTCGTCCCTCCTCATAAGTGCTGAAACAGCGTACATGACCGCAACCGCCGCTGAGATGACCATGAACATCACCCAGGAGAGTGCATTGGCATAGCCTTGTTCGTTGTACCTGAACATCTCATCGTAGATGAGCATTCCCAGGGTATAGGTGCTTTTCATCGGTCCGCCCCCGGTTATCATGTAGGGTGCGTTGAACTCCTGAAAAGCTGCAATAGTCTGCAATACAAGGTTAATGAATATCACGCTTTTGAGCTGGGGCAGAGTTATTGCAAAAAAGCCCCTTACAGGTCCGCAGCCGTCTACCTTTGCAGCGTCGTAAAGCTCCTTTGGCACATCCCTGAGTGCTGTCAGGAATATTATCATTGTCGAGCCGAACTCCCACAGTCTCAGCAGGACTATCATATAGACAGCCTTATCCGGGTCGCCGTACCAGCTTACGGGAGGAGCTCCTGCCATTGAGAGCAATTGGTTGACAAGTCCCTTTGAGGTAAAGAGGTACTGCCACATTATCACAACTGCCAGATTGGAGCCAAGTATTGATGGAATGTAAAATGCGGTGCGGAATATGCCTATGCCCTTTATCTCAGCATTCAGCAGCATAGCTGTCAGCAGTGAAACAGTCAGCTTCAGCGGAACGAGTATCAGGGCGTACTTCACGGTAACTCCCAGTGCCTTTCTGAAAGTCCGGTCCTTCAGCATATACCTGTAGTTTTCAAGACCGGAAAACTCCGGCGGACGTATGCCGTCGTAGTCCGTGAGACCCAGCAAGAACGAGCACACAAAGGGATACACCAGGAAAGCCGCCAGTCCCAGAATGAACGGTGAAATGAGCAGCAGTCCGGTGAACCTGCTTACTCCTACAGGGTTGCAGTAGGTTCGTTTTTTCATTTTCTGATCTTCTCCAGATACTGTGTGATAGAATCATACATTTCCTGAGCAGCAGAATCTGTATCAGCAGTGCCGTATGACACCTTTTCGATAGCAGTATTGTAGAACTCCTTCATACGTGAGAGCTCCATGTACGGACTGATAGTTACTGTATCCAGTTTTTCCAGCATCTCGTCATTCTCCTGGGCAAGTCCGGCGAGCATCCCGCTCTGCTCCAGACTCTCCTCTGCATAGGAGGATGCAGGTATTCCCCTTGAAGTTCCGAGGACCTTTGCACATTCCTTGTCATTGAGAAGGAAGTTCATAAAGGCTGCGGCCTCGTCAGGGTGCTTGGTATTTCTTGATACAGCATAGAGCATTGAAGGCTTTATCATCCAGCCTCCGGAATTGCCATTCCCGTCAGTAAGGAAGGGACCGGCTTCAAGGACGCCCTCAGGCAGTACGGACTCGTACTTTCCTACAGAGCTCCCCCATTCCAGAACTCCGGCCACATTGCCGCTGATGAACTCTGGTGACTGATAAAGAGCTGCATTTCCATCCTCATCAGTACGGCTCTTTATTGTCCTTATGACATGGTGGTCCTCTGTTTCCTTGTAAAAGTCAAGAGCTGCTTTTATGTCATCAACTGTAAATCCAAGCTGTCCGTCCATAGTTATGAACTGTCTGCCGGTATTCTGCTGTACATAGACTATTGCAAGATACCAGGCAGTGCCTCCTGACTGGATGTCCAGGTCCAGCGGATAAAATCCCTTTTCTCCGAATTTCCCTCCAAGCTCGAAAAGCTCATCCCATGTCCGTGGGTATACAGCGTTCAGGCTGCGATATACGTCAGAGTTGTAGAAAAGACCACGTCCTGTAACTGAAACTGTCACGGCATTGAGAGTGCCGTCAACTCTGCCGAAGGAGAGCACATCCTGAGAAAACCCTGAAAGGTCAAGCTCCGGTGACAGCTTTTCCAGGTCATAGAATCCCTCTCCGTCAGGAGACATAGTTATGAGCCAGTCATAGTTTATCTGCATGATGTCAGGCTCGGTGCCTCCGCTTAGCTGAGCTGTTACCTTTTCGGTCCAGCCGTCCCAGCCGCCGTATTCGGGGACTATAGTTATATCCGGGTGCTTTTCTGACCAGAGTTTTATGGCATTCAGGGTAGCCTCATGCCGGTCGTCACCTCCCCACCAGGAAAATCTCAGCTCGCACTTATCGAGCTTTCCGTCAGGAGGAGTGACCTCGTCCGGTTTTTTCTTTCCACAGGCAGAGAGCATTACTGCACAGCCGATAGCTGCGGCTTTGAGAAATATATTTTTCATACTCTCATCCCTTAAATATAATGATAAACACATTATACAACATTTTTCATCCAAAATCAATAGTTTTTTACACAGTCTTTTCCGAAAACAGCCCCATAATTTGACTTTACTTACCGAATATGATATAATAAACATTGGTGTGTCTGCACCGGATACCTTAAAATACCGCTATCAAGGAGTTTTATATATGAGAAAAGCATTAAAAAAAGCAGCCGCTGCTGTTTCCGCAGCCGCACTGCTCATCATAAATTTCACTGTCCCGCTCAGTGCCAGTGCAACGGACGCACTCTGGCCTACTGAAAAAGAATATCAGAACATAACTACCTATTTTGACCCTAACAGAAATATCGCTGACAGCTCCGCATATCACAATGCTGTGGATATCGAGGCTGCCGGCGGCACCAATATCTATGCCGTTTATCCCGGCACAGTCGTTTCTGCCGACTGGAAGGACGCATACGGATATCTTATCATCCTCCGCCATGATGACCTCGGCATATACACCTTCTACGCTCACTGTTCTCAGATACTCGTTTCAGCCGGTCAGTCCGTTGCTCAGGGCGATGTCATAGGTCTTGTGGGAAGTACCGGACAGTCCTCCGGCAACCACCTTCACTACGGCATCTGCGACAATCTTGCCAGCGGCTGGCCTACCTGCACATACTATGACCCACTCACATACTTCACGTACGTTGATAACCCTCAGCAGGGCAGTACTCCCACCTGTAGCTGCTCCGAGGAATATGCAGGCATATACACCACAAAGGGCCTTACCACCTACCTCAACATCCGAAGCGGACACGGCACGAGCTACTCCGTCATAGGCAGCATATACCCCGGCGATACAGTTATCGTCACCAAGAGCGACGGCACATGGGCTCACGTAACCGCAAACGGAGTCAGCGGCTACTGCTCTATGGAGTACCTCCAGAAGACTGGCGAGCTCACATCTTCAATGTCTATCAAGGGTCAGACATACCCTGAAGGTCCACTCACTCCGGGAGCTCCTTTCTCCATAAAGGGTGTCATCTCTTCGTCCTACCCGATCACAAAGGTATGGGGCGGAGTCTATGACCTTGCAGGTGAACCTACTGCTCAGTATATCGAGATAGATACTAATTCCAGTACATATGACCTGAACACATACTTCGACAAGAAGATAATCTTCAACGACCTTCCAAAAGGCCAGTACATCTACAGCGTTAAGGCTCAGGACTCTCAGGGAGAGGTATTCGAGCTTGTACGCTCTGAATTCAGCATCGGAGAAGCTGCGGCTGAGCTTGTCACAGGAGATACCAACGGTGACGGTGCTGTAACTATTGCAGACCTCGTCAACCTCCAGAAATTCCTCCTTGGAAATACAAGCTACTCCTCAAAGCAGTATGCTGCCTCCGACCTTGACGGTGACAAGAAAGTCAACGGATTCGACCTCGCCTTCATGCGTATGGAGCTCATAAAAAAAGCTCAGGAAAAGTGAAATGCACCTTGTTGATGCAAAGGGCATATTGTCCTCACGGAACGGGATGAACATATACCGTGGATGCACCCACGGCTGTATTTACTGTGACAGCCGCAGTAAATGCTATCACATCGACCACACATTTGAAGACGTTGAAGTCAAGCAGAACGCTCCGGAGCTCCTTGAAAAAGCTCTCCGCTCAAAGCGTAAAAAGTGTATGATAGGCACAGGCTCAATGTGCGACCCATATATGCCCCACGAGAAAGAACTCGAGATAATGCGCCGCTGTCTTGAAATTATAAAGAGATACGGTTTCGGCGGCTCTGTCATAACAAAGTCAGACCTCATCCTGCGTGACCTGGATCTCATCACCGCAATTAACGAGGACTCTAAATTCGCAGTCCAGATGACGCTCACCACTTTTGACGACAGCCTTTGCCGGCTTATCGAGCCTGGTGTATGTACCACCGGCAGACGGTACGAGGTGCTGAAAAAGATGCAGGAAAACAACGTTCCCACCGTGGTCTGGATGACTCCCATTTTGCCATATATCAACGACACAAGAAAGAATATCACCGGACTGCTCGAAATGTGCGCCGATGCCGGTGTACGTGGCATTATTTGTTTCGGCATGGGGCTAACACTTCGTGAAGGTAATCGTGAGTACTTCTACTCTTCCCTGGACCGGCTGTTCCCAGGCCTGAAAAAACGCTACCAGCAGGAATTCGGCCTCGCCTATGAGGTAAGCAGTCCCAGGAACAGAGAACTCATGGAGATTTTCAACAGCTTCTGCGAAAAACATGGGATAATGCACTCTCCTGATGAATGCTTCAGTTACCTCAGCGAATTTCCGGAACAGTACAAACAGCTCTCACTATTCTGACTTCACTGATGAGGTCTGCCGCAGACTCAGCTATCTCCCCTGCACATTCCAGCACTCTGCGGCCTGAGGGAAATTCCACCCTGTACCCTGACATCCTGCCTGCACACCAGTTCAGCAGCAAAAAAAGTATAGTCAGCTTTATCAGCTTCTTCATAAAAATACCTCCGCAGTTATTATCTGCGGAGGTATTTGTTTTATTCATTATTCCTCTGTATTGTCGGATCCGTCAGAGTCGTCGTACTCATCGTAGTCCTCGTACTCTTCCTCATCATATCCGCTGTAGTTCTCTGCTGATGCAGGAGCTGCGGGAGCTGCCGCTACTGTGGGAGCTGCCATTTTTCCGCCGAGGAATCCGGCAAGAAGTGACCTTATGTCCACACCTGTAGCTGCGGTAAGACCGTCAGTTATCTTTGTTGTGGAGTTGATGATGTCGCCTACCAGCTTGCTGGAGTTGCCCTCACCGTACATTGTTATCTTGTCAACATTGGCAAGAGGTGTAGCAGCATTCTTTACTACCTCAGGCAGTGCCTTGAAGTACATTTCGAGTACAGCAGCCTCGCCGTACTTTTTCATAGCCTCAGCCTTAGCATTGATACCTTCGGCCTCAGCAAGTCCCTTTGCACGGATCGCATCTGCCTCAGCCTGACCTACAGCAGCGATACCTTCGGCCTCCTGCATACGGGCAAACTTGGCAGCCTCGGCCTCAGCCTTCTGAGCCTCAGCCTCCTGCTCACGCTGGAAACGGTCAGCCTCAGCTTCCTTCTTGAGCTGATAGAGCTTTGCATCAGCCTCCTGCTGAGCCTTGTAGCGGTCAGCTTCGGCCTTCTTCTTGATCTGAGCTTCGAGAGCCTTTTCAGTTACCTCTGCCTCACGAGCCTTCAGCTCAACGTCCTTTTCGGATGCGGCAATGTTAGCGTTTGCCTTTGATACCTCAATAGTCTTACGCTGCTCTTCCTTCTGTATCTCGTAAGCTGCGTCTGCGATAGCGAGCTGTGTATCAGCTTCCTTTTTCAGTTCAGCCTGACGGATAGCGAGCTCATTGTTCTTCTGAGCGATCTCTGTCTCAGCAAGCACCTTTGCATCGTTAGCCTCTTTTTTGGCCTGAGCCTTAGCGATCTCGATCTCTTTTTCAGACTCTGCTCTTGCGATAGCAGCCTTCTTCTGGATCTTTGTGGTGTTGTCGATACCGAGGTTCTCAATGAGATTCTGGTCATCGGTGAAGTTCTGTACGTTGAAGGAAACTATCTCCAGACCCATTCTGTTAAGGTCGGGAGCTGCATTTTCCTGTACCTTCTCAGCAAAGGCCTTACGGTCATTGACCATTGCCTCAAGGGACATCTGGCCGACGATCTCACGCATATTACCTTCAAGCACCTCTCTTGCGACCTTGGCAACATAAGCTGTCTCTTTGTTCAGGAAGTTTTCTGCGCCGAGCTTGATGAGAACGGGGTCACTGCTGACCTTTACGTTAACGTTTGCGTCAACATTGATATTGATGTAATCTGCGGTAGGAACTGCACTGGAAGTCTTTACGTCAACAGCGATGAGCTGTAATTTCAGCTTATCCACACGCTCGAAGAAGGGGATGCGGATGCTTGCCTTACCGATTATTATTTTACGTCTGAGACCGGAAATTATGTAGGCTGTATCCGGCGGAGCCTTTATGTAGCCCATAGCAATTATAAGTATCAGTATAATTGCTGCGGCAGCGATGATGATGATCGTTGGTAAATTCATATCCATAGTCTTATCCTCCATATCATGGTGTTTTTCCGTTCTCTCTGAACGGTATGACATGATTATACAACATTCCCGTTATTTTGTCAATATCGCTCATACATTTTACTCGCAGTATAGACGCATCTGTGATTTATGCAAAATCACCATGTGAGGGACGTCACAAAATAAGTTCATATGAACCTTTTACACAGTTATAAGAACTCCTTGTAGCCTCAGGTGTACAAATTTTATCCTCTCCGGCAATTAATTACAGTTTGATTACAGTTTTTCCACAGTATCTTAAATGCAAAACAAACGCATTCCTTTCAAGAAATGCGTTTTCTCCACCTTTTCTGCAAAATATGGGTTGCAGAAATTTATAAGTCCTGCTATTATATTATTGTCAACTGTTGCAGTATTACAGTACTGCTTACAGTAGTTTAAAGCTTTGCTCGGCTTTAAATAAATCATCTTCACCTATAGACGCCGGAGGGTTCCCCCCGTATCCGGCGTCATTTTTTCTCTCCCCTCTCGCCGCTGATGCTTTGGCATCGGCGGCAGACTCATCTTCCAATGAAAAAGTTTCCGCTGAACAGATTCACCATCAGACAGGACAATGTGTCCTCATCAAAGGAACAGCCGGTCTGTACGTAATTTCCAGCTATGCTGTTCATGCCGCTTACAAGAAAGTCCACAAGGAATACTCTGTAGTCCCCTGTGACTTCCCCTATGAAGCTGCTCTCCATTAATGCTTTATACTGAACATCATAAAGACAGTGCATCATATCATTCTTCACAAGAAGGCTTATGATGTGCTTTTTATTTATAATGTATCTGCTGTACTCAGTGCAGAATCTGCGGAACACCTCTGCCCTGCTCTCACCGTTATTCTCAGAGGGTGTGTACAGGCAACTGTTGTGGAGCTCATAAATTATCACGCTCTCCTTTGAGCCGAACAGTGAATAAAAGGTCTGACGTGAGACCTGAGCCTCTCTGCAAAGGTCGCTGATGCTTATGTCCTGAAAGGATTTTTCCTCCAGAAGTCTCAGCATTGCCTCAGCTATAAGCTGCTGTGACAAAAGAGCCGAACGGTTGCTGCCTTTGTACATTGACAAAACACCTCATTTTGTATAAGTTATGGTCAACCACTTGACAAATGTCAGGGTCAGTGATATTATTATATCATGAACTTGGACAAGTGTCAAGTCTCATATTTATTATTTCGGCTCCGAAAGGACCGTACAGGAGGTATTTTTTATGGCACAGGTAACAAAGGATACAAGGATCGGAGAGCTCCTTGAAATAGACGCAGACGTTGCTCCTATCCTTCTCAGCATAGGTATGCACTGCCTCGGCTGCCCCGCATCTCAGATGGAGACTATCGAAGAGGCTGCTGCTGTTCACGGTGTTGACGCTGATGAGCTCGTAAAGGCTCTCAATGAAAAGATCTCAGGCTGAACTCAACAGTAACTGAACATTTTTAAGGCAATACCGTACAAAGACGTCAGGCGGTCTTTGTGCGGTGTTGCCTTAATTTAAAATGAAAAAATAACCCCGGAGAGTCTCTCCGGGGTATTTTCATTTACTCATTTTTCCTGCTGCATCTTGGATGTATCAGCAATCTTTTTTCCGGCAAAATATGCTGCTATTGCTGCTAAGAGCAGCACTCCGCCTGCTATGGGATATACTTTCAGCAAGCGATTTTCGGTGCCGTATATCGCAACTACGCCTGCCGCAGCCGAACCGACTCCGAAAGTGACAGCAGCAGAGTGAAGCATAGCCAGGAACATCCCTCCCGGACGTTTGCCATTCATACTCATGAAAAGCAGGAACAGGCCGGCTGCAAATGGATATGCGAATGCGTAGACCATGTACCCAGACCATACACCAAAGCTGTAGTGTTCATAGACAGCTCCGAAAAATGCCAGGAATCCGGCAAAACACAGCTCAAAGGCACTGTGCCTGAGCAAAGTTTTTCTCTCATCAGTAGCCAATGTACACAATGTCGCTCACGCTCCTCTCCTTGATGCTGTTTCCGCTGGTAGTAGGGTTGTTGACTACCTGACCGTCGTAATACATAGTGGATGAACCGCCGCCGTCAAGGTTATAGGCAGTCTCAACTCCCAGTTTCTCCATGAACTCCGCAAGCTCGTAAAGGGACAGTCCCTCGCTCTCGGATGTCCTTCCGTCAGATACTACGAAAACATAGTGAAGCTGGTCGATTATGCCCACAGCCGTCCTTGGATTGCTGGCCATTGCCTTGCCTACCTCATCGTTCTCAGATACTGATATACTTCCATTTTCTATCAGCGCCGGGCCGAAGGAGAATGCCTGCCATACTCCCTCTTCCACCAGCTCATCTGCGGACTTCTCGCCGCTGTTCGTAATTCCAAAGCTGCCGTCAGCATATATGCACAGAACATCAGTATCCGCTGAACCGTAGTCCCTGTATACCACACCGTTCCTTATTACATAGCCGCTCTCCTTAGCTCCGTAGTAGTCGCCGTTTATTGCAAGGATGGCGTCCTTTGCCGCTGCGGTCTCCGAGGTCTTTGCAGTGACGTTCTTGCCGTATGCGTCCTTTGCAAAGGCGGTTTTAAGATACTGCGCGGAGCTGAGCTGTATGTCAGCCACATATATTTTTGTATCATTCTCGTAGTACTCACTCAGAGAAATACTTATATTTTCATCATTATATTCAGTATACTCCCCTGACTTTTCAGATGAAACGACAGCGGATGTGGATGCCTCCTCAGCCGGAGCTGTACTCTCATCACTGCCATGACGGCGCTTGCCGCGTTTTTCTGTACTGCTCTCAGTTGCCGGCTCCGTGACTTCCTCAGTTTCCGTCTGCGGAGCTAAAGTCACAGGCTCTATATCCTCAAACATGGACATATTCATCTCAGTAGCGTCACTCTGCAGGACCTTCGGCAGAAGAAATGTGTCCAGCATGACGTACGCTGTAAAGCCTGTCAGCAGACTTCCATATACTGCCGCCCAGATAATGCCCTTCTTACTCATGTGCCTTCTCTCCTTTTATCCTGAATATCACAGTTTTCTGAACTGTCCAGCTAACTATGAACATTATCATCTCTGTCATTATCTTTGCCGCATAGCGGTTTATAGGAGTGTGCTCCGTTATGAGCTGGAGCAGCATCGTATTGCACATTAGTATGAACAAAGCAAGCGAGAAGTACTGAAAAGCGGAGCGCTTCACTGATGCCTTGCTTTTGAACACCATCTTCCGGTTAAGGTCATAATTGACTCCGGAGCTCACTATCCTTGCAAGGACATTCGAGGATGCTATCGGCAGGGAAAGTCCGGACAGGATGCAGAAAAGCACATAGTCTATTCCGAAACAGGCAAGTGATGATGCAGAAAACTTCAATATCTCCCGATATATTCGGCAGGAGTCCTGGATAGGATCAAAGTGCGATGAAGAATTATCGTCTATGTATATGGTCTCGATAGGTACCTCTGTTATTGTCAGACCTGCCTTTGCGTACTCCATAAGCACATTCATCTCGTACTCGTAGCGGTCGCCGCTTATATCCAGCATCCGCTTTATATGACTGTCAGAAAATGCCCTGAGACCTGTCTGGGTATCACGTACCTTAACACCTGATGAAAGCCTGAATACAGCTCTTGTGATAGTATTTCCGATAAGGCTCTTTGCAGGGACTTTGCCCTTGAAGTCCCGGCTTCCGAGTATAAGACGCTCCGGGAACTTCTCTGCTGCACTTACTACCTTTTCTGTATCTGCCACGCTGTGCTGGCCGTCTGCATCAAGAGTCACTACAGTATACGGAGGCACGAAGCCTGAGAGGATGTACTCCAGTCCAGTCCTGAGAGCTGCGCCCTTTCCACGGTTCTTTCCGTGTTCAACTATCTGTGCAAATTCTCCTGCACGGCTGAATATCTGGTCATACTCACTTCCGCTGCCATCGTTTATTATAATCACTGAATAGTCTTTCCTGCTTAGGTCACGAGCTATATCCGCAAGGCACTCACAGGGACAGTATGCAGGTATGAGAGCTATTTTATTATTCATAAGACCGCCGCCTTTCCACAGCTTTATTTTAAGAAAATGATAGCTTAGAAAACTTAAAATAGTCTTAGAATAAACTTAAATCACATAACTTTCACAGTATTTTCAACTGCTGCACTTATTTGCCCGAAATATGTTCAGCGACCTCTTTTATTACTGCCTTGTCGCTTTCATTTATTATAGTACATCCCACTCTGTCATAGAAGTCACCGTCTACAGTCCACAATACCGGCACAAAACCGTGGTCGGCGGCCATGTTCAGAATAGTGCTGAGGCACTCGGAGCTGTCAGCGACTTCTGCATTTGCCGCAAACCTCTCATCGGGATATACTGCCGTACACTCACCTACAAATACCGGCACTCCCTTGTCTGCAAAGGCCGTGTCAAGCAGAGCACACTGGCCCTCACTGTACTTTTTCCACTGACTTCCTCCTACTTTATCGGTCCAGAACATCGCATTGTCAATGTAGTGTACCGATACCATGAGCCTGTCCTCGGCAGAGTCATCCGGGAGCTTGTAGCTCTCCGCTGTAGTCTTGTCGATATTAGTCCAATAGCCTGAGGCGATCAGCATTCGCTCACTGTTGTTTCCCCCTGTTGCTCTTACTGCATCAACAAAGTGCTGATTCATGTCGTTAACATAGCTGTAGGCCTCTTCTTCGGACATCTCCGTACCTTCCATAGGAGTACCAAGTGCCTCGTTGAAGCCTTCAAATATCAGATAGTCGGACCTGTCACGGAAATTTTCAGCTATCTGTTCCCAGAGCACATCCACAGCGCTGAGGACCTCTGCCTTTTCCTTGTGCTTAATGAGAAATTCATCATAGTGGTGGATGTTCACTACCACATAAAATCCTTCATCAAGAGCAGTGTCCACCACCTCAGTCACTCTTGCAATGTAGTCACTGTTTATAGTATATGTCCCGTCATCGGTCATCATGTTTCCCCAGTACACCGGCACTCTCAATGTGCTGAATCCTGCGTCCTTCATGCCCTTTATGCAGTCTGAGGTAGTCTCGTGAGCTCCCCAGCACTTCTCAAAGTCCACAGGCGAATCCCCTACCTTTGCGGCACCGGAGGTCTTATTTTTCTCGTCTGCCCAATAAGCCTCAAAGGTATTGCCAAGATTAATGCCTACTCCCATTTCCTTTGCATATGCCATAGAGGACATCTCTGACCTCATATCACCTCCGGACTTTACATCCTTATCACTTTTCTTCTTTGAACAGCCGGGCAGGGTCAGAAGTATCACCGCTGCCGCTGTAAAAGACAGTATTCTCGCCATAATTCAAACTCCCTTCATAATACCGGCTGAGGGACCGGATCTTCAAGAACAATTATAGCATATCAGATAACTAAAAGCAACAGTTAGACGGCTGAATATTCTGACATTTTTATTCTGATAGCATATCCTGAACAGCATTTTTCCGCCATCTTCAAGTTGCAGAGTTTTCATGCAGCACTGAAAGTATGCCCTTGACACGGAACGTGTATGATGATATACTATAGGCAACACCGCACAAAGACCGCCTGACGTCTTTGTACTGAATCTGCTTGGATATTTTCCGT
>CACWPR010000016.1:0-35269 GCA_902762855.1 Ruminococcus flavefaciens
AACAGATCCGCTGAACTGCGAATACGCTTCGCACAGTCTGTTTCCGCAGCTGATAGTCAGTATCTCACTGGAAGATCAGGATACATGGCAGATAGACGGCAGTCAGACTTACATCGGCAGAGAATGTACAGCCGTGAGCGGCAAGGACGGCATTTTTTCAGCACTTATCGACGCTAAGACAGGAGTGCTTCTGAAATATGTTTCTTACGATGAAAAGGGCGAGATAAGCGGATATATCTGCGTTCAGAGCATTGCATTCGACGATGAAGCGGACGATGTTCGCAAGTTCGATTTTACGGAAAGTGAGGCTGATTAAATGAAAAGGATAGCTTCATTCGCAATTGCAGTTATCACGCTTCTATCTGCTGTATCTTGCAGCTCTGCCAGTGAAAAAAGCAACAGTACATCAAATAAAGCGGCAAATGTAATAACTGATAAGTCGCGTATTTTTAAGAGGTCAGAGCTTCCGTTCCCCGATAAGCTGAACATTATAACAGATATACTATATGATGAAAAAACGGAAAAAGTCTGCATTATCGGACAGAGCGGGAGTGGTGAAACGTTATGCTGCTCGACTGACAGCAGCTTTTCAATGTACAAATACGCTGACCTTGGCATACAGAGCGGAACTGAGAACAGTGCAGTGTATTTATTGGCTGACGGAACGCTCTATGCTCTCTGCACACAAATCAAATATGCGGACGGTGATTTTACCGACACTGAATACACATATAAGCTGAACACTTACGATGACGGTTTCAATTTGGTATCGTCTGCAAATATTGAGAATGTGGAACAATACTTTAATGAAAACGGTTCTGGACAGGCTATAAGTCTGCATATGGCTAAGGACAATGGTTTTGTTGCAGAAATTGGTGCACAGTATGTGACTATTACCCCTGATGGCAGGATGACAGGTGCAACACCACGTGAAAAGGACGATGAACTTGGTATCGTTGATATGATAGAGAATACGGGAAAATATTCATATTATTATAATGATAATACAGCCTTTTACGGCGTAAAGTCCGATAAAAGCAGGGAAAAGCTCATTGACTTTGCAAATTCCGGACTTAGCGAGGTTAGGTGCATCGCTCCGTTAGCCGATGAAGAATTTGTCTGCGCTATCGGCAGTAAGCTGTACAGGCTCTCCGAGAGAGACGCTGATGATTTGGCGGAAATCAAAGAAATAACACTCGCTGTTGCTCTCAATATCGACAGCATACAGCCAATGATAGCAGATTTCAACTCGGGCAGCAATCTTTACAGGGTAAATGTCAAAAACTATTCCGACGGACACGAGCACACTATTGAAGGTTTTGAAAGTGCTGCACACGATCTTGAAATGGATATAATTTCAGGAAATGCTCCTGATATGGTCTGGCTCGATACAAATGAGACGGAAAAACTGGCTTCAAAGGGTGCATTTACGGACTTATATGAGCTTATGGATAGCGACACAAGGTTTACAAGGGATGCTTTTCTGCCGAATTATCTGGAAGCCGCTGAGACTGACGGCCATCTTTATTCTATAACTCCCACATTCATGATAAGAACTATGGCTGCAAAGTCGAAATTTGTTGATAAGGAGAACTGGACTTTTGATGAATTCAAGTCAGCTTATGAGTCACGTCCTGACGGTATGGAGTTATTTGAAACAGCCAATAACAGGAATGCAGTTTTCGACAGGCTTTCAAACTCCAGAGCTGACTTCATTGACCTGACTACACATACCTGTTCATTTGATTCGCAGGAGTTTATTGATATGCTTGAATTTGCAGGACAGTTCCCGGGCGTGGACGAATATGCATGGGAACAGTGCTCATGCAGAAATGATACGGCTCTGCTGAGTGATATGTACTTTTCCTCTTTCAGAGATATAAATGTGCAGAAGCAGTCAGTATTTGGCGAGGCTATAACATTTGTGGGAGCTCCGTCCGCTGACGGAAAAGGCTCTGTCATGCTGCCGTCAAATCAGTTTGCAATTATGGATACTTCAGATAATAAGGAAGGTGCGTGGGAGTTTATCAAGCTGTTTCTTGCTGATGAATGCTACAATGGGAATCCGGATGGTATCCCTGTTACCGAAAACGGATTAAAAAAGGTTATGGAATCCGCTCTTGAACCGCCATTTTATTACGATGAGCTGAACGGCAATAAAAAGGTATATATGGACGAAACAGGTATGGATTCATATTCAAATGAACAGATAAAGATAACTCCTATGACTGATGATGAGCAGAAGAGATACGAGCAGTTTGTCCGCAGCGTCCGAAGGATATCCTCGGGAAATACAGAGCTCGCTATTAGCTCTATAATCTCCGAGGAAACGGAATACTATTTTGCAGGAGAACATTCTGCCAAGCAATGCGCTGAGATGATACAGAACCGTGTATCTATACTGCTAAGTGAACAATCGTGAATACCAGAACAGAGGCACTCGTCTGAGTGCCTCTGTTTTTAGTCCTATTCGGTTTGGTTGTTCAATTGTTCCGCTAAGAGTAGCACGCATATGTGTGCCCTTATTGTTCTTTCAATTTCTCAGAATGCTATCTGCTCTGCGATGTGGTGAAGCTCCTCATCATAGGGCTTCTTCATGGAGAGTGCCTCCTGGATGTCATAGTCAACTATCTTGCTGTCCTTGATGCCGACAACTCTGTTGCCGATGCCCTGCTCAAGGAGCTCAACAGCGTAGTGACCCATTCTTGTAGCCTCAACTCTGTCTCTGAGAGTAGGATTTCCGCCTCTCTGAACGTGGCCGAGGATAGTAGCTCTTGCCTCGATGTGAGTCTTTTCCTGGAGAGCAGTTGCTATCTCCTGGGAGTGTCCCACGCCCTCAGCAACGATAACTACGAAGTTCTGCTTGCCCTTTGCCTTCTTCTCAAGCATTGTCTTAGCGATAGCGTCAAGGTCGTAGGGAACTTCCTTTGTGATTATATCTGTAGCGCCGCAGGCGATACCTGTATTTACTGCGATATGTCCTGCACCACGGCCCATTACCTCAACAACAGAGCATCTGTCGTGGGACTGGGATGTGTCACGGAGCTTGTCTACGAGCTCCATAGCTGTATTCATAGCTGTATCGAATCCGATAGTGTAGTCTGTGCAGGCGATGTCGTTGTCGATAGTTCCGGGGATACCGATGCAGAGCATACCCTGTGCAGAAAGGTCAGCAGCACCTCTGAAAGAGCCGTCGCCGCCGATAACTACCAGGCCTTCGATGCCCAGTTCATCGCACTTTGCCTTGCCCTTTGCAACGCCCTCTGCGGTTCTGAATTCGGGGCATCTTGCGGTATAAAGGATAGTACCGCCTCTATGGATGATGTCGGATACACTTCTCTCGTCCATGGGGAAAATATCACCGGTGATGAGTCCCATATAACCTCTGCGGATACCGTAGACCTCCATGCCCTTGCTGATAGCTGTTCTAACAACTGCTCTTACAGCGGCATTCATTCCAGGAGCGTCTCCTCCGCTTGTCAATACACCGATCTTCTTAATCATACATATTCTCCATTCTGCCCTTGGCATATATTATTTAACTTCCAGCGTCATTGCTGAAGCCTAATTCCATACATTTATATTTTACTACTTTGTAGAAATATTGTCAAGTGTATTTCGGCTTTTTTTTCGATTATTTTTACTCCCTGCCCCAGACTACCGGATAAGGCCGATATTTCCGGCTCCGAAAGCCTCGGAAAGTGCCTTGTATGACTCTCCGCTGACCTCCAGTGAAAGGCCGGACTTAGGCATCAGGGTCTTTTTCATGTCAGTGAGGTAGAAGCAGACCCTCGTATCTCCACGGAATTGTCCGCATATTCGGCTGACCTCCGGGAGGATGTCCCTGTCTGAAGGAGTCTTTATGCAGAGCTTCATGTTCGAGACGAACCTCGGCAGCTCCTTTTCGGACACTATTGAGCCGCAGACTACCGTCACGCTGTCGTCCTTCACCGATATTTTGCCGGTAATGAGCAGGATGCTCCCCTCTTTCAGCTTTGGACCTGACATTGCGTAGAGGTCCGGGAACACCACGCACTCCGTTTCTCCGGAGCTGTCTGATGCGGTGATGAAGGCCATTCTCTCGTTCCGGCGTGTCATGTGGAGCTTCTGTTCCTGCAAGGTACACAGAGTTCTGACCTCCTGGCCGTCCCTGAGACCGTTCAGGCTGTTTATGTCCTTCATCAGACTGGTCCTCAGGAGTGCTGCGACGTAGCTGTACTCCCCGGTGGGGTCTCCGCTCAGGTACATTCCTGCGGCTTCCTTTTCCATTGCAAGGAGCTCCCGGCTGCTGTACTCCGGCACCGGCATGATGCGTATGTCCATGCCGTACTGCTCGGAAAGTCCGAAGAGACCAAGCTGTCCCTCCATGACTCCCCGTCCCTCTGCGGAGACAGCAGTCATTATCATCTCGTAATTCTCAGTCATCTGACGGCGGTTGAGTCCCAGACCGTCAAAGGCTCCGGCCTTGATGAGGTTCTCAAGAGCCTTCTTGTTCAGCTCCCTGCCTTCAAGACGCTCGCAGAAGTCCTGGAGGCTGCGGAAGGGACCGTTCTCAGTCCTTTCTGCGATTATCCTGTCAGCAAGTCCGCTGCCTGCGTTCTTTATGGCAAGGAGTCCGAAATACATCTTTCCCTCGGTGAAGGTGAACCCCTTCATACTGCGGTTTATGTCCGGGCGGAGCACCTCGATGCCTGCGCTCCTGCATACGCTGATGTACTCAGCCAGCTTGCCTGTGGCCGACATGACACTGGACATCAGTGCCGCCATATATATCCCTCTGTAGTGGTATTTCAGGTAGGCTGTCTGGTAAGAAAGGTAGGAGTAGGCCGCTGCATGGGACTTGTTGAATGCGTAGGATGCAAAGCTGACCATTTCGTCGAAGATAAGGTCAGCAGTCTCCTTCGGGATGCCGTTCTCGGCCGCTCCCTTTACAAAGCTGTCACGCTCCTTCAGCATGACGTCGTGCTTCTTCTTGGCCATTGCCCTGCGGACTATGTCTGCGTGTCCGTAGGAGTAACCGGCTATTTTCCGGCATATCTCCATGACCTGCTCCTGGTAGACCATTACCCCGTAGGTGTCCCTGAGGATGTTCTCCAGCAGAGGATGCTTGTACTTTATCCTGTCCGGGTGCTTTTTGTTCTCGATATACTCCGGAATGGACTTCATGGGTCCCGGACGGTACAGTGACATGACAACTATAAGGTCCTCCAGCCGCTCCGGAGAAAGCTCCATGAGCCGCTGGGTTATGCCCTCGCTCTCGAACTGGAAAACTCCGGCAGTGTCTCCCTTGGCGAGCATGGAGTAAACGTCCGGGTCGTCAACGGGTATTGATGAGATGTCAAAGTCCGGGTCTGTCCGGCGGATGCCGTTCACTGCATCCCGGATGACCGTCAGGTTGCGGAGTCCGAGAAAGTCCATTTTCAGCAGTCCGAGAGACTCCAGCACCGTCATCGTGTACTGGGTCACAACTGTATTGTCGTTCCTTTGCAGAGGCACAAGGTCACTGAGGGGAACTGCCGAGATGACCACTCCTGCCGCATGGGTGGAGGCATGGCGGGGCATACCCTCCAGCTTCATGGCCATATCCAGAAGCTCCCGGACCGTTCTGTCTGTCTCGTACAGCATTTTCAGGTCCGGAGAGGTTTTCAGAGCCTCCCTCAGGTCGGCCTTGGGGTCTATGAGCTTTGCCGCCCGGTCGCAGATGTTGTAGGGCACGCTCATCACACGGCCGACGTCCCGGACTGCCGCTCTCGCTTTCAGGGTATCGAAGGCAATTATCTCCGAAACATAGTCCTCTCCGTACTTCCTTACCACGTAGTCCTTGACGCTCTGGCGGCCCTCGATGCAGAAGTCTATGTCGAAGTCCGGCATACTCACTCTCTCAGGGTTGAGAAACCGCTCGAACAGCAGGTTGAACCTTATCGGGTCGATGCCTGTTATCCCTATGCAGTAGGCGCAGAGACTTCCGGCTCCGGAGCCCCTTCCGGGCCCCACAGGGACGTTGTGCTCACGGGCATACTTTATAAAGTCCCAGACGATGAGGTAGTAGTCGGTGTAGCCCATTCTCGTTATCACAGAAAGCTCGTATTCAAGCCTTTCTTTTACCTCAGCCGCCGGAGCGGCTCCGTATCTTTCATACATTCCCTTCCGGCAGAGCTCCCGGAACCAGGCCTGGTTGTCGGTGACTCCCTCTATGGTGAACTTAGGGAGCTTGATGCTGCCGAACTCAAATTCCACATTGCATCTTTCGGCTATCACTGCGGTATTCGTTACTGCCTCCGGGCGGGCTCTGAAAAGCTCCGCCATTTCGCCGGCAGATTTAAGGTAGAATTCCTTTGTCTCAAAGCTCATAGGGTTCGGCTCGCCCAGTATCTTTCCGGTCTGGATGCATATGAGAACGTTCTGCATCTCTGCGTCCTCCCGGCGGATATAGTGGCAGTCATTGGTAGCCGCAAGGGGGATGTCCAGCTCTGCTGACAGCTTGTACAGCAGTGGAAGCACCTTCAGCTCGTCTGCGATGCCGTGGTTCTGGACCTCGATGAAGTAGTTCCCCCGGCCGAAAATGTCAAGGTAAGCAAGTGCAGTCTCCCGTGCGCCCTCGTAGTCGCCGGAGTTCAGCTTTCTCGGTATCTCTCCTGCAAGGCAGGCTGAGAGACAGATGAGCCCTCCGCTGTACTTCCTCAGGAGCTCCCGGTCAACTCTCGGCTTGTTGTAGAATCCGTCCAGTGCCGCTGCGGACACCAGCTTTACCAGGTTGCTGTAGCCCTCGTTGTTCTCGCAGAGGAGTATCAGATGATACGGAGACTGGTCCAGTCTCGGCTCCTTGTCCCTGTGACCTCTTGGCGCAACGTAGACCTCACAGCCGATTATCGGCTTTATGCCTTGTTTTTTCGCCTCGTTCCAGAACTCCACCGCACCGTACATATTGCCGTGGTCTGTTATTGCGGCGGCAGTCTGTCCCAGCTCCTTCACACGGCTGACAAGGTCCTTTATACGGCAGGCTCCGTCCAGCAGACTGTACTCCGTGTGGACGTGAAGGTTCACAAAGCTGCTCTCATTCATCCTGTTTACCTCCGTGGCGCAGCTCATCGGCTATCTTCGCCAGTTTCCTGAAACGGTGGTTGACTCCCGAACGGCTTATGGGTGCAGAAAGGCTCTCCCCTATCTCCTGAAGGCTCATGTCGCTGTTTTCAAGTCTCAGCTCAGCAACCTCACGGAGCTCCTCGGAGAGGGAGTCAAGGCCTATGGTCCCGGCAATGAGCCTTATGTCCTCACGCTGCTTGAGGGCGGCTTTCAGGACCTTGTCTATATTTGCGGCATCGCAGTTGGCGATGCGGTTCGCCTTGTTGCGGACGTCCTTGTATATCTTCACGTTCATCAGCTCCAGTGTACACTGCTGGGCACCTATGAATGTAAGGGTGTCCTCAATAGACTCGCTGCCCTTGATGTACACTATGAACTGTCCCCTGCGTACAACTCTTCCGGCAGATACTCCTATATCTCCCAGAAGGAGCGAAAGTCCCGACGCCAGCTCATCCGTGGGTGCGGAAAACTCCATGTGGTACTCCTTGGAAGGGTCATTGACACTTCCGCAGGCAAGGAAAATTCCTGCTGTATATACTCCCAGACTGCTTGTGGATATGAGCTCCTGGTCCATTTCCCTTGCTCCCTCGCTGAACCCGTACTTCCGGAATATCCTCCCGATGAGCTCCGGGTCTGTAATATCGTAGGTATACAGGGTTATCCCGCTGCGTCTCACGCTCTCACGGCAATGTATCTCACTGTGGAAAACGCTCCTGAACAGAGTCCCGAAGAGCTCTGCGGATATGCTGCTCTCGCTCTGAAAACAGATATGCTCCCTTGTCAGCAGCTTACTGAAAAGGAGCATACCGTACAGACAGGCGAAACGCTTGTCCTTATCATTTATCGAGGAGCATATTTCCTTTCTAACATCATTTGAGAAGGATATGACTGTCCCCTCCTATCAGAATTTTTTATCCTTGGTTATGTCACGGTGATACTTCTGCACCCTGTACTCCTTTTCGCTGAGGTGCTTTGCAATGAGCTCTGCAAAGGTTATGGAGCGGTGCTTTCCGCCTGTACAGCCAAAGGCTATGACGAGCTGGCTCTTTCCCTCGTGGACGTAAAGGGGTATCAGGTAGTCGATAAGGTCACAGAGCTTTCCGAAGAGCACCTGTGACTGCTCAAAGCTCATAACGTAGTCCCTGACACAGCTCTCACATCCTGTATGGCTGCGGAGCTCGTCTATGTAGTAGGGATTCGGCAGGCATCTTACGTCAAATACCAGGTCACTGTCTGTGGCAACTCCGTACTTGAAGCCGAAGGACATTACCTTGATGAGAAGGGAATCGGAGTCCTTCTCCAGGAAGATGTTCTTCACCTGTTCCTTGAGCTGTGAGGAGGTGAGTGCGGTGGTCTCAATGAAATAGTCAGCTATCTCCCTGAGCTGGGCGAGCTGGCCGGCCTCGTACTCTATGGCCTCCAGTATGTTTCCGCTGAACTTCTCCTGTAGAGGATGCTTGCGGCGGGTCTCCTTGTACCTCTTCACAAGCACCTCATGGGATGCGTCAACGAAGAGGACCTTCACGTCCACATCGTTCTCATCTCTCAGCTCCTGCCAGGAGTGGAAAATCTCCGTGAACATATCTCCGGTCCTTATGTCTACTGCCACTGCCACCTTGGATATCTCGCTCTCAGACTGGCGGCAGAGGTCAACGAATTTTGAAATGAGCTTTGGAGGGATATTGTCTATGCAATAGTAGCCTATATCCTCCATGACGTCCATGACGCTTGACTTTCCTGCGCCGGACATTCCTGTAACTATCAAAAGCTGCATAATTTCCTCCGATTTACGGGTCTTATTTGAGGATGACCGGTTCAAGCTCCAGCTTGTAGCCTGTCTTTTCACGGACTATATCCTGTACCTTTGAGCAGAGCTCAAGGACGTCGGCACAGGTGGCATAGCCTTTATTGATGACGAATCCGCTGTGCTTTTCGCTGACCATAGCTCCTCCGCAGCTCATGCCTTTCAGTCCGCACTGCTCAATGAGGAGGGAGGCGTAGCTGCCCTCCGGACGCTTGAAGGTGCTTCCTGCGCTGGGGTAGTCAAGAGGCTGCTTGGAGCTGCGCTTGCCCATGCACTCGTTCATTGCCGACTTGATAGTGTCCGGGTCCCCTTCTGTCAGCTTCATGGTAACGGACGTTATCACGCAGCCGGAACCGGAAAATACGCTGTGTCTGTAGGAGAGCTCCATGTCCTCAGCGCTTATGCTGCGGATATTGCAGTCATTGTCGATATACTCAGCAGACACCACGATGTCCTTCATCTCGCTGCCGTAGGCTCCGGCATTCATGTAGAGTGCTCCGCCAACTGTTCCGGGGATGCCGAAAAGGTTCTCCATACCGCTGAGTCCGGACTGCTGTGCGTGTACGCAGGCAGATGCAAGAAGAGCTCCGGCATCGCAGCGGATAGTGGTGCCGTCGATGCTTATGGAGGCAAAGTCGCTGCCGAAGAGGAGTATCACTCCGTCAAAGCCTTCGTCTGCTGCGATAACGTTGCTGCCTCGTCCGAGGATGCCGTATCTGACGGAATTCTCCTTCATGTATCTCATCAGCTCTGCTGCGGACTCTGCCGAATTAACGCTTATGAGTGCTCTGCACGGACCTCCGAAGCGGAAGGTCACATATTCGCTGAGCGGACATTCAGGTGTGATGCGGCAGCCGAGTCTTTCGCATAGCTGAGTCAATGAGTTCATATCTATCATTTGTTTCCCCCTGGGTCATTATGTATTTTCAGGATGTATCATGTCATAAGGCTCAGAAAGCCTCGTAGTCACGGACTATTTCCTTTGCGTCGGACTCCATTCCCAGACGGTTAAGGAGCTCCTGTGCGGCATTGTAGCCCATTTTCTTCTGCCTGTTGTTCATAGCTGCAACTTCGAGGATAACAGCCAGATTTCGGCCGGGCTTTACGGGTATCGTAAGTGAGGGCACCTTTACGCCGAGAAGGCTGACGTACTCTGTGTCAACACCCATTCTGTCGTATATCTTTTCGGGGTTCCACTGTTCGAGCTCCACTACAAGGTCCAGCTTTTCAGTCATCTTTACAGCACCGATACCGAAGAGGCGGCGGGCATTGATGATGCCTATGCCTCTGAGCTCAAGGAAGTGGCGGATGTTGTCCGGGGAGCTTCCCACAAGGCTGATATTCGATACCTTTCTTATCTCTACCGCATCGTCTGCAACAAGGCGGTGTCCACGCTTTACCAGCTCGATAGCAGTCTCGCTCTTGCCGACGCCGGACTCTCCTGTGATGAACACACCTTCACCGTATATCTCGATGAGTACACCGTGGCGGGTTATCCTGGGAGCAAGAGTCAGGTTGAGGAAGGCGATGAGTCCGGACATGAAGTTGGAAGTGCTCTCCTTGCTTCTCAGAAGGGGCACCTCGTACTCCTTTGCAAGCTCCAGCATCTCTGCGAAATACGGGAGCTCTCTTGATATGATAAGAGCCGGTATCCTCTGTGCGAACAGGAGCTGGAGCCTCTCACGGCGGGTCTTTTCGTCCAGAGTGGACAGGTATGCGAACTCCATTTTTCCTATTATCTGGATGCGCTCCGGGTTGAAGTACTCATAGAATCCCATGAGCTGGAGACCGGGTCTGTTGACGTCGTTCTCGTCTATCATGACTTCACTTGCGTCCTTGTGGATGTATATGACTTCCAGTTTGAATTCTTCTACTATCCTCTGAAGGGATACCTTGAAATTTTCTGCCATTTTATTCTCCATTCTCCGGGCATTGCCGGACTTATTCAGGGACTTCCTCAGTTTCAGCCAATAACGAATGAGGTATAGCCCTTATCTGCCATTTTGTCTCTTGCGTCAAGGAGCTCCGACATATTGGATGTGCTGCCGGAAAGTCTCACAGCGACGTTGAAGTCGGAGAGGTCACCCTCTACGAGCTCCAGCATTTTTTCTGCCTTGTCCACAGGCTTTCCGCTGAATTCGTACACCGTGTCCGCTGTATAGACTCCGGAGCTTATCTCGTCAAGGTCTATGTTCAGGACCACTGTATTCACATTCAGCAGCATCGGCTGGAGGATGTCCTTGCTGCCTTTAAGCAGGTCAGATGCGGACACCTCTATGAACATTGCAGAGCCGTTGGAAAGTATAGTGTCATTGAACTTATTAGCGGCGGCAGTCAGAGCCATTGACCTGCCCGGTGAAGCAAGCTCCGGGTCCAGCATATTCAGGTCGCTCTCCCTGAACAGAGGGAAAACGAAGTCCGAACAGATGACCTTCTCAAAGCCTGCCGAGGACACCTCGTCAACGATATCGTTGATATAGTTCAGCGAAGTCTGTGAGTAGGGCGAGGTCCAGGGCTTGCCGCCTGCGTTGTAGTCGTTGTCTATCCACTGCTCTCCGGTATCCGCAGTAACGTAGCCTGCGCTGCCGTCGATGACAGGGAGCATATTGTCCTTGAAGGTGCTTATCACAGCCACAGGCTTGTAGCCTGCGCTCTCAATGGGACCTGTTATCTGGTCAAGTGTCATCATGTCCTGGAAGGCCTGTGACTGAGCGGCATAGTACACGCTGCTGCTGTAATATATCAGTCCTCCGCTGACTTTCAGCGGCACCTCGATGTACTCTATCTGCTGACCGGTAGGCAGTCTTTTCAGTGCCAGAGCCAGAGTCTCCGGGGACATGAGGTCACTGTCTTTCAGTGCGGCTGCACGGTAGGTCTCAAAGTTGACGCTCTGGTGAGGGTCAACACCGTCGGGAAGAGTCACAGCAGGAACAGTCCCCTGACCGTTCTCATCAGATACGGTAGTCGTCTCAGATGAGACCGCTGTACTGTCGTCGCCTTTTTTCTTAGTGTAGTTGACGATAGGCTCAGCCACACTGTAGCCGATAAAGCCTATGCCTCCTATCAGAAGTATGGAAAGTCCCACAGAGAATGCCTTTCCCAGCGGACTTTTTCCATAGTAATTTTTTTCTTTGGTCTTGTAGATTTTCCTTCCTTTGTTCCTGAATCTCATTTTTGTTCTCCTATTGCCCTATGCATTTATTTCTTTATTTGAGTGCATAAACGGCCATTGATATAATGCCAAGATATACGAGCATAGCCGGGAAACCCCTGAATGCCGCAGGTACCTTTGAGGAGTTCAGCTTGCGGTATGCCGCAGTGAGGATGAGTGCCGCAATGATGAATCCGACACCGGCCTCAAGTCCTGCTGCCATATAGCTGCCAAGGTTCCTGAGAGAGGAGTCCTCCGCAGCCCTTCCGCTGACTGTGAACAAGGTACCCATAACGGCACAGTTGTAGGCCGATATGTGTATATATTTTCTGAATTTTACAAATTTTTCCCTGCTGATAAAATATAGTGCAGAGAGAAGGATAACATATATTATGCCCACCGACAGGGTGTAGATGAGCAGAGTGTAGTCGGCATATTTTTCCGGGAGGTTCCTGTCTGTCAGGTATGCAGCTCCGGAGCCAAGCACTGCGAAAATAGTTATGACGCAGGCTGTGCCGATGAGGTTCTTTCTGCTGCCTGAGGCTATGAACAGTGTACTTGTTCCGAGAGCCTGGGACAGTATGAGGTTAGCAGCCAGAAGGGCGATGATTTCATTTACCAGATGCATCCTGTTCCCTCCCTGCTTTACTTATATCGGGTATCTTAGCTCTTATCCAGCGGTAAAGTCCGCACATCAGTCCAAGGAAGATGAATCCTCCGAAGGGCTGGGAAAGTCCGCTGATAAGGACGTCTGCGTCAACGATGCGGCCGTTTATGGTGCCGTAGGCCAGGAGCTCACGGACCACTCCTGTGAGCAGCATCACGATGTCGAACCCAAGGACGTAGAATATGAGCGAGAAGAACATCCTTGCCCGCTTCATCCGGAAGAACTTCGCCTCAGTCTGGAAAACGATGAGAGAATTCACAGCAAGCAGAGGGAAGTAGATCCCGATACGCTCGATAGCGTCCCTGTAGAATTCATGAGTAGCCACCTTCACGGGGATGTAGATGAGGGACGAGATAAGTGCATAAATGACTATCTTCAAGGCATAGGGCAGCTTTTTCGGCACCAGTGAGGATATGAGCACTGACAGTATGGTTATCGAAGTGAACGCATAGCTGAGAGCCTCAGCGTTTTTAAGGCTGTCACCGCACATTATCACCGGTGAGATGACCATGAGAGCTGACAGTACCGTGTTGTCTCCGAGGACACCGTCAAACACTGAATTTCTGCGGTCATTCATCTTCCTCAGCCTCCTCTCCGGGTACTTCATCTGTGGAAGGAAGTTCAGTCTCAGGGACCTCAGCAGTGAGCTCCTCTATCATTTCAGAGACAGTCTCCTCCGGGTCAGGCAGCTCCACATCATCAGTGAGCTCCCCTTTTTCTTCCGGGACCTCCGGTCCCGGCGCAGGCTCCTGCACCGCCTGAGCCTCGTTTTCAAGGCTCTCAGCGTAGGCCAGGTCTATCTTCTTTTCAAGATTCTTTATAGCCAGGGCCGCAGGTGTAAAGAGCACTGCCACAATGACCACTGCATTTTCCTTTGCGGTGGTAAGTACCAGTATATAGGCAAATACAGCTATGAAGAAGCCGTAGAAAAATGCAAAATAGTCACGCTTGGGAGCTATCCTCCGGTCTGCCACGATGTATATTGACGCAAAGAGCACCATATTGGTCACCAAAGTGTACTTCACGGAGTCAGAGCGTGTGCCTGCGATAGGTGTAACTGCTGCAAAGAGGACAGTCCCGGCCACTGAGCCTATGAAAGCACCGGCAGAGATGTCACGTCTGAGCATGAGCATGACTGCGGCGATGACCAGCAGAAGTATGCTGACTGCACCGGCAGGTCCGGTGAAATTGCCAAGCAGTATCTCAAAGTCGGTGTAGTCCATTTTTCCGGTGGTATTATAAATGTAGCTCGCAGAACCGGTAAGGCCCTCCGGGTCGTCAAAGATACCGGTCTTTACGTGGGGAGCCGTGTACATGAGCAGCTTCCGTCCCCAGGATGTGAGAACGAATACATAAGCTGCTGCCGCCGGCGAGAATATCATGTTCTGCCTTCCGCCGAAAATATTCTTTGCTGCCACAACTGCAAATACCGACGCTATAGCAGCGATGCGGTAGTCCATTACTGCCGGCATCATCAGAGCGATGATAAGGGCGTCAGAGGTACAGGTAAGGTCATCAGCAGAGAATTTCCGGTGCATCAGCCTGAGGCTCGCCAACTCCGCAGCAAGGGAGAATGCCACGCATACTCCACCCAGCACTACTGTCCTCATGCCGTAGTAGAAATAGGACATCAGCTCCAGAGTCACCAGAGTTATCATAAGGTCCAGCCATACTATGCGTTCTTTTCTGGCTTTTTTCAGCATATTCCGGGATTCCTCAGCTTTCCGGCTGCATCAGCCATATTTTCTGCCCTGAACAGGTAGCTGCCTGACACAAGTACGTCGGCTCCTGCTGAGACTGCATCAGAGACAGTTACATCGTTGATGCCTCCGTCAACTTCAATGTGCATATCCATTCCGTTCTTGTCAAGATACTCTCTGAGGGTCCTGACCTTCTCCACGGTCTCCGGGATGAAGCTCTGTCCTCCGAATCCGGGCTCAACGGTCATCACAAGGACCATATCAAGCCTGTCGAGATAGGGGTAGACCTCCTCCACGGGAGTTCCGGGCTTTACGGCAACTGCCGCTTTAGCTCCGGCGCTGATTATCTCGCCGATGACAGCTCCGGTATCGCTTTCGCTCTCAACGTGGAAGGATATTATGTCCGCACCTGCCTCTGCAAAGCGTCTTGCATATTTCAGAGGGTCAGCGATCATCAGGTGGACGTCCAGAGTGAGGTCAGTGACCTTCCTCACCTGTTCCAGAACAGGCAGTCCATAGGTGATATTCGGGACGAACAGTCCGTCCATAACGTCGAAATGGAGCATCTCTATCCCATTTTTCTCAAGTTTTTTTATTTCCTTTTCAAGATTCAGCATATCCGCACTGAGCACGGATGCTGACACTGAATTTTTCACTTTATCACTTCTTCCGGTTAACACAGCTCATACTGTCAAAGCTGGGTATCAAGGTTATTTTTTCACACACTTTTATTATATAATATTTCTCTCTTTTCGTCAATATGCTGAAATTGTTTTTTTCTTTTATCTTTTTCTGTTATGCATTTTTTATGAATATTGACTTCCAGAATGAATATTTGTGACGAATATTGTTCAAGCATTCACTCATAGTATTTCCTATAACTATTTCCGGAGGTGTTTGATTTGCTGTTTGAACTGCTCAGAAACTTCTTTTTCTTCGCACTTCATATCGAAAGTGCATCGGTGTTCCCGAAGCCATTGTCCAAAAAAGACGAGGAGGACTGCTTCGTCAGGATGTCTCATGGGGATAAGTCCGCTAAAAACAGGCTCATCGAGCACAATCTCCGGCTGGTGGCGCACATCGTGAAGAAGTACGCTTCCTCCCCTGCCGACCAGGATGAGCTCATTTCTGTTGGGACTATCGGCCTGATAAAGGCTGTGTCCACCTTTGACTACACCAAGGGAGCAAAGTTCGCCACCTATGCCAGCAGGTGCATAGAGAACGAGATACTCATGAACTTCCGCTCTGCTAAAAAAACTGCCGGTGACGTCTACATGAACGAGCCTGTGGAGACTGACAAGGACGGCAATGCCCTGACACTTCTTGACCTCCTTGACGACGGCACAGACATCCACGAGCAGGTGGATACACTCATTCGCTCACGGCTCCTGCGCCGTTTTCTCAGCGAGTGCCTTGACCAGAGAGAGTACCGTATAATCGTACTGCGCTACGGCCTCTGCGGATGCTCCCCCCACACCCAGAACGAAACTGCGGAAAAGCTGGGCATATCCCGTTCCTACGTTTCCCGGATAGAGAAAAAGGCTATCGAAAAGCTGCGGAAAAAGTACGATTCCACTCCCTTCTGACTGTTGACAGTTCTGCCTTTATATGCTACAATCAGAGTGTAATTTTATGCTCAGGAGGCTTCATATGGATATTCTCATCACCGGCGGTACCGTCTTTGCAAGCAGATATACTGCGGAATACTTCGCAAAGGCCGGTCACAATGTTTTCGTTCTCAACCGTGGCACCAGACCTCAGTCAGAGGGAGTGACTCACCTGTGCGGTGACCGTCACGACGCTGCTCATCTTCTGAAAAACAGGCACTTTGACGCTGTTATCGACGTCACTGCCTACTGCGGCGAGGACATCACCGGACTGCTGGACTCCCTCGGAGACTTCGGGGCCTATGTGATGATAAGCTCCAGTGCCGTCTACCCGGAGACTCTCCCTCAGCCTTTTTCTGAGGACGCTCCCTGCGGTCCCAACAGCATATGGGGGGACTACGGCACCAGAAAGCTGGATGCTGAGAATGCACTCCTTGAACGTGTCCACGATGCCTATATCCTCCGTCCGCCCTACCTCTACGGCCCTATGAACAACGTTTTCCGTGAGGCCTTCGTCTTTGAATGCGCCGAGCAGGGACTCCCCTTTTATGTGCCTCAGTCCGGCGGGATGACCTTGCAGTTCTTCCATATCCGTGACCTGTGCAGGACTGTTGAAGTCATCCTTGAAAAGAGGCCCCGGCAGCACATCCTCAACGTCGGTGACCCCGTATCCGTCACTGTGAATGACTGGGTAAAGCTGTGCTACGGAGTTCTCGGAAAGGTCCCGGAGATAAGATACGTCCCCGGCAGCGTCCCTCAGAGGAGCTATTTCCCCTTCTATGACTACGACTATCGCCTTGATGTTTCCGCTGTGCAGAGCCTTTTGCCGGAGCTCACACCTCTTGACAAAGGACTTGCGGAGTCCTGGGAATGGTTCCGGGAAAACCGTGAACTGGTAGTCAGAAAGCCTCTCCATGAGTACATCAGCGAGAATTTCGGAGGTAACCAATGATATACACACCCCTGACGATAAAAGCTCTGAAGCTGTCCTATCAGGCTCATGAAGGACAGTTCGACAAGGCAGGCATCCCCTATATTTACCACCCCTATCACTTGGCGGAGCAAATGGACTCTGAATACACCGTCTGTGCCGCACTTCTGCACGATACTGTTGAGGACACCTTTGTCACTTTAAAGGAGCTCTCCGGCCTTTTTCCGCCGGAGGTGGTCCATGCAGTGGAGCTCCTCACACACGAGGACCACGTCCCGTATATCGAGTACATCCGGAGGATAAAGCCGGACCCCATTGCCAGGGCAGTCAAGATAGCTGACCTCCGGCATAACTCAGACCTGAGCCGTTTCGCAGTGGCTAAGACTGTTAACGAGAACAAGCTGAGACAGCTCCGGGAAAAGTACGAAAAGGCACTGGAGCTCCTTCTTGCTGAGGACTAAAATAACAAATCCTCCCGGTTTTTTCTCCGCCGTGATTGTCTATTTTCATGGTGGACAACCTTCATAAAATGTGGTATAATGAATGCGTACGCATTCATTATAATTTATCTGAATGCCCTTGCAGATACGCAAATCATAGATTTGCTCCCTGCATATCGGGCAATTATATCATAACGCTGTGCTTTTATGATATAATGAAATGCGTAAGCATTCATTATAATTGATTTAAATGCCGAATGCAATGCATTCATCACAATACTTTTGTTGCCATTCCGGAGGAATAAAATGGATTTCAAAACTAACAGCGGCGTTTGGGGCACTATGTTCGGAGTCCCCTGTGTTGTTGCGGATAATTTTCTTAAACTCGCTACCGGAGAACAGCTCAAGGTCCTCCTCTATATACTCAGATGCTCCGGACGCTCCTGCTCTGATGAGGAGATAGCTCTGAATACCGGTGTCTCCATACAGCAGGCCTCCGATGCCGTCCTTTTCTGGCAGCAGGTCAACGTGCTGACTCCCCAGTCTACAGGGAGCTTTTCCGCTCCCCAGCCTTCGCTCATGGCTCCCCCTGAGCCTGCGGATGTGCGTGAGACCGTACAGGAAGCTCAGCCGGAGCCTCCCCAGGAGCCTGCAAAGGCATCTCCAAGACCTAAGCAGAACCTCACTCCCTCGGAAATATCCCAGGTCCTCTCTGACTCCGTGGATATTTCCGAGCTCTTCAAAATTGCCGAGTCCGCTCTCGGCCCCCTCACCCATACCCAGCAGAATTCCCTGATTTGGATGCACAACTACCTCGGACTCAAAACTGAGGTCATCGTGACGCTCATCTACTACTGCATCTCTATCGAAAAGACCAATTCCGGCTACATTGAGAAAATTGCCTGCGACTGGGCCGACAACGAGATAAATGACCTCGGCGCCGCTCAGGAAGAGGTACAGAGGCTCACTAAGCACAACGACTTCACAGGCAAAATAATGAAGAAGTTCGAGATGATACGCCGCCCTACCCAGAAACAAGCGGAGTTCATCGCTCAGTGGCAGAAGGAAGGCTTCAGCCTGGACCTCATCGGGTGCGCCTATGAGAAAACTATCGAGCAGATAAACAAGCTCTCATTCGAGTACATAAACAAGATACTCCTTTCCTGGAAGGAGAGCGGCTTCACCACCGTAAAGCAGGTCCGTGACGCTGAGGCTGATTTCAAGAACAGCCGTGCTCCCAGGAAAAAGACCGGCGAGACCGGTTCCGACGTGGACAAGTATAAGATAGTCATAAATCATTTCTGAAAGTCAGGTGTGGATATTGGATAACTCTGTTTTTGAAAAGGCTCAGTCTATAATGACTTCAAGACGGATGAAGGCTGTCAGCGAAAACGACAGGCGCATTGATGAGATAAACAGAAAGCTCCCGCAGATAAAAGAGATAAACGACGCACTCTACAGCACCGGAAAGGAGCTCATCGGGATAATCACATCCGGCAGAGGCGCCGACGTTTCCGGCAAGATAGAGGAGCTCAAGCGCAATAATCTCGGCGCTCAGGCTATGGCAAGGAAGATACTCACCGATAATGGCTACCCTGCCGACTACCTTGACATCCGATACTCCTGCCCCAAATGCCATGATACAGGCTATTTCGGTGACCAGTTCTGCGACTGCTTCCGTCAGCTCTGCGGCAAACTCTCCGCTGACCAGCTCAATAAAAGCGCTCACCTGAAACTCTCCAGCTTTGAAACATTCAGTCTCAGCTACTACAAGGGTGAGGACTACACTACGATGAAGAACATCTTCGACCTTACAAGGCAGTTTGCCGAGACCTTCGGCAGTGAGACCGGCAGTATACTCATGTTCGGCGCTACAGGTCTGGGAAAGACTCACCTTTCCCTCGCTATCGCAAACAGGGTCCTCGAAAAGGGCTACAGCGTCATCTATGACTCAGCTATAAACATCCTCCGCAAGATAGAACAGGAGCATTTCAGCAGGGAGCATTCCTCTGAGATGATAGACCTGGTCATGGACACTGACCTCCTTATCCTCGATGACCTCGGCACTGAGTACGAGACCACCTTCTACAACGCTACCATTTATAACATTATCAATACCCGCCTTAACAAGGGAAAGTCCACTATAATAAGTACTAACCTTGGCTTCGAGGGCATTGCTAACAGGTACGACAGCCGAGTGGTGTCAAGGATAGTTTCCGCCTACTCCTGCCTCGAATTCAAGGGTGAGGACGTAAGGCTCCAGAAGAAAAAAGACTCGATGTAAAAAAATGCCAGCAGTTCAACTGCTGGCTTTTCTTTTAGTCTATGGGGATAATTGGCAGCTCGATAGGGCCTTCGTCCTGAGGAGGGGCTGTCGCCGGCTCTTCGGCTGTGGACTGGCCTCCGCTCTGGGTATCAGGCTGGACTTCCGGAACGTCTGTCTGCACCGGGAGCTCTGCCTCCGGCTGGTCTGTGACTGCGCTCTGAGGAGCCTGTGAGGTCACGGACTGCACTTCTGAGGATGCCGGCTCCGTGACAGCTCCGGTGGTCACTGCTTCGGACCTGCTTGCTGTCGTAGCAGCGGCAGACGTGCTGCCTTCCCCTGACTCTCCGCTGCCGGAGCTCTTCGCTGCTTTTTCTTCGGATAAAGTGGTCTCCGATGCTTTTTCTTCGGATAAAGTGGTCTCCGCTGCTGTTGTCACTGGACTTTCGGGTGCTGCGGCATCAGATGAGGAGCTGCCGGAGCCTCCCTTGCAGCCTGTGAGGATGAGTGATGAAAGTAATAAAACCGGTAATATCTTTTTCATTTTAAAATCTCCCTTTGGATATATCATGTGGCAAACTGACTGTTGTAGAGCTGGGAATAGAATCCGCCCTTTTTCATCAGTTCGTCGTGACTTCCCTGCTCGATGACGTTTCCGCTCTTCATTACAAGGATAGTGTCTGAATTCTTTATAGTTGAAAGCCGGTGGGCTATTATAAAGCTGGTGCGGCCTTCCATGAGCTTGGTGAAGGCCTTCTGTATCCTGTGCTCGGTACGGAGGTCTATAGAGCTCGTCGCCTCGTCAAGTATGAGCATGGGCGGCGACATGAGCATTATCCTCGCAATGCAGATGAGCTGCTTCTGTCCCTGTGAAAGTCCGCTGTCCTCGCTTATGACCGTGTCGTATCCCTTTGGCAGACGCTTGATGAAGCCGTGGGCGTATACCGCCCTGGCAGCCTCAATGACCTGTTCCCTCGTCGCTCCCGGAACTCCGTAGGCGATGTTCTCTTCAACTGTGCCTGTGAATATCCAGGTTTCCTGGAGCACCATTCCAAAGGCTGAGCGGAGACTGTCTCTGGTGTAATCCGTGAAGTCCCTGCCGGAGACCTCTATTGTACCGCTGTCAGTGTCGTAGAATCTCAGCAGCAGATTGATTATCGTAGACTTTCCGCAGCCTGTGGGACCTACTATGGCCACTCTCTGCCCGGGACTTACGTCAAGGCTGAAATCCTGTATCAGCTTTACCTTTGGGTCATAGGAAAAGTTCACGTTCCTGAAGCTGAGCTGACCGGAGGCATTCTCCAGCACTGCCTTGTCAGAGTCCTCCGGGACCTCCTCTTCGTCAAGGACATCAAATACCCGTCCTGCTGAGGCAACTGCATTCTGGAGCTCTGCGAAAACTCCCGATATTTCGTTGAACGGCTTGGTGTACTGGTTGGAGTAGGCAAGAAAGCTGGACAGGCGGCCTACAGACATCGCTCCCACAAAGGAGGAATACCCTATCGCTCCAAGAGAGCCGAGAAGTCCTACTGCCGCATAGATAAGGCCGTTCACAAAACGGGTGGTAGGGTTGGTCATTGAGCTGAAAAAGGTTGCTCTGGTGCCTATCCTGCCGTACTCACGGTTTATCTCCCCGAAACGCTCCATTGCCCTGTCGTCGTAGACAAAGGCCTTGACCAGCTTCTGATTTCCGGCCATTTCCTCTGCAAGGGCAACCATGTCTCCACGGAGCCTGGACTGTGCCATGTAGGAATCGTGAGATGCCTTGGTTATCCTGGACGCCGCTATAAAGGAAAGAGGAGTCATGAGCACGACTACAAGAGCTATCTTCACGTTAATGGTCATCATGAATATCAGGGTGCCGAGAATGGTCATCACTCCGCTGAAAAACTGGGTGAAGCCCTGCAAAAGTCCGTCTGAGATTATCTCTATGTCGTTTATGACACGGCTGGTGAGTTCGCCCTTGGTGTGGCCGTCGATATACCTGAGCGGAACACGCTCGAACTTGTTGAATATATCAGCCCGGAGGTCCCGGACTGTAAGGAATGCCAGCTTGTTGGTACAAAGGCTCATGAGCCACTGGAAAAGTCCGCTGAAAAGGACCATGGCGCCCAGTGCTGTGACTATCTTTTTCAGCCTTTCAAAGTCAACCTCTCCCCTGCCCACACAGCAGTCTACTGCCTCGCCTATGAATACCGGCACTGCCAGTGAAAGGGATATGCCTGCCGCCGCAAATATCACGGTCAGCACGAAGTACCTCATGTACGGCTTTGCATAGGAGAAAACTCTTTTCAGTGTTTTAAGCATTTTTTCCGTCCTCCTTTTCATTCATCTGAGAACAGTATATCTCCCGGTACACCGGACAGCTTTCAAGGAGCTCTTCGTGTGTGCCGATGCCCACTGCCTGACCTTCGTCCATGACGATTATCCTGTCAGCGTCCTTTATGGACGTGGTGCGCTGGGATATCATTATGACTGTAGTCTCCGCCATATCGCTTTTCAGAGCCTTTCGGAGGGCAAGGTCAGTTGCGTAGTCAAGGGCGCTGGTGGAATCGTCAAGTATGAGGATATCCGGCTTTCCAACAAGTGCTCTGGCTATGGACAGACGCTGTTTCTGGCCCCCTGAGAAGTTCTTTCCGCCCTGTGACACCGGTGCGTCAAGTCCCTCAGGCTTCTGTGAGACAAACTCCCAGGACTGAGCTGTTTTCAGAGCAGAGATGACCTCTTCATCTGATGCGTCGGCCTTGCGCCAGGTCATATTTGACCTGACTGTGCCGGAAAAGAGCACCGCCTTCTGCGGGACATAGCCTATATGCCTGCGGAGGTCACTGAGACTGTACTCCTGCACGTTCCTGCCGCTGACGAGGACCTCCCCCTCAGTTGCCCTGTAGAAACAGGGTATGAGCCGGGCAAGTGTGGACTTTCCGCTGCCCGTACCGCCGATGATACCCAGCATCTCCCCTTTTTTAAGGGTAAAGCTGACTCCGCTGACAGAGCTGTCACCTGCGGCTTCATAGGCAAAGGAAACGTTCCTGAATTCCAGTATGTTCTCACTGTCACCTGACACCTGAGCGGTGCCGTCCTCTTCCGGCTCTATGGCAAAAACCTCGCTGACACGGTTTGCCGACGCAAAGGCCTTTGTGAATATGACTATCAGGTTTGCAAGCACCACAAGAGCCAGGAGGATCTGTGTCATATAGTTCGTGAACGCGGTGAGCTCGCCCTGAGTGAGCCTTCCGCTGTCTATGCGGACTCCTCCGAACCAGATTATCGCTGCGATGCCCAGGTTCATTACCATAAAGGCCACAGGGTTGAGTATTGCGGATATTTTTCCCACTGCAACGGAGCAGTCCGCAATGTCGTCAACTGCTTCCCTGAATTCGTCTATCTCCTCCTGCTGACGGGAAAATGCCCTTATGACCCTTGTACCTTCAAGGTTCTCCCTTGTGAGCATGGACGCTCTGTCCAGCTTCTGCTGAGCCTTCCGGTACATGGGGACGGTCTTTCGCATTATTATGAATATCACCAGTGATATGAGGGGTGCGGCTATGAAGAAGATCATAGCCAGCTTTGCGTCTATCATTACCGCCATTACTGCCGCTCCTATAACAAGAAAGGGAGCTCTCACTGCAAGGCGGATGAACATATTCACTCCGTTCTGGACTGTGTTGGTGTCGTTGGTCAGACGGTTCACCAGTGAGGCAGTTCCGACCTTGTCGATGCCGCTGTAGGAAAGGGTGTTTATATGCCTGTACAGAGCCTCCCGGAGCTCTGTGCCGAAGCCATAGGCGCACCGTGCCGCAAGGTACTGGCAGGTCAGTGCGAAGCCAAGTCCGCAGACTCCCAGCAGGACTATCAGTCCGCCCATCCGGAAGATATAGCCGCTGTCGTTATTTCCGATGCCGTTGTCTATCATCTTCGCCATCACCACAGGGACTATCAGCTCGAAAACCGCCTCCAGCAGCTTGAAGAAGGGGCCGAATACAAGCTCTTTTTTGTAGTTTTTCAGATATTTTAATAATTTCTTCATATATTTCCTGTCATGAATAACGGACGCATAGCAGCGTCCGTTACAATTATAATTCTATGCCGTTTTCCTTGAGGAGCTCCCTTGCAGACTCTACTGAGTCAACACCTGTAGGGTTCTTTATAGGTGCGAACTCCCTGTTTCTCACTACCTCGTAGGGCAGACAGCTATCCTGCATATGGACCATATCCAGCACCAGTGTCTCGAACTTATGGCCGTTGGGCTTGTCAGGCTTGATGAACTCGCCGTTCTCGTCCATATAGGGTATCTTCTTGTCCACAACGTGTACCGGCAGCTTGTCGTTGAGTATGGACTCCAGCTTATCCACGCTGAAAAGATAGTTCAGTATAACTCCGAACTTGTATGCCAGCTCGTCTTTTTCATCACGAAGTGTACGCATCTCCTCAGTCATTTCGTAGTACTCGACGATAGAGGGCATACCGTCCTCAAGACAGAGCACTCCCACTCTCTCATCGGGGTCAGCCTTGCTGACTACCTTGCCGCCGGACTGGAGACCGGAGCTTATGACAGCTCCCACATAGAGAGGGTCAGCGATGCGCTGGAGAACGTTGTCAACTGCAAATACATTTATCCACTCGATGCCCTTCGCCTTTATCTCATCAAGGAGACCGGCTCTTACAAGAGAGGTGAACCAGCCGCCGTTGCCGTTGGGGGATATGGATATACGAGACTTGCTCTCCATATATATCTTTCCGCTGAAGTCAACGGAAGGAGCCATGTCCTGCACAAAGAACTTAACGTAGTCGCTGTTGTAGCCGAAGAAGTCCTTCTCCTTCAGGAAGCTGACAGTATCGTCGTTGTTCTTCTCGCTTGTCATTATATAAAGAGGTACCCAGGCACCTGTCTCCTTAACAACGTCCATGAGGTTATTGATAAGGCACTGGAAGATGTAGAGCTCTCTGGTTACGCCCACGTTGAACATACCCTTGGGCTTGTCGAAGCCCAGACGGGTGCCCTGTCCGCCTGCAAGGAGGACGGCAGCTACCTTGCCTGCCTTTATAGCCTCTGTTCCGGCAGCGGAGTACTTCTCACTGTTCTGCTCGATGTCCTCGATAGTAGCAGCTCCCAGAGGCTCGAACTTTCCTCTTGATGCTGTGAATCTGTTCTCTTCCTTGAGGTTATCGAGTACTGAGAAATCAATGAGCTCTATCTGTGAGAGGAGCTCCTTCTGTTCGGACTCGCTGAGCTCGTCATAATATTTCAGCAGGTGCTCCTGCCCGTATTCTTTTAGTATATCCTTTGCTTTGTCTAATGTAAGCATTTACCTTCCTCCTGTTTTCGGTCTGCCCGATATTATATTTTGATTATAACATATAATTTCTGAATAGTCAACAAAAAAATCCGGTATTCAAAAGAATACCGGATTCTGGGGTAAATGTTGATCTACTGGTCTGAGTGACGGGACTTGAACCCACGGCCTCTACCACCCCAAGGTAGCGCGCTACCAACTGCGCCACACCCAGACGTTTTGTGTGTTCCTCAATCAACGATATATATTATATCACGCTTTTCACGGTTTGTCAAGCATTTTTTGAAAAAATCTCAAAAAATTTTTCAGGAGCCGAGATTTGCGGATATATGGGCATTCCGGTCCAGGAGCTCTGCTATCTTTACGGCATTTTTTTCGTCGAAGGCCTTCACCTTGTATTTTATATGCTCCTCACCCTCAAACCAGAGACTCACACTGCACCGCTTCCCTATCCTCTGAAAGACTGTCTGCTCCAGCTCCAGCTTTACCAGTTTCTTTCTCTCGGCTATTATGGTATGGAACCCGGTCCACTTGCAGCAGCGGACCATTATCTTGTCGTCGTATACCGAGATGCCGCTGGTAAAAAAGGCTGCGGTCTTTACTATGATGAACCAGACCGAGGGTATCTCAAACATTATCAGCATGAAAAGCGCCAGTCCGGAGGCTATGGAGAAGAAGTGGACTACCAACAGATAGGCCGGGACAAGGGCTGCTGCTATTATGGACGGCTGCCAGATGTACTGCCAGAATCCGGTCCTTTTCGGACGGTATTCGCTTTTCACTCCCATAAATACTCCGATGGGCTCGAACTCATCGCCGATGTGCTTCTGCTTTTTCACCGGCATGAGCACCGGCAGGCTCCGCCGGCCTGCTCCGTAGCCTGAACAGCTTATGTTCACCGCAACTGCCCCGAACAGCTTCATTATCAGGTTCTGCCGCAGGTCTGTGTAGTTTATCTGTGCAGCCGAGATGTGATACTCCCTCTTGGTTATCACCCCGTATGAGGTGGTCAGGCACTGGTCATCGCACTTTATATCGAACCGGAAGTACCTGAGAAGGTTCAGTATAAAGGACAGCAGCCAGGCTGCCAGGAAGAATATGGCGATACCTATGGCAGCGTCCGGGACTCTCAGCAGCAGACGCTGTGATATTTTCGCAGTCTGCTCAGTGAGCGTGCTTATGGAACGTCCAATGAGGTCACGGGCAAGATTTCCTCCCTGAAAGAAGAATGCGGCTATATACACCGTCCCGGTGAATCCGCTGGAGAAGAATACCGAAAAAAGCACCACTGACATGAGCGTCGGTCTTGGGATGTTGCCGAGACGCTTTTCCTCGTTGACCTGGGGCAGCCTTTTCACAAGCTCAGCACAGGTGCTCTCCCTGACCATGAATGACATATCCGCAGAATTAAAAATGCCTGCACTGGTATCACACCTGAACCTTGCAGCCTTGAAGGGTGCAAGGTAGAATGGGCGCTCCACCGTTCCGGAGCTTATACGTGAATAGGGTATGACCTTCCTTACCTTTATGATGATGCCGTCGTCGTGGATAATGGCTGAGTCCGTGAGCCTTATCACCGAACAGTGCCAGCGTACAAGTCCGAAAAGGACGATGACTCCGATAGTAAGGATGTCGAACCAGGCTCCGCGGAGCCAGTTGTAGAACCAGTTCCTGTCAGTCCAGACTGCGTTTATTCCTCTGAGCAGAGGGAATACAAGCAGCCATATGTTCTTTATGGAGTATCTGAGTATCCTCAGAGGATGTTCACTGTAGGTCATCATAGGTCCGCTCCTCCTGCACTGCCGGAAAGCCTGAGTACCTCCCTTGCGTCGCTGAGTGACAGGAAGGAAAGTCTCATGTGTCCCCCGAAAACGAAGAATACCACAAAGTTAAGGCCCGTAACGTCAGAAAGAGGGGTCCTTATAACGGCTGCGTACTGTATGGATGAGTATTTCACCGACTGGTGGAACTTTATGAATACTCCGCTGGACCTTATGACCTCGGAATCCGTTGCTGTGTACTTCACAGAGGACATATACAGCGGAAGGTATATGAACATTATCAGCAGGGCAAGTCCTGCTATGACCGCCCCTGAAATGAACACGACTTTTTTAAGTGGGATGTAATAGTACAGGACCGATATTATAAAAACTGTCAGCACCGTTATCACGGCTCTGAGTGCCGCAAGGCTGTTTTCCGCCGGACGGAAATGTCTCATTCTCCCACCTCCTGAAATAGTTCTGGTATATTCCTATTATACCACAAATATCCTTTAATGTATACCACTTTTTTATGAAGGAGCTGTTTTTCTGCATGGAGGGAACTCTCGTCAAATTTCTTGAAAGGCTCAGCGGTCTGATATGGGGACCGGGTCTGGTAGTCCTGCTGCTGGGTGCAGGGCTTGTTTACACTTTCCGTCTTGGAGCTCCTCAGCTCAGGATGTTCCCGGAGCTTGTCAGAAACGTGAGGAAGAGCAAAAGCTCCGGCAGAGGTATGTCCCAGTTCAGGACTGTCTGTATGTCTCTGGGGACCGCCATGGGTACCGGGAATATCACCGGAGTCGCCTCCGCTCTTGCACTGGGAGGTCCGGGGGCAGTTTTCTGGATGTGGGTGTCCGCCTTCTTTGGAATGGCTCTTGTCTGTGCCGAAAATGCCCTGTCCTCCAGGTACAGCTCCGACGATGCCAAGGGGCCGATGGCCTACATCTCAAAGGGGCTCGGATGCAGGAGACTTTCTCTTCTGTACGCAGCAATGTGCCTGGGAGCGTCCATGGGTATGGGCGGTATGGTACAGGTCAGCTCCGCTGCGGCCCCGCTGTGCAGAGTCTCCGGGATTGGCCGGTATGCCGCTGCTGCCGCCGCTTTTGTACTTATTTATATAGTAGTATCAGGCGGAGCCCGCAGGATAGGCCGCACTGCTCAGTCTCTTCTGCCGCTGGCCACTGTCCTGTACGCCGGAGTATGTGCCGCTGTACTTATTGAAATGCACGAAAACATCCTCCCCTCTTTTGGACGTATCTTCTCCGGAGCCCTCGGACTGCGGAGCGCTGCTGCCGGGACCTTCGGCTGTGCTGTGTCGGCAGGCATAAAACGTGGCATTTTCTCCAACGAAGCCGGACTCGGCAGCTCCCCTCTCCTCCACAGCGCCGCAGAGGACCAGTCTCAGGGTACCCAGAGCTGCTGGGCAATGTTCGAGGTCTTTATTGATACCGTCCTCTGCTGTACCCTCACTGCCCTGACTATCCTCTGTGCGTCTCCGGACCTTTCCGCCGAGAGAGCACTTTCCGCAGTTCTCGGCAGAAATACGGCAGCTTTCCTCGCCGGGGAGCTGTGCCTTTTCGCTTTCTGTACTATCATCGGCTGGTACTTCTGCGGTGAGACTGCCCTCCGCTATCTGACCGGAAAGGACACTGTGAAGGCATTCCCCTTTATTTTCGCTGCCGCAGCTTCCCTTGGAGCTGTCTTTCGGGTGGACACCGTATGGCTCCTTTCAGATATATTCAACGGCGCTATGGCTCTCCCGAACCTCGCAGCCGTTATCCTGCTGATTAAAACCGTCCCCGAAAGGGAATGATAATTATATCATCAAGGCCTGTCAGGCAGAAAGTGTGTTTTTATGAGCTATATCGGACAGAATGAACTGTTTTCCTTCCGTGACGGACGCTGTGAGTCCCTGCCGGGGAAGGTCCTATCCTCTGCACGGGCCGCCGGATTCGGAAAAGTCCTCGCCGGTACTGCCGGAAGGTTCATTGCAGGCTGCGGAAATTACAGCCACACCCACATCCTCTACGCTCTTTGCTCCGGACTTTCAGAGTGCGGCCGGGAGGTCTATCTCTGTGAGGACACCGACATGCAGTCCTTCCGTTACAGCATCCCCATGCTTTCAGCAGACTGCGGCGTATACATCTCCGGGACCGGTCAGACCGTCATAATGGACTTCTTCCGCCGTGACCGCCTTCCTTTCAGCCGTTCAGAAACACTTTCCGTCATGAACGGAGCTCCGGCCGAAAGAGCCGGACGTCCCGGCCGCCTGACTCAGTTCACTTCATTCAGGAGCATATACCTCAACAGCATCAGAGACTCCCTCGGTCCGGATATGCTCCCCATTTCTGCCGGTGTGAGCTGCGGATGCAGAGAGGTACGTTCGCTGTGGCTGGAATTCTTCTCCGGCGAAAGTGACGAACTTGTCTTTCAGGTCTCAGAGGACGGTTCAAGAGTCAATGCATACTCCCGTTCCGCCGGGTTCATATCCCACGAAAAGCTCCTGATATGCTATGCTGCAAAATGTGCAGTTCACGGACAAAGGGTCTGGCTCCCTGACCAGGTACACTACGCTGCCGAGGAATCGGCTGGCAGCATGATAAGCCGTTTCAGCCGGGACGAGCTCCCGGAGGATGCTGCGTCACAGCGGCACCTCTTTGACCCTCTTTATATGTGTACCGCTCTTGCCTCTGATGTGAAGTCCTTCCTCCATATGGCCGGCAGACTGCCTGCCTTCTCGTCATCGAAGCGTGAGGTCACTGTTGACGCTCCGGACAAAGTCCCTGTAGGCAAAAGCCTGACAGCTCCCGGCGGAAGAGTCATCCTTGAAAGGAGCGGACGGAACCGTATTTCTGTTCTGGCTCAGGCCTACAGTGCCGAGACCGCTGCCGAGCTCTGCTGCTCATGGACCGAAAAGCTCCGCAGGTTCGACAAGTGCGGAGGTCCTTTGATATAACTTTATACGCACTGTTATCAAAACTTTTTATCTATTATGCATAATGTTGAAAATCCTCCCGTTTTTCTATTGACATTGACTGAGATTTTTTGTATAATTGTAATGTGTAATTTTATGCGCTGATGCCCGTCAGCGCTCATCATGACTTTATTGGCGCAGAATACGCCTTTAACTACAGCGGGCCCTCCCGCAACATCCCGTACTGTAGTTTTATAGACAACGCAGGGCTGCAAGCTGCACTCGCCGTTTCGGCAAGGTACGTTCAGGCGGCCTGCCTTGCTGTGTCCTCAGAAATTTTTGCTGAACTCAGTTGCTGTATCCACAGTATACTATATAGTACGGTACATCCGCATTAAGGCTAAGAGCCGGCCCTGTCCGTTACAGTCCCGGCTCATGACACGAAAGTGAGGTCAAATAGTGAACGAAAAAGAAAAGACAAAGTCAACACGCAAGACAGACTCTTCCGCTGCCCCAAAGGCTCCGGCTAAGAGATATTATAAAAGGAAGGCTCCAGCTCAGGATAAGGTACAGAATGAGACCGTCAAGCCTGCTGCAAAGTCCAGAACAAGACAGCCTAAGGAAGTCAAGCGCACTCCCGTAAGGATAATCCCCCTCGGAGGTCTCAACGAGATAGGCAAGAATATGACCGTCTTTGAGTGTGCCAACGATATGTTCATCCTCGACTGCGGACTTGCCTTCCCCGACGCTGATATGCCCGGTGTTGACATAGTTATCCCGGATTTTACTTATGTTGAAAGAAACAAGGACAAGGTAAGAGGTGTCGTTATCACCCACGGCCACGAGGACCACATCGGCGGTCTGGCTTACCTCCTCAAAAGGATAAACGTCCCCGTTTATGCCACAAGGCTCACCATAGGCCTCATAGAGGGAAAGCTCCGTGAGCAGGGCCTTTACGGCAAGGTAACTCTCAATGTGGTAGAGCCTAAAAAGACCGTGAAAATGGGCTGTATGGCCGTTGAGTTCATAAAGGTCAACCACTCTATCCCCGACTCTGTCGGCATGGCTATCCACACTCCTGCCGGTATTATCGTACACACCGGCGACTTCAAGGTGGACTACACTCCTATCGACGGCGAGATAATCGACCTTGCCCGCTTCGGTGAGCTGGGAAGCCGCGGAGTCCTCGCTCTTATGGCCGACTCCACAAACGCTGAGCGCCCCGGATATACACACTCCGAACGAACTGTGGGCGAGTCCTTCGACAAGCTCTTCAAAAAGGGCGAGGGCAAGCGTATCATCATCGCTACATTCTCCTCCAACATCCACCGTGTACAGCAGATAATCAACTGCGCTGTCCGCTACGGACGTAAAGTGGCTGTATTCGGCCGGAGCATGGTAAATGTTATAAATACCGCCATCGAGCTGGGCTACCTGAAGGCTCCCGACGGCCTCATCATCGACATCGAGACCATGAACCGCTATGACAGTGACAGGATTGTCCTCATAACTACCGGAAGTCAGGGCGAGCCTATGTCTGCCCTCACAAGAATGGCTATGAACGACCACAAGAAGGTCAATATCACTCCCATGGACTTCATCATCATCTCCGCTACTCCTATCCCCGGAAACGAGAAGTTCGTCACAAGAGTGGTAAATGAGCTCATGAAGTCCGGCGCTGAGGTAGTCTACGAAGCAATGTATGAGGTACACGTTTCAGGTCATGCCTGCCAGGAGGAGCTCAAGCTCATGCTGGGACTTACCAAGCCCAAGTTCTTCATCCCCGTACACGGCGAGTACAAGCACCTGAAAAAGCACGCAGGCCTCGCCCTCCAGATGGGTATCCCCGAAAGCAACGTTATAATCGCTGAGATAGGTAATGTCATCGAGACCGACGGAAACAAGATGAGCGTAGTCTCTCAGGTGCCCTCCGGACGCATCCTCGTTGACGGCCTCGGAGTCGGTGACGTTGGCTCTATCGTCCTCAGAGACAGAAAGCATCTGGCTCAGGACGGCCTTATCATTATCGTTATCGGCATAGAGCGCAGCTCCAATGAGCTCGTGGCCGGTCCGGACATTATTTCAAGAGGTTTCGTTTACGTAAGAGAGTCCGAGGAGCTTATGGTAGAGGCAAGAACCCTCCTCAGCAATACCCTCGCTTCCTGCTCTGCCGCTGAGCTCAGAGAGTGGAACACCCTCAAGGGCAAGCTCCGTGACGCCCTCTCTGACTACATCTATCAGAAGACCAAGAGAAGTCCTATGATACTTCCTATAATCATGGAGACATGACATTCCGAAAGGAGTCAGAAAAGTGAAGAATAAATTTCCGGCAGCTTTATTCGTTCTCCAACTGCTGCTGCTCGCTGATGTCGCTGTTTCAGCTCTGCTGCTCCACAGATACAACGGCCGGCTCGGTCTTGTCTGCCTTGCATCGGCTTTTGTTCTCATGACCGTCTGCATAGTTTTCTACCTGTTCTATACAAGAAATTCTATCAGACATATCTCCAAGATGAACACTCATCTGGAAAATTCAGCCGCAGAGTTCATGAACTCGCTCCCAGCTCCCGTTGCTGTCATCGACGGCAGCAGACAGTTTGTGTGGTATAACCAGATATTCGCTGAAAAGATAAGTCTCGGACAGGACGTCTTTGGTCTGGACTTCGAGGGATTCGTTAAAATGGACCTCTCCTCCCTCCAGGCTAACGGCCATGCGATCTGCCCGATAAACGGCTGCGTTTACAGAGTCACCGCCGAAAAGTTCGACAAGCTGGATATGAGTTTCAGCGTTCTCTACTTCCATGATGAGACTGACTTTTTCGCACTGAAAAAGCGCTCAGATGAAACTCACCAGAACGTTGTGATCATCACTATCGACAACTACGATGAGATAATGCAGAATGCCAAAGAGAGCGAGAAGTCCCAGGCATCTCTGGAGACTGAACGCCTTATCGAGAGCTTCTCAAACAGCACTGACAGCTTCATAAAAAAGACTTCATCCAATACCTTCTACGCTATAATCGAAAACAAGAATCTCAAAAAGGTCATAGACGAAAAGTTCAAGATACTGGACTCCGCAAGGAACATCAAAATATCTGCAAAGTACCCCCTGACCTTCTCTATCGGTGTGGGTCTGGGTGCAGACTCCCTTGCTGAAAGCGAGAAAATTGCCCGCCAGTGCATCGACATGGCCCTCGGACGCGGCGGTGACCAGGCTGTTGTCAAGACTGAGAACGGCTACCGCTTCTTCGGCGGTGTCTCAAAGGGTGTGGAAAAACGCTCCCACGCCAAGACAAGAGTCATCGCAAATGCCCTCCAGGACCTCATCATCAACTCCGAAAAGATATTCATTATGGGTCATCGCTTCGGAGACCTGGACTCCGTGGGTGCTTCCTGCGGACTTGCCGGCGCTATAAGGCTCCTGGGCAAGGAGGTACACATTGCCGTTGACAGGCAGAAGAACCTCGCTTCCCACCTCATCGACCTTGTGGAGGAGCAGACCGACAGTGAGCTCTTCATCACTCCCGCAGAGGCAGAGTCCTCAGTGGGCGAAAATGACCTCCTCATAATCGTGGATACCCACAACAAGGACTTCCTCGAGAGCAGAGCCCTCTACGAAAAGATGCGCTCAGTCGTCGTCGTTGACCACCACCGTAAAACTGTCAACTTCATCGACAATGCAGTCATCTTCCACCATGAGCCCTATGCATCCTCTGCATCTGAAATGGTCACCGAGATAATCGAATACTTCCGCTACGATACTGACGAAAGGCTCCCAAGCATCCATGCCGAGGCTCTCCTTGCCGGTATCATGCTCGACACCAAGAACTTCGTTATGCGTACTGGTGTCCGCACCTTCGAGGCTGCCGCTCATCTGAAAAAGCTGGGCGCTGACACAGTAGCCGTAAAGCTGCTGTTCTCCAACTCTATCGAGTCCTACAAGCGCAAAGCCCAGATAGTCAGCTCCGCAAAGGTACACCGCCGCTGCGCTATTGCCGCCACTGACCTGAAAACTGACGACATCCGTCTCGTTGCTCCTCAGGCCGCTGACGAGCTCCTGAATATATCCGATGTGGACGCTTCCTTCGTCGTGTACAGGACAGGCTCCACTGCTAACATCTCTGCCCGGTCTCTGGGCGCTGTAAACGTACAGGTCATAATGGAACAGCTCGGAGGCGGAGGTCATCAGACCATGGCCGCTGCCCAGCTTGAAAACACTTCCATACAGGAGGCCGTAAAGGCACTCATATACGCTATCGACGACAACAAGGCCGCCGATGCTAATACATAACAGAAAGGCTGATAGAAAATGAAGGTTATTTTTTTACAGGACGTTAAAGGCTCCGGCAAGAAAGGCGAGGTCAAGAACGTCGCCGACGGATATGCAAGAAATATGCTCCTCCCCAAGGGCTACGCTGTTGAGGCTACTCCCGCAAACATGACAAAGCTCCAGGGACAGCAGTCCTCCGCTCAGCACAAGATAGACCTTGAAATAGCTGCTGCAAAGGAATCCGCTGCAAAGCTCAAGGGCAAGAAGGTAGTCATCGCTGCCAAGGCAGGTTCAAACAGCAGGCTCTTCGGCTCCGTTACATCCGGCAATGTTGCCGATGCCGTAAAGGAGCAGTTCGGAGTTGACGTTGACAAGAAGAAGATAACTCTTAGCACCGATATAAAGAACTTCGGCTCCTACACAGCAGCAATAAAGTTCTATAACGGCATAGCTGAGACTATCGATGTTGAAGTCATCGAAGGCTGAAAATAACTATGGACGAAAATGACATCTTACTCTCCGCCAGAGAGCTGCCCCACAGCATCGAGGCGGAGCAGTCCGTTTTAGGAGCCATAATCTCTCAGCCTTCGGTCTTTGCGGAGGTCTCGAACCTCCTGAAACCGGAGTATTTCTACAATGAACAGCACAAGGAGCTCTTCGCTCTCATGCAGCGAATGGACTCCCTCGGACAGCCTATCGACATTGTAACTCTCCTCAACGAGGCTGAGCAGCTCCACATATTCCAGAATTCCACCGAGGGCAGACGCTATCTCGCTGAGATAGGCAATATGCTCCCGACTACCTCAAATATCGAAAGCTACTGCAAGATAGTCGCTGATAAGTACTTCATCAGGAGCCTCAGCTATGCGGCAAGGTCCATTCTTGAGGACATCCAGTCCGGCGAGCATGACTCGTCCCTTCTTCTGGATGCCGCAGAGCAGAAGATATACAACGTCCGTCAGGGCAGAGATGTCCGTGGACTTGTTCCCCTTTCTGACGCTATCGCAGAGGCATATGACAGGCTGGGCAAAATATCCGGCCCGGATAAGGACAAGTACGTGGGCGCAAGGACAGGCTTCACCCTCCTTGACAGCATCACATCCGGACTTAACAAGTCTGACCTTATCATCATTGCCGCCCGTCCCGGTATGGGTAAGACCTCATTCGCCATGAACATCGCCACCAACGTTGCAAGACGCTCCGATAAGGAAGTAGTCACATTCAACCTGGAAATGTCCAAGGAGCAGCTCGCTACCCGTATCCTTTCAACTGAGGCTCTTGTGGAGTCCCACAATCTCCGCAACGGCCGCATATCCGGCGATGACTGGGTAAAGCTGGCCGTAAGCGCCGGATACCTCAGCGGACTCCCCCTTTTTATCGACGAT
>CACWPR010000016.1:35277-53570 GCA_902762855.1 Ruminococcus flavefaciens
GCAAGCATGACCGTCCAGCAGATGAAGGCAAAGCTCAGACGTACCAAGAATCTGGGACTGGTCATTATCGACTACCTTCAGCTCATGGAGTCAACTTCTCACTCCGATAACCGAGTTGTGGTCATCTCCGAGATAACCCGTCAGCTAAAGGTAATGGCTAAGGAGCTCAATGTTCCTGTTATCCTCCTCTCACAGCTCTCCCGTGCTGTTGAGAGCCGTACAGATAAGCGTCCTATGCTCTCGGACCTCCGTGAGTCCGGTTCTATCGAGCAGGATGCGGACATCGTTCTTTTCCTCTATCGTGAGGCGTATTATAATAAGGAAAGCCAGCGCCAGAACATCTCTGAGTGCATTGTTGCCAAGAACCGTCACGGTGAGACCGGTACTGTGGAGCTCATCTGGGACGGACAGTTCACCAGATTCTCAAACCCCGACTACACTCAGGAACCGGAGGGAGTCTGATATGCTGGATAAGGTCTGCTCTCACATCAGGAAATACCAGCTCATCTCCCCCGGAGACACGGTGGTATGCGGACTTTCCGGCGGCGCTGACAGCGTGGCTCTGCTCCTTTCTCTCCGTGAGCTCTCAGATGAACTGGGCATCACTGTGGAGGCTCTCCACGTCAACCACTGCATCCGTGGAGCTGAAAGTGACCGTGACCAGGAGTTCTGCCGGACACTCTGCGAAAAGCTCGGTGTCAGATTTACGGCTGTATCCTGCAATGTGCCGGAGTACGCAGAGGAGAACTCCCTGTCCCATGAGGAGGCCGCAAGAAAGCTGAGATACGGCATTTTCAGCCGGTACTCAGCCGGAAAGCTCATGGCTACAGCTCACAATGCAAACGATGACCTTGAAACTGCAGTCCTGAACCTCATCCGTGGTACGGGACTCAAGGGACTGGCCGGTGTGCCTGTGAGGAGAGGGAACATCATCCGTCCTCTGCTGTGCGTGTCAAGAGCCGAAATAGAGGGATTTTTAGCTGAAAGAGGTCAGGACTTCGTAACTGACAGCACCAATCTCTCCGATGACTACACCCGCAACCGCATCCGCCACAGCATCCTGCCCATCATGCAGGAGATAAACCCCTCGCTGATAAACACCTTCCGGAACTCCTCCGAGACCCTGCGTGAGGAGGACGAGCTCATCTCCTCACTTGCTGAGGAGGCTTACAATTCCACATATACAGGGGAAAATCAGTTTTCAGGTCTCAGGGCGAAGAGCGGTGTCATACGCCGGAGATGCCTTGCAAGACTGCTCAGTGAGAACTCCCTGCCCTATTCACGGGAACGTCTCCTTGACGCTGACAGAGTCCTCATGAACGGCGGAAAGCTCAACATTTCCGGTGACATCTACCTGGTCTCTGACGGTGAGACTGCCGGGCTCAGGACTATCAGTGCTCCGAAGGAACAGGCGGAGCTGTCAGCGGAGCTGAAAATTGGCGAAAACAGAATTTTTAATGATAAAGTCATGGTATGTGAGCTTCTCGAATGTGATAATTTGAAGAAAAATGAAGATGTTCACAAAAACTTAACATTTTACCTGTTAGATTATGATAAAATAATAGGAAGAGCTGCTGTTCGGAACCGCCGTTTCGGTGACAGGATAAGGCTCAGCGGCAGGGGTTTCACCTCCTCCGTGAAAAAACTCATTAACGAAAAGGTCCCGCAGGAGCTGCGCTCTGAGCTCCACTTCATCGAGGATGAGAACGGTACCATTTTTGCTGAGCGTCTCGGCATCGCTGACAGAGTAAGTCCTTCTCGCTCAACCACGAGATTTTTGAAGATTTACTTCAGATAATTTTTGTACGATTGGAGTGGATAATTTGACACCAAAAAAGAACAGAGGCGTTTTTACTTATCTTCTGATAATTGCTCTGGCTATCGGCTGTATCTATTTCGTAAGCTCACGGCTCGCTAAAAATTCCGATAAGACCAACTACAATGAGGTCATGGAGCACTTCGACAACTACGAGGTCTCGGAGTACGAGCTGGACCTTGGCACCGGCGAGCTCACCTATAAACTGGTAGGCGACGATAAGGAGTACAAGTACGATGTCCCCAACGTCAGCATCTTCGTTGACGAAACAAGAGACTACCGCCAGAACTTCAACAGACGTCAGAAGGACGGCGAAACTCTCGGTCAGAACTACATCAAGATAACTGACCGCACCTGGTTATACTCCCTCATCCCTGTGATACTCACAGTCCTCCTCGGCTGCGCTATCCTCTATTTCATGATGAAACAGAGCGGCGGCGGCGGAAAGTACACCTCCTTCGGCAAGGCTAACCTGAAAAATCAGGCAAATGCCCGCAAGGCTACCTTCAAGGACGTTGCAGGCGCTGATGAGGAAAAACAGGAGCTCGAAGAGATAGTTGACTTCCTCAAACACCCCAATAAGTACAAGGATATAGGAGCTAAGGTGCCTAAGGGCGTCCTCCTTCTGGGACCTCCCGGTACCGGTAAGACCCTCCTTGCAAGAGCTGTTGCCGGCGAGGCTGGCTGCCCCTTCTTCCCTATCTCCGGTTCTGACTTCGTTGAGATGTTCGTCGGCGTGGGAGCTTCCCGTGTGAGAGACCTCTTTGAACAGGCAAAGAAACACGCTCCGGCTATCATTTTCATCGACGAGATAGATGCCGTCGGCCGTCACAGAGGCGCAGGTCTCGGCGGAGGTCACGATGAGCGTGAGCAGACACTCAATCAGCTCCTCGTTGAAATGGACGGATTTACCGGCAATGAAAGTGTTATCGTTATCGCAGCGACCAACAGACGTGATATTCTCGACCCTGCCCTCCTCAGACCCGGCCGATTCGACAGACAGATAGTCGTTGGCTACCCTGACGTCAAGGGACGTGAAGAGATACTCCGTGTTCACGCTAAAAACAAGCCCCTCGGTCCCGATGTTGACCTGAAGATAATCGCTCAGACAACTCAGGGATTCACCGGTGCAGACCTGGAGAACCTCCTTAATGAGGCCGCTCTCCTTGCTGCAAGAAACAACCGCATGGCTATCACTGAGCCTGACATCGAGGAGGCTACCCTCAAGGTCATTGCAGGCCCTGAGAAGAAGTCAAGGATAGTTTCCGAGCACGACAGAAAAGTCACTGCTTATCACGAGTCGGGTCACGCTATCGCCGCTTACAACCTCTCCACTCAGGAAAAGGTACATCAGGTGACTATCATCCAGCGTGGCATGGCTGCCGGACTCACTGTTACACGTCCTGACACCGACGACCAGCACGTTTCCCGCAACCAGATGCGTGAACGCATAATAATGCTCCTTGGCGGACGTGTTGCAGAAGAGATTTTCATGGACGACATCTCTACCGGCGCTTCCAACGACATTGAACGTGCTACCTCAGTTGCAAGAAATATGGTAACTAAGTACGGCTTCTCCGGAAAGCTCGGCACTGTTGTCTACGGCTCCGACAATGATGAGGTATTCCTCGGCAAGGACTACGGACACACAAGAAACTACAGTGAGGCTGTTGCCGCACAGATAGACGAGGAAGTCAAGTCCATTATCGACAAGGCTCACAGCGATTGCGTGGAGCTCCTCAATGCTAATTCCGACAAAATGCACCTGCTTGCAAAGTATCTTCTTAAATTTGAAAAGATCGACGGTCCCGACTTTGAAAAGCTCATGCGTGGTGAGCTCACCGAAGCAGACCTCGCTGACACAACTGCACCGGAAGATACCACAGATACCTCTACTGAAACAGAGGAATGACACATATCACCGGAGACAGGTTCTCCGGTGTTTTTTTATTACACTTTTGTAACAGTTGGTTAAAATTCCACTGCCTGCATTGCATTTGAACTCCCACTATGCTATAATACAACTATGACAAAATCTTAACGGAGGTGTTTTCTTGGACCAGATGAATCTTATACTCTGCGCTGTAGCCGCTGCCACGCTGGACGTCTGCGCTCTTGTGCTGATAATGTCAGCTTACCACGAACGCTCCACCGGCGACAGAAGATGGAACAGGATGACCAGCTTTATGGAGCTTGCTGACTATAATGCCGCATATCCCCTTGGCTGCGATGAGATACTTATCGGCCGTCACGCTTCTGCCGACATCCGGCTGCCGGACCTTTCTGTGTCCCGTTATCACGCTATCCTTACCGTTTCTGACGGCATCTGGACTATCACTGATATGGGTTCCAAATCCGGGACCTTCATAAACGGAGTCCCTGTAAAGCAGGCTCAGCTCCGTGAAAACGACATTATCAAGCTGGGCAACCGACAGCTTATTTTCAGACGGAGGAGGGATGCAAATGTCAGGTAATACAGGTTCTTACATCTTCTCCTGCCTCTTTGTGCTCCTTGCTCACGGAGGTATGCTGCTGAACGTCTTTATCAACGGAAACTACAGCAGCATTTCTCAGGTCATTATCCTGGCCGGTGCTGTACTCATACTCGATGCTGCCTACTTCGTGGCTATGCCGTTCTTCAAGCAGACTACCTACACCGTGGATTTCCTCCTCATACTCATACTGAATATGAGCGTTATCTTCCAGTCCTGCTTCGGCGGAGTCAGTCTGGACGTCAAGCACTACATAACAAGCATCGTTGCACTTGCGGCCTGCCGCGGCGGTTACCTTGTCTGCCGGAACCACAAGTGGCTGGGTCAGCAGAGAAAGTTCTTCTACATCGGCATCGGTGTGCTTATGCTGGCTATCCTCCTTCTTACAGGCAGCCGCAGTATGTGGATCTCCCTTGGCTCCATAACTATCCAGCCCTCGGAGTTCATCAAGCCGCTGTTCGTTCTGGCCTGTGCTACATCCATTACGGAGCAGCAGAAAAAACATAAGATACTCTTCTTCTATGTTGTTTACGAGAACCTTGCACTCTTCGGACTCACCGCCGCTATATGCCTCCTGCAATGGTGGTGCCGTGACCTTGGAAGTCTGCCGACCTTTGTGGGCATTTATGCCTGCGGATTTCTTCTCAGAATATGCTACCCCAAGGCTAAATTCTCCAAGAAAAAGCTCATCGGCGCCGGAGCAGCCCTCCTTGCTGCCGCCGTTGCGGGCATGAGATTTGCTCCTGCCTACGTTCAGGACCGTCTCCATGTTGACATCTGGAGCGACAAGAACGGTGACGGCTATCAGCAGTCCCAGGCTCTTATAGCTATCGCTAAGGGCGGCTGGTTCGGAAAGGGCCCCGGTTACGGCGGCCTTCATAAGGTTTTCGCCCATGAGAACGACATCGTTTTCGCTACTATCAGCGAAGAATGGGGACTTCTCTACGCTCTGATGATGATTTTCGCCATACTCATCCTTGTGGCCGTTCCTCTTGTGAACCCTCCACGCTCATACTTCCACGGAACTATGGCTGCCGGAGTCTGTGCCGCATTCACTGTACAAATGGCCCTCAATATCTTCGGCTCCTGCAACATGATACCCTTCACCGGTGTTACTATCCCATTCATCTCATCCGGAGGAAGCTCTATGCTCATAAGCGGATTTATGGCCGGAATGCTGGTAGCCTGCCAGTCCCCCACCATGCGGGCTCCTGCTGTACATAACCATGAGCGTCAACAGCCCCAGCAGCCGGTGTTCCAGCAGCAAAGGAGGCCCTATCCATGAAAAGCATAAAAAGATGCCAGCGCATCATCAGTCTGTTCATCATTCTGTTTATCGGCGGTATGATAGCTCTGGTCGTAAAGATACAGCGTGAGGCGTCCTTCTACATGATAAATTCCGAGGAGACATCTCTCGGAATGGTCTATGACCGAAACGGCGACGTTCTCTTCGACGGCACCGGCAAGGGTGAGTACCCCGACGGACACTTCATCGACGTTGGAAATCTCATCGGTGACGACAAGGGACAAATGGAAAATACCCTCGTTGCCAACAATATCCAGAAGCTCAACAACTACAGCTTTTCTACCGGACTTGTTTCCGAAGACGGAAAGGCTGCTATCTACACTACTCTCGACCATGCAGCAAACAGAGCGGTTTATGACGCTTTCGGCTACGCTGAGGGATGTGCTGTTGCTTACAACTACAAGACCGGAGAGATACTTGTCTGCACAAGTCTCCCCTCCTTCGACTTCACCAAAGGCTACGACGATATTGCCAATTTCAAGTCCGGTACCCTTATCTCAAAAAATATGTACGGCACTGTGCCCGGCTCCACACAGAAAGTCTCCACCGTCATTGCGGCTCTGGAGATAATGGGAGCTGACAAGCTCTATTCCAAGCGCTACAACTGCACAGGCTCCTATCTGAACAAGAGCGGCGACCGCATCGACTGCCACAATGCCTACGGTCACGGTACCCTTGACATCCAGCTCGCTATCGAAAATAGCTGCAACCCCTTCTTCGCCCAGCTCATCGAGGACGATGACCTCCCGCTCGGAAAGCTGAAAAAGGTCTACGAGACCCTCGGCTATGCTGTAAACGGCGAGGATGAGGAGTATATCGACATAAACGGCATCAAGTGCGAGAAGGCCTCCACTACCCTCAACGACCCTTATGAGTTCAAGACTCAGTGGGGATGCATGGGTCAGGGAGATACCCTTGTAAGTCCGGTTCAGCTCATGATATGGCAGAGCGCTATCGCCAACGAGACCGGCAAGGTCACAATGCCCTACCTCATCGACCATGTTACAAATGTAAGCGGAAAGGTAAAGGAACGTGCAAAGACTCAGACCTCCGACAGACTTTTCTCCGCCGACACCGCCTCCTCCGTAAAGGAAATGCTCCTGACCAACGGCCAGAACAACTACTCCTGGTCTATCGGAGGCTACAAGGTAGGTGTAAAGAGCGGTACTGCTCAGGTCTTTGAGGGCGAACAGGAGAATTCCCTCCTCGTGGGATTCGTTGATGATCCTTCACTCCCCGTTGCATTCTGCGTTCTTATCGAGGACAAAAACAACACTTACCTCACGACAGAGAATATTGTTAAGGTCATGCTTGACTCCTTAAACAATGACCTCAACGGCTAAAATCCGTCAGAATGCCTAAAGTGAGGTTCTCCAAATGTACAGTATCAACAAAATTCATAAAAAATGCTTGTAAACGCTTTTATATTATGGTATAATATAGACATAAAATTTATGCATTGATTTTTTCAGTGCTTAAAGGAGGACCAACTATGAAAACAACCATCACAGCTAAGAAAATGCAGATACCACAGAATTTCTCAGAATATGCAGAAAATAGGATCGATGCAAGACTCGGTAAGTTTTTCGGAGATGAGGCTGATGCTAAGATAGTTTTATCAGAGATCAGAAATCAGATAGAGCTTGAGCTCACTGTTAAGTACAACAGCATTATCTTCCGCTCAGAGCGCTCCGCTGAGGACAAGTATGTCGCTCTTGATGACGCTATAGATAAGATAATCAGACAGATCCGCAAGAATAAGACCAAGATTGAGAAGAAGCTCAAGGATACAGCTTTCAAGGAGGCCTTCGCTTATCCCGTACCCGATACTGTGGACTACGAGGTAATCAAACACAAGAAGTTCAAGATGCGTCCTATGCACATTGACGAGGCTATCCTCCAGATGAATATGCTCGACCACGAATTCTTTATGTTCACCAATGCCGAGACCGGCGAGATAAACGTCGTTTATAAGAGAGCTGACGGCAACTACGCTGTCCTCGAACCCGACAACAACTGACAAACTTATGCGGGACCCTGAGTCCCGCATATTATTTTTATATTTCAAGGAGATCATTATGGACATCAACAAAAAGGCTATTATTGAGAAAAGGATAAACAAAGTAGGAGAAGGACTGAAAAAAAATAACATGGACTTCTTCTATGCCCCCACTAAAGAGGACGTCTGTCCTATCGTGGAGTCACTGATGAAGGAGGGCTGCTCCGTCACTCACGGAGGTACCGTTACCATGAAGGAGTGCGGACTCTCTGAGCTGCTCAACTCCGGAAGGTACAACTACATCGACCGCTCAAAGGCTGAAACTCCTGAGGAAGTCATAAAGATATACAAACAGGCCTTCACCGCCGATGTGTACATTTCCAGCACAAACGCTGTCACTGAGGACGGCGTCCTCTATAACGTTGACGGCAACAGCAACCGTATTGCAGCTATCGCATACGGACCTGACATGGTCATCATCATTGCAGGCTATAACAAAATCGTCCGTGACCTGGCTGAGGCCGAGATAAGAGTCAAGACCGAGGCCGCTCCCCCTAACTGCGTAAGGCTTAACTGCAATACCTACTGCGGCGAAAAGGGCGAATGCGTCTCACTGAGAAACTCTGCTCATCAGATGTCTGACGGATGCAGCGGCGACGGACGTATCTGCTGCAACTACCTCATCTCCGCTCAGCAGCGCCACAAAGGACGTATCAAGGTCATAATCGTCGGTGAGGAGCTCGGATATTGATGGCCCTTACCGCTGTTGGAGGTGATGCTCCATAAGTCCATATGAAGTTATCGGCTTTTTCATTATCTACTCCTTCTTCGGCTGGTGCCTGGAGGTCGTATATCAGGCCGTGGAGCACGGAAGGTTCATAAACCGCGGCTTCCTCAACGGCCCATACTGCCCTATCTACGGCTTCGGAGTAATACTCGTGACCGGTGCCCTGGACCCTATAAAGGGAAATGCAGTTGTCCTGTACATCGGTGCCGTTGTCCTTACGTCCCTGCTGGAGCTGTTTACCGGTTTCCTGCTGGAAAAGATATTCAATATGCACTGGTGGGACTACTCCGGTGAGAGGTTCAACCTCCATGGCTATATATGCCTGAAATTCTCCCTCCTGTGGGGAGTTGCCTGCCTTGTAGTAGTCAGGGTCATCCACCCGGCAGTAAGCATATTCGTGGATAGATTCCCCCACACCCTCGGCATCATCATCATGTCATTGTTTATGGCAGGCTTTGCCAGCGATATGGTCATTACTGTACTTGCTATCGTCCACTTCAAGAAACGGCTCCGGCTCCTTGAGGATATTTCCGGCAGGATGCGTAAGCTATCTGACATGACAGGTGAAAAGATATTCAGCACCGTTGAGGAAGTCATGGACCGCAAGGAGGAATTGGATGAAAAGGCCGAAGATATGCGAAAGCGCTACGAGGAGCTCCGGGAGAAGTACAGAGCTGCCCTTTCCAAGCGTGAACTGAACATCAGACGTATCGAGAAGGCCTTCCCGAAACTCAGATTCTCCGACGGCCGTTCCTTCAAGGAACAGCTTGAAGAGCTCCGCAAAAACTTAAAAAAATAGACCCGGCCCTGCAGATGCAGGACCAGGTCCGGAACTGTCGCTTTATGCGGCAGTTTTTTATTCTGTTCTGAGTGCGACTACGGGGTCCTTCTTTGCGGCCACGCTTGCAGGGATAAGTCCTGCGATAAGCGTCAGCACCATGCTTATGATTATGAGGACTATTGCCCCTGCTACAGGAACGTGTGCCCTCAGGGTATCGAGGCTGGTAACGTGGTGGATGATGAAGTTTATCGGGAATGTCATCAGGACTGATACCAGTATTCCTATAAGTCCGGCCGTAAGTCCCACAAGAAGAGTCTCGGCATTGAATACGGTCTTGACGTCGTGCTTTGAAGCTCCGATAGCTCTGAGTATTCCAATTTCCCTTGTACGCTCAAGCACGGAGATATAGGTGATTATTCCTATCATGATAGAGGATACTACCAGAGATATGGCAACGAAGGCTATGAGCAGGTAGGATATACCGCTGATTATCTTGGTTACTGACTTCATGAGAAGTGCTATCATATCAGTGTAGTGGATAACATCCTCCTCGGACTGCTCGTCGTTGTAATCGGAGATAATGTCCGAGATAGCGTCCTTGTCCTCGAATGACTTGGCATAAATGCGTATCTTTGAAGGGTCATTGACGTTAGCATATCCCAGAATGAAGAGGTTGTCCTCGTAGGTAAGGTCGGAGACCTCCTCAGGGATGAAGGTGTCGAATACCATTACGTATGACTCATCGGAGACATCCGCATTTTCAAGAGCCTCAATCAGCTCCTGGTCGGACATTCCTGCGAACTTCGCCTCTGCCTTTGATGCATAAACATATGGCAGGAGCTGTCTGAGGATGTCAGGAGCGTACTGCTCGAACTGCTCGTCACTAAGTCCTCTGATAGACTCCATGATAACGGTGCTGTCGCTCTCAGAGGCTCCGCCCGTTAATGAAAGTGCCTCTATCTCGCTGAACAGCTCCTCACGGTTCTCAGGTTTAAGGTACTTCTGGACCATTGCCTCCAGCTCCTCAGGTGAGGGCTGGGAAAGTATCAGCTTGGCAGCGGCTGCCTTCTGAACGTCAGATGCGTTTGCAAGGAACTCCTTTGCAGCAGCAGCTTTTTCCTCTGTTGTGGGAGCCTTGTACTCATCGCTCTGAAACTTCTTTCCGTTGAGGAGGTCGTTTTCGTGGTCTGCCACCTGAGCCTGTACAAGCTCGCTGGAATTTGTCTTTTCTATAACGTAATCTGTAAGTCCTTTGGTATAGCCGATAAATCCGTTTATCATTGTAACAGTGGCATCCGGGTCCGGACGAATGAATCCCACTACCTTCAGGTCAAGTCCCACATCGGGGTTGTCAAAGAGGATACCAAGTCCTGATTCTGTCTTTGTAAGGTCGGTATAGCCCTGTCCGTTGGGGTTGAGCTGGTAGTACTCGCAGGGAAGTATCATCTTGTACTCCTTGGACATGAGCTCGTCGAAGCTCCACTGTGTAACACCGTAGTCCTCGATGACCTCGCCCTTCATGGCTGATTTGAGGATAGAGCTGAAACCGTCAGCAGATTTCAGGCCGAGTGCATATGTTACCATATCAGCTATCTCGTTGTCACGGCTGAGTACAACGACTACTTCGTCATAATTCTCAGGCCACTTTCCTTCAACAAGTTCGTACTGGTCATATATCAGCGGATTTATGTCCTTGCCGTCATCTGAGGGAAGGAGCTCCTCCCAGATATTGACTCCCCACATATCCATCATACTGCTGGTACCGCTGGCTCCCATCATGGCATTTGCATCATTCTGGACGCTGCCCATTCCAAGAGCGTTCATGTACATCTCGTTGAAGTCCGATTTGAGTATCTTTCCTGTATCGTCCTTCGTAAAAATAGGCATCTGAATGTCATAACCGTAGGAAATTGCGTTAGCGTGTTCCTTCAGCTCATCGTTTCCGTCGATAAATTCCTTGAACTTTGCCATGTTGTTTATCTGCTTTGCCGAGGAATTCAGGGTGTTGAACATATCATACATCTGGGTATTTGCGTAGATAGTATGACCGTCGTCATTCTCGTGCTCCACTTTCTCCGGCTCTCCGAAGAGTGTCTCAAAGACCTGTGCAGTGTCCGCAGTCTCACGGTCTATCTCGATAGGATAGGAGGACAGAGTCTCCTCCTGGATATGCTCGATGTACTCGTTTATTCCCGTTGACAGGGAGAGTATCAGGGCAATACCGATGATACCTATAGAACCTGCAAAAGCCGTAAGAAGAGTACGTCCCTTCTTGGTCATGAGGTTATTCAGAGACAGTGACACGGCTGTCAGGAATGACATGGAGACACGCTGTTTCTTTGCCTCCTTTGTCTCATCCTCCTTATCCGGCTCATAGGGGTCACTGTCACCGGTGAGCTGGCCGTCCTTTATCCTTACGATACGTGTAGCATACTGCTCGGCAAGCTCGGGGTTATGAGTTACCATTATTACCAGCTTATCCTTGGCTATCTCCTTCAGGAGCTCCATTACCTGTATGCTGGTCTCGCTGTCCAGAGCACCTGTAGGCTCGTCTGCAAGGAGAATGTCAGGGTTGTTGATGAGCGCTCTGGCAATTGCTACACGCTGCATCTGTCCGCCGGACATCTGGTTCGGTTTTTTGTGGAGCTGGTCGCCCAGACCGACTTTTTCCAGAGCCTCCTTCGCTCTCTTCCGGCGCTCGGATTTTGAAACACCGGAGATAGTCAGTGCGAGTTCAACATTTGCAAGCACTGTCTGGTGAGGGATAAGGTTGTAGCTCTGGAATATGAAGCCGATAGAGTGATTTCTGTAAGCGTCCCAGTCCCTGTCCTTGTACTTCTTTGTGGATGTCCCATTGATTATCAGGTCGCCGGAGGTATAGTGGTCAAGTCCGCCAATTATGTTCAGCATAGTTGTCTTACCGCATCCGGAGTGTCCGAGAATAGCAACAAATTCATTTTCCCGGAAGGTGATGCTCACCCCATTAAGAGCAGTCACCACATTTTCCCCTTCGCCGTACTTTTTTACGATGGTTTTGAGTTGCAGCATTTTTATATCCCTTTCATGCATATTATGGTGTGAACCACGCCTTTAATTATAGCATTATGACATAAAAAAGTCAATGAAATTTGTGTAATATTAATAGTGCGTTTAAAAAAAAAGAGTCTCCGAAAAGGAGACTCTTTTGTTATCATAACTGTTTGAGATACCGTGAATGCTTCTTCTTCCGCTTTTCCTCGTACATTTCGTTGTCCGCAGCGGTGACAAAGCGGAAAATATCCTCCCCTTCTTTAGGCACAGCTATCACAAATCCGGCACTTGCGCTCAGGAAGTAGGGGTTATTCTGGGTCTCGTTGACCTCAGTAATGTTGTGCTGTATGCGCTTTTTCAGGTCATGGGCAGCTTCATCGGTGTAGTCCGCACCGAAAACGATGAACTCATCTCCGCCGAAACGGCAGAATATCTCCCCTGACAGACAGGTCTGTGTGAGAACGTCCGCAATGCTGCAAATGGCATCATCGCCTACGCTGTGGCCATAGGTGTCGTTTATCTTCTTCAGGCCGTCAAGGTCAATGAACATGAGCATGACCTTCCTGCCTTTTGCTACGCAGTCCTTGTAAATGCCGTCAACCGCCTGTACGAAGCCGTTTCTGTTGTATATACCGGAGAATGTATCTCTTGCATACAGCTTGCCGAGGCTCTCTATGGCGTATTCAAGGCAGAGGTGCTTCCTTATATTTTCCAGGGAATTGCTGATGCTTATGCAGAGGGTCTCGAACATGGAGCTGCTGACCTGAACAGAAGGCCTGCACATCACCATATATCCAAGACAGCGTTCACCGAAGTGCAGCGGGATATGGTAGTAGACCTCTCCTGCGACCCTTCCTCCGTCTATCTGAGGGATGATGTCCTCCTTCTTTATCTTTTCAAAATCATAGAACCTGCCATGATAGTAGGCTATCGGCACCAGCATCTCGTCTGTATATTCCACAGGTATCTTCACAGGCTCGCTTTCCGAGAGCTTGCCGGAATTCACATCTGTTTCGGAGTCCCAGTTGTCGCAAAGGCAGAAATAGAACTCGTCCGGTGCAAGGTCCTGGACATAGTTTTTGAGATAAGCGATATACTCCTCAAAGCTGTTGCAGCCAAGCAGTCCGGTGGACACAAGATTAATGGACGACATAAGCTGCTGGGAGTCCTCAAAGCGCATATAATTGCGGTAATTCAGCTCTCTGAACGCTTCAAGGTCATGGCTGACATTCTGACAGCATCCGCAGCTTTCGGTAAAGCGTGTGGACATATTCAGGATAATATTGCGCTCCTGAGGCTTTGAGTTGAAGTGGTCATAGAGCATACGGCAGGCAAGACGTCCGGAAAGCTCCAGAGGACGGTCAACCGAGGTTATCTCCACCTGATAATTCTGGGAGGTATATGTATTGTCAAAGCCCGTTACGGCAATGTCGCCGGGGACGGATATATCGTTTGCCGTAAGGCAGTTTATTGCAGAGGCCGCCATTACGTCGTTGGCGCAGATTATAGCCTCCGGGAGTTCCTTGACTCCGGCAAGCATCTTCTCGACCGCTGCCTTTCCGGAATGTGCCCGGAAGTCGCCGTAATAAATATCTTCCTCATCTATCGTGAGTCCGTTCTCCCCGATAACCTCCAGAAATGCACTTAGTCTGTCAGCACTCTCCGGATTGTCCTTGGGGCCGGAGATATAGCTGAATCTCGTGAATTTATGCTCATTTATCAGATGCTCGGTTATCTTCCGCATGGCAGTCTTATTGTCGATGCCGATATGGTACATGAAGGGCAGGTCGTTGTCAATGCTGACCGCAGGTATGCCTGCCTCCCTGATGCGGCTGATAATATCCGAAACGACAGGCTGATAGGCTATCGTATTGGTAAGCAGTATAGCTCCGTCGAACTTACTGAAATCCGGAAGTGAAAATATATTGAACTCACCTTTGTCATGGCGGATATTATTCATAGCCCCGCTGAATGACACAAATGCGGAGATACTCATGGAAAATTCTTCGGCAGCAGATGCGATGCCGCTCAATATAGTGCTCTGGTAGCTCTGGTCGATCTCCTCTATAATAAGGGCTATATTATATCTATTCATGCGCTGTGTCACGCCCTTTCGTATCTGTAGGATCCGGCGGACATAGCTTGCCGCCGCTGAGATATCTTATGTATATTTTACATTATTTCTAAAAAAAAATCAATAGTTTTGTAATATAATATTTATTGTAAATATTCATTTTCTATTAATATATCCTCCCTTCCCCTGAGATAAGGCTAAAAGCTGAAAATATCCTTGGTTTTTGCAATATTTTGTACCAGATTGCCGAAATTCAAAAGCCTTATTGACAAATCATGAAAAAATGGTATACTAATTAGTAGGATAAAACTCGCCTTATCGGCAAAATCGTGTTAATTTTTGCTCCGGGCCACGCCCGGCTGCATCTGCGGAGGGATCTTTTATGAATATCTGGCACAATATCAGCCCGAAACGTATCAGTCCCGAACATTTCTACGCAGTCATCGAGATCGGTAAAGGAAGCAAGATAAAGTATGAGCTGGACAAGGATACCGGACTTATCAAAATGGACCGCATCCTCCATACCTCTACTCACTATCCGGCTAATTACGGACTCATCCCCCGTACCTATTCCGACGATAACGACCCGCTCGATGTCCTGGTGCTCTGTTCGGAAACTCTGATGCCGCTCACTCTTGTAAAATGCTACCCCATCGGTGTTATCAGAATGCTCGATAACGGCCACAGAGACGACAAGATAATCGCTATCCCATTCGACGACCCGAACTACAATATGTACACCGACATCGAGGAGCTCCCCAAACATATCTTCGATGAGATGATACATTTCTTCAAGGTGTACAAGGAACTTGAAAACAAGACTACTGCCGTTAACGAGATCGAACACGCTGACATTGCAAGGCAGATCATTGCCCAGGATATCGAATCCTATATCGAGAATTTCTGCAAGTAAAAATCTGTAATCCCGCCGCTTTCTGCGGACGTATCTATGAAAGGAGTATCGCACGGCAATATCGTGCGAAAAATATCTTATGACAGCATCAAGTGAAATTTTATTCGGCCGCAACGCTAACGTTGCCCCCATCGGAATCATTGCTATGAACAGCGTTACCGAGCTCGGTGACAAGATAGACAAGTACCTCGTTGACTGGTCCTGCAAGGGCGGCATCAGCGTTGACTCTTTCCTCGTTGAGAGCGAATGCCCCAGATTCTCCTCCGGAGACGGCAAGGGCCTCATCAAGTCCACTGTCCGCGGCAAGGACCTCTTCATTATCATCGATGTAGGCAACTACAGCATCAAGTACGATTACTTCGGAATGCAGAACGCTATGTCCCCCGACGACCACTTCCAGGACCTAAAGAGAATAATCCAGGCTGCAAGCGGCAAGGCTCATCGTATCAACGTTATCATGCCTACTCTCTACGGCGGACGTCAGCACAGAAGAAACTACCGTGAGTCTCTGGACTGCGCCTGCGCTCTCCAGGAGCTTGAAGCAATGGGCGTTTCCAACATCGTCTGCTTCGACGCTCACGACCCCAGAGTACAGAACGCTGTTCCGCTTATGGGCTTCGACAACGTTATGCCTACATACCAGGTCCTCAAGGCTATGCTCAAGGACATAAAGGACATCAACTTAAATAAGGACAAGTTCATGGTAGTGAGCCCCGACGAAGGCGCTCTCAACAGAAATATGTACTACGCATCTGTTCTCGGCGTTGAAATGGGTATGTTCTACAAGAGAAGAGATTACTCCACTATCGTAAACGGCCGCAATCCTATCGTTGCTCACGAATACCTCGGAAACCCTGTTGAAGGCAAGGATATTTTCGTTTCCGACGACATCATCTCCTCCGGTGAGTCAATGCTCGACCTTGCTTACGCTCTCAAGGAGAAGAAGGCCGGAAGGATCTTCGCTTACGCTACATATACTATCTTCACAAACGGTCTCGAAAAGTTCGACAAGGCTTATGAGTCCGGCATAATCGACGGTGTATTCGGCACAAACCTCACATACAGGACTCCTGAGCTCCTTTCAAGGCCCTGGTTCCACGAGGTCGATGTCTCCAAGTACATCGCATACTTCATCGAGGCTATCAACCACGATGTTTCTATCAGCAAGATCATCGACCCCCACGAGAAGATCGAGAATCTCCTTAAAAAATACGGCATGAAGTAATTATCAGGGGCACTGCTCAGCAAGGCAGTGCCCTTTTTTTATTTTCAAATCATTATTTTTTGCAACTCTCTATTGAAAAAAACAGAAGATAATGCTATAATAGTAGTAAGTGTATTTTTATTGTTGTTAGGAGAGATCATATGAAAAAATGGACTGTCGATATCCCTGACAAGGCCGCTGTATCTAAGCTGACCTTCGGATGCGGAGTCACTACTCTGGCCGCCGCTGTGCTTGCCAGACGGGGGTTCACCTCCCCGGAGGACGCCGCTGAGTCCCTGAACGTCAGCGAGCTCTCTGACCCCTTTCTCATAAAGGATATGCAGGAGGCTGCTGATACCGTCAACGAGGCTATAAACAGCGAAGAACGCATCTGCATCTACGGCGACTACGACTGCGACGGCATCATGTCAACTGTCATACTCTACACCTACCTTTCAGAGTCCGGAGCTGATGTTACATACTATATCCCGGAGCGCTCTGAGGGTTACGGCTTGAATATGGACGCTATCGACAGGCTCCACAATGAGGGAGTCCAGCTCATCATCACTGTTGACAACGGTATCGCCGCCATTGCCGAGGCTGAACATATCTATGAGCTGGGTATGCGTCTCGTGGTCACTGACCACCACCAGGCAGGCGAGGTCCTCCCAAAGGCGGAGGCTGTTGTTGACCCTCACCGCCCTGACTGCTTTTCTCCTTTCAAATCCATGTGCGGTGCAGGTGTGGCACTTAAACTCATTGCCGCCCTGGACGGCGGAGACTACACTATGGCTCTTGAACAGTTCGGTGACCTTGCCGCTATCGCTACTGTTGCTGATGTTGTAAGCATCACCGGCGAGAACCGCTTTCTGACGGCCTACGGCATGGAGCTGATAAACAATACCGACCGCCCTGCCCTTATGGCTCTGAAGGAGGTCTCCGGCTACACAGAAAAGGATGTTGATTCCTTCGGTATCGGCTTCGGTCTCGCACCAAGAATAAATGCATCCGGCAGATTCGGCTCTCCGAGGACTGCCGCTGAGCTCTTCCTTACCGAGGACTACGACCAGGCTCTCGATATTGCCCGTGAACTCGACCAGCTCAATATAAAGCGAAAAAATGCCGAGTCAGACATACTCGGAGAGATATATTCCATGATAGACGCTGACCCCTCCCTCGTCCGTGGACGCTGTATCGTCATAAACGGCAGGAACTGGCATCACGGTGTTATCGGCATCGTCGCCGCACGTATCGAGGAACAATTCGGCAAGCCTGCTTTCATAGCATCCGAAAACGACGGTGAGCTCAGAGGCTCTGCACGTTCCTTCGGGGAATTCTCAATATTCGGTGCTCTCTGTGCCGCATCCGAGGCACTTGACAAGTTCGGAGGTCACCCCGGCGCCGGCGGATTCACAGTAAAGCCGGGCATGGCTGACAGATTCAGGGAGCTCATTGAGCAGTATGCCTTTGAAAACAACCGCATGATGCCCGTCCTGACCATTACCGCTGACGCTCCCGTTTCTCCTATGGAGATAGTCCCTCAGAACGTTGAGGGTCTCAGCATTCTTGAGCCGTTCGGAACTGACAACGAAAAACCGCTGTTCTACATGGAGAACGCTGTTATAAATGATGTCATCCCACTGTCCGGCGGTGCCCACTCAAAGCTCAGTATAAAGTACGGCTTCGGTAACTTTGAGGTCCTTGTTTTCCGGACTCCCCCATCCTCCCTCATATGCGGAAAGGGCGATGTCTGTGATATGATAGTGACCCTGGGCATCAATAATTTCCGGAACACTGAAAGCGTCAGCATCATCGCTGAGGATATACGTCCCCACGGGTTCCAGCAGGGTAAATACTTCGCCGGAACTGCGGCATTCGAGTCCTTCCTCCG
>CACWPR010000017.1 GCA_902762855.1 Ruminococcus flavefaciens
TATATAACAGTGCGGAAATGACACTCGATGATGTTATCAGAGCCATTGAAACTGCTGAATGCAGCGGAATGACGACTGTTCGCCTTCATACAGGCGACCCCTGCTTATATGGAGCGGTACGTGAGCAGATGGACAGACTTGACAGACTCGGTATTCCATACGATGTTTGTCCGGGAGTCAGCTCATTCTGCGGAGCGGCAGCAGCTCTCAGAGCTGAGTACACTCTTCCGGATGTCTCACAGACAGTCATCCTTACACGAATGGCAGGGCGGACTCCTGTGCCTGAGAGTGAGAGCATCGAAAGCCTTGCGGCACATAATGCGACTATGGTCGTTTTTCTCAGTACCGGTATGCTTGAGGAGCTTTCAGCACGGTTGATAAAAGGCGGCTACAGTGCTGATACTCCGGCTGCGATAGTATACAAGGCAACATGGGACGATGAGAAGGTCTGCCGCTGCACTGTTTCGGCTCTTGCACAGACTGCCAAAGAAAACGGCATTACAAAGACTGCCCTCATAACAGTGGGAAACTTCCTCGGAGACGTTCGTTCGCTGTCAAAGCTGTACTCACCGGACTTTGAAACAGGATTCAGAAAGGCAAGGGAGCAATGAGGACGGCTATTATCTCGTTTACCGAAAAGGGGAGGGCGCTGTCAGCGCAGATAGCTGAAAATGCGGATTTTATGGAGTGTGAGCGCTTCTGCTTCCATAAACATTCTGATACATCAGCCGTTGATTTTTACAGCCTGAGCGAGCTTGTCTCTGATATTTTTAAGCGCTATGATGCGCTCATATTCCTGTGTGCCTGCGGTATTGCTGTACGGTCTCTCGCTCCGCATATCGTGTCAAAAACAACTGACCCGGCTGTTGTTGCAGCTGATGACTTTGGCAGGTTTGTTATACCTCTTCTTTCGGGGCATATGGGCGGTGCAAATGAGCTCTCCCGGAGACTGGCTGAGCTCATAGGAGCTCAGGCTGCTGTCACTACTGCCACTGATACAGGGGGACATTTTTCTCCTGACAGCTTTGCGGCAGCAAATGACCTCATTATCACCGATATGTCTGCTGCTAAGGCAGCTGCCGCCTCAGTTCTTGAGGACGGCAGGATAGGACTTGTCAGCGACTATAGCTGTATCAACATCCCGGAGGATGTTTTTCCGGGAACGGGTACTCGTGCAGGCATATATGTCGGCACTGAAGATAAGACGCCCTTTCCGGTGACTCTCAGGCTCATTCCGAGGAACGTTGTTCTCGGTATAGGCTGCAAGCGAGGGACGGACAGCAAAACTATAGAGCAGGCTGTTTCCGCAGCTCTGAAAAAATCCGGTATCGACATGGAGCGTGTCTGCGGCATAGCTACCATAGACCTTAAAAAAAACGAGCAGGGGCTGTTGGACTTCTGCAAAAAACACGGATTGGAGCTGCAAACTTTTTCCGCCGACGAGCTCATGAGCACAGAAGGGGATTTCTGCTCGTCTGAATTCGTCAGAAGCGTTACCGGAGCAGACAACGTTTGTGAAAGAAGTGCGGTAAAGCTCAGCGGAGGGGCTCTTATCATGTGCAAGACCTCGTCAGAGGGAGTTACTGCCGCCGCCGCTGAAAAAGCGGTGATACTTGACTTTGAAAGGAAGATGCTGTAATGCTTTATGTTGTGGGTACAGGAGCCGGGGACCGGAGCGGTATGACTATGGCTGCTGAGCAGGCTATCCTCAGCAGTGAGCTCATAGTCGGCTACACAAAATATACCGAGCTGATGAAAGAACTTTTTCCCGAAAAAGAATATGCCTCTACAGGGATGAGGCAGGAGCGTGAGCGTGTGGAGCTTGCTCTGAAAGAGGCCTCTGACAAGACCGTTGCACTCGTTTGCAGCGGAGACCCACAGCTCTACGGCATGGCTGGGCTTGCCTATGAACTTGGTGCAGCTCATCCCGATGTGCAGATAGAAGTTGTTCCGGGAGTAACTGCGGCATTCAGCGGCGGAGCTGTCCTGGGCTCTCCGCTGACACACGACTTTGCCGTGATAAGCCTTTCAGACCTGCTGACTCCGGCAGAAAAAATACGCAGGAGACTTGAATGTGCGGCAGAGTGTGATATGGTCATTGTCCTGTACAATCCGTCCTCAAAAAGCCGTGCTGACTATCTGAGAAAAGCCTGCGACATAGTGCTGAGGCACCGCTCAGGAGAAACGGTCTGCGGTTTCGTTCGGAATATCGGACGGGAGGGACAGGAGAGCCGCATCCTTACCCTTTCGGAGCTACGTGAGACAGCCGCTGATATGTTCACTACAGTTTATATCGGCAGCTCTGAGACAAAGGTCGTAAACGGGAAAATGGTGACTCCGAGAGGCTACCGGAATGTTTAGACTGCTGATATTCGGAGGTACTACCGAGGGGCGGCAGCTTGCGGAATACTGCGCTAATAACGGCGTTAACGCTGATGTTTCGGTGGCTACTGATTACGGAGCTTCGCTCTTGCCTGACGGGGTGAACGTTCTCTGCGGACGGCTTGATGCTGAGCAGATGACACAGCTCATACGCAGCGGCTATGCTGCCGTTGTCGATGCAACTCACCCTTATGCAGTTGAAGCAACTGCGAATATATGCCGTGCCTGTGATGATACAGGGATGAAATATTTTCGCCTTATCCGCAAGAGCTCTGTCATATATGGGAAAACTGTCCCGGATATGGAAAAGCTCCTTGAGCTCCTTAACAGTACAAGCTGCGTCATCCTCAGTACCCTTGGCAGTAAGGCACTGCCTGCACTGACAAGGGTGAAGGACTTTCACAGCCGCCTGTGGGTCAGAGTCCTGCCCTCAGAGGAGATAGCAGAGCAGTGCAGGTCTCTTGGATATGACACGGAAAAGGTGATACAGCAGAAGGGCCCCTTCAACACCGAACAGAATGTGGAGCATCTTAGGAAAAGCGGTGCCGGGATACTTCTCACAAAGGAGAGCGGCGAGACCGGCGGATACCCTGAAAAAGCTGAGGCTGCCCGGATATGCGGTGCAGAGCTCCTTACTCTCGCACGTCCGTCCGAAAGCGGGTACAGCTTTGAAGAAATGATCAAGATAATTGAAAAGGAACTGTTGAAATGAAAGTTTACATTGTCGGAACAGGTGCTGACGGCAAAATTACACTTACTAAAGAGGCGGAAAAAGCTATAGAAAACGCAGGCCTTCTTATCGGCGCAGAGCGGATGCTGAAGCCATTCAGCCGCTCCGGAAAAGAGCTCTATGTCACTTACAGACCGCAGGATATAGCCAATAAACTGGACTCCTGCAAATATGATGCTGCGGCTGTCCTCATGTCGGGAGACTGCGGATTTTTCAGCGGTGCAAAGAAACTTCTTCCGCTTATCAGCTCCCATGACGTCCGCATTATCTCCGGCATTTCCTCAGTTTCGTATTTTTGCAGCCGCCTTGGACTTTCTTATGAGGATATGAAGTTCGTTACACTTCACGGAAAAAAATCAAATATCGCTGTAAATGTCATGCTGAACGAACGCTGTTTCTTCCTTCTTGGAGGGGAGGTCACTGCTGCTGAGGTCTGCCGGAAACTCTGCCTTTTCGGTCTTTCTGATGTGAATGTATATATCGGAACTGACCTCGGCTACAAAAGCGAAACTGTTATGACCGGAAAAGCAGGCGGGTTTTTAGATGCTGAGACCGGAGGACTGTCAGTGATGATAACCGAAAACAGCAGCGCACTGCGATGCATCCCTTCTGGGATAGATGATGAGAGGTTCATCCGCAGAAGTGTGCCGATGACAAAATCCGAAGTTCGGTGCATAGCTGTTTCAAAGCTGGGGATATGCAGGGATTCCGTTGTGTGGGACATAGGCTGCGGAACAGGTTCGGTGTCCGTGGAGGCTGCATACCGCTGCCCTGACGGAAGAGTATTTTCCTTTGACAAAAATCCGGAAGCTGTTGAGCTGACAGAAGAAAATGCACGTATACACGGCTGTGACAACATAATAGTAAAAGAAGGGAATTGTCCCGGAGCTCTTGCAGATGCGGATGCTCCTGACAAGGTCTTTATCGGCGGCAGCTCCGGAGATATGAGCGGCATTTTCGAGGCAGTCTTTGCTAAAAACCCGTCAGCGGACATCGTTGTAACAGCAGTATCTCTTGAGACCTTGCAGGACTCTGTAAGCTGCTTTGAAAGATACGGTACGGCTCCGGAAATATTGCAGATAGCTGCAGCACGCACTAAAAAGCTGGGGACTCACACTATGCTGCAGGCACAGAATCCGGTATTCATCATCTGCGGGAGGCTCTCATGAGACGTTTTATCATCGGCGGCACTAAAAGCGGCTGCGGAAAGACCACTGTGACCTGTGCTCTGCTGTCAGCGTTCAAACGGCGTGGGATTAAAGTTTCTGCATTCAAGTGCGGCCCTGATTATATAGACCCCATGTTCCACAGAAAGGTCATAGGTGTTTGCTCTCATAACCTTGACAGCTTTTTCTGCGGCAGAGATACTGTCCTTGAGCTGCTTGACGAGTACGGAGGTTCAGCCGGTGTTTCTGTTATTGAAGGTGTAATGGGATTCTACGACGGGACCTCCGGAAGCGCATATTCTCTCTCTGAAATGACAGATACACCGGCAGTCATTGTTATCGACTGCAAGGGAATGAGCGACTCTATAGGTGCGGTAATGAGCGGATTTCTTCACTATCGTCACAACCACATCGCCGGTTTTATTTTTGACCGCCTCCCTGAGAAACTGATACCGCTGGCAATGAAGCTCTGCGATGAGCTGGGAACAGTCTATTTCGGATGTCTGCCTAAGACAGACTTCAATATCAGCAGCCGTCATCTGGGCCTTGTTACTGCTGACGAGGTCGCTGATATACACTCAAAGCTGGACAGGCTGGGAATGCTGGCTGAAAAGTTCATATGTGTAGACAAGCTCCTGAATATCTGCGAAATGCCCCTTCCAGGATACAGAAAGTCAGAGATAATGAGTTTCAGCAATGCTCCGACTATCGCAGTTGCCAGGGACAGTGCTTTCTGTTTTATCTATAAGGAAAACATCGAGCTGCTCCGGAAAATGGGGTGCAGGATAGAGTATTTCTCTCCCCTTGCTGACAGTGCCGTCCCTAAAGCAGACGGACTGATACTCTGCGGAGGCTATCCTGAGCTCTATGCGGAGCGTCTGTCTGCAAACGCTCCAATGCTCGCAGATATAAAGCGGCTCCTTTCCAATGGGATGCCGGCTATCGCAGAGTGCGGAGGGTTTATGTATCTGCACGATGAGCTTACGGATGACAGCGGCCGTACCTACTCCATGGCAGGCGTGATAAAAGGCAGGGCCTTCCCGACTGAAAAGCTGCAAAGATTCGGTTATATCACACTGAAAGCTGCTGAGGACAGCCTGCTGCTGAATGCAGGAGATACTATCAGGTCCCATGAGTTCCATTACTGGGAAAGCTCAGACTGCGGTCATGGACTTACCGCCGAAAAGCCTGACGGCAGAAGCTGGGAATGCTGTCATACGAGCGGGACCCTGTACGCCGGATTTCCGCATATCTACTTCTATTCCAACATAGAGGCTGCTGCAAGATTCGTCAGAAAATGTATAAGCTACGGAGAGAATAATGAATAGGATACGAAATATTTCAGTCCCAGATAAAACCGCATATATTGCGTCTAAGGAGCGCTGGGACAGTATTGCAAAGCCTCTGGGCAGCTTTGGACTGCTTGAAGAAATGGTGCAGAAGATAGCGGCAGTACAGGGCAGTCCTGAGGTGGATATTTCTTCCCGGACTGTGGTCGTGATGTGCGGAGACCATGGAGTCGTCTGTGAAGGTGTTACCCAGTGCGGACAGGAGGTCACGGCAGAATGTGCTAAAGCAATTGCTGAGGGCCGCTCGAATGTAAATGCTGTGGCCGGAGCATATAATGCAGATGTTTTAGCAGTGGATGTGGGCATCGCAGCCGATGTGGACTGTGACAGGCTGCTCAGACGGAAGGTCGTCTACGGCACGAAGAATATTGCATCAGGAAGTGCAATGACTCCCGACGAGACCGAAAAAGCTATCCGGGTAGGGATAGATACTGCGGAGAAGCTGAAAAGAAAGGGCGTAAAGCTCATAATATCCGGAGAAATGGGTATAGGAAACACCACATCAGCTTCGGCTGTGGCATCTGTACTGCTTGGCCTGCCTCCTGAGAAGGTCACCGGCAGGGGTGCAGGACTTTCAACTGAGGGACTCCGGAAAAAAGTGGAGGCTGTGTGCCGTGCGATAGAGGTGAATGAGCCCTCTGCCAACAAACCGCTGGAGCTCCTTCAAAAGCTGGGCGGAGCTGAGACAGCCGCTATGACAGGACTTTTCCTCGGCGGAGCATACTGCCGTATCCCTGTGATCATCGACGGTGTTATCTCGGCAGCATCCGCAGCTATCGCATATGCTATCCAGCCGCTGTGCAGGGAATATATGCTGGCAAGTCACAGTTCGGGAGAGCCTGCCGGAGAGGGGCTCCTTCAGTACTGCGGACTGAAAGCTCCTATAAACGCAGGACTTCGACTTGGCGAAGGGACCGGCGGACTTCTGCTCGTTTCTCTTCTTGACGGAGCGCTTTCACTTTACAATAACTCACACAGATTTGATGAGACTACGATAGAAAGGTATGTTGAACAGAAATGACTACGCTTATCACAGGCGGTTCAAAATGCGGAAAATCCAGCCTTGCTGAAAGGATACTTGACGGCTTTCACGGCAGAAAATTTTATATCGCTGCTATGCAGCCTTTCGGAGAGGACGCATTTGAGGCTATTGAGCGTCATCGGAAAATGCGTCAGGGGAAAGGCTTTGAGACGATAGAGAAATACACTGACCTTCACGAGCTGTCATTTCCGGCAGATTCTGCTGCTTTACTTGAATGTGTGGGGAATCTGTGTGCAAATGAGATGTTCCGTGACAATGAGGTGGTCTGCCCGACAGATGCCGTATTAAGAGGCATAAGGTCTGTTTCGGAAAGCGTTTCCGAGCTGGTGATAGTTACAAATCAGGTTGGCAGCGACGGTGTAGCCTACTCTGAGGAGACCTCCCGGTATATACGTTATCTCGGAGAGATAAACAGGTGCATTGCCGGGTTTGCAGACAATGTTATCGAATGCGTTTATGGTATCCCATTACTGCTGAAAGGAGAGCTGTCATGCTGAGGTCCCTGCTTTCTGCATTTCTGATGTATTCCCGTATTCCTGTTCCTGCGGTCGAATGGAAAGAGGAAAACCGCCGTTATGCACTGGGATTTTTCCCTCTTGTGGGAGCCGTTACAGGAGGCCTGCTCATGCTGTGGCGGTATGTCTGCAATGTGCTTGATACAGGCCAGTTCCTGTTTGCAGCAGGTGCGGTCCTCATACCTGTCCTTGTTACAGGAGGAATTCACCTGGACGGATTCTGCGATGTGTGCGACGCAAGAGCTTCCTATGCTGACAGGGAAAAGCGCCTTGAAATAATGTCAGATCCGCATATAGGCTCCTTTGCTGTGATAAAGCTGTGCCTGTATCTTATCGTTCAGACAGCCCTTTTTTCTCAGGCAAAATCATGGCGGACAGTGGCTGTTATCTCCTGCGGATATGTGCTGTCACGGGCGCTCAGCGGACTGAATGCCGTGACGTTCAGGTCTGCCAAAAGCGGCGGAACATTGCAGAGCTTTGTCCGTCCGGCACATAAGAGGCTCACGGCTGCTATGGTGCTGTTCTGGGGGATAGTGAGCATTGTTATTTCTGTGGTGCTCCAGCCGGTTTGCGGAGCATCTGCTGCGGCAGCAGCGGCAGTTGTGCTGATATGGCACAGGTATTCCTCTTATCGTGACTTCGGCGGCATCACAGGTGACTTATGCGGCTGGTTTTTGCAGATGTGCGAAATCATGATACTTGCCGCTGTTATTTTTTCGGAAAGGATGTTACTGCTATGATAATGATAACAGGCGGAGCGTATCAGGGGAAAGCTGCATGGGCTGCGGAAAGGTTAGGTATCTCTGAAAACTGCATCAAAAGCGGCAGGTCCTGTACTCCTGAGGAGGCTATGACAGCAGGATGCATCACCGATTATCAGGAACTTGTCCGCAGACTTGGTGACGGTTGTACAGACTTTACAAGTGAGCTTTGTATCCGCAATAGCTCCGCAGTTATCATCATGGACGAGATCGGATGCGGGATAGTGCCTATGGAAAAAAGCGAACGAGTCTGGAGGGAGAATGTCGGACGATGCGGCTGTATCATTGCTGCAAATTCTGAAATGGTCGTGAGAATGGTATGCGGCATACCCACAGCAATAAAAGGTGATATGCCATGAGGATAATATTTATTCGTCACGGACTTACAGCAGGAAATCTTCAAAAGCGCTACATCGGCAGAACTGATGAACCTCTTTGTGAAGAGGGGATAGTATCTCTCAGAAGCAAAGAATATCCACAGTGTGAGGTACTGGTGTGCAGTCCTATGCGGCGCTGTTTACAGACTGCTGAGATGATTTTTCCCCATCAGGACATCATCACTTACAGCGAGCTGCGTGAATGTGATTTCGGAGATTTTGAGGGGAAGAATTACACTGACCTGTCAGGAGATGCCGCTTATCAGCGATGGATAGACAGCGGCGGAAATACGCAGTTTCCCAATGGAGAAAGTCCTCAGTCATTCAGAGCAAGATGCGTCAGGGCTTTTGATGATGTCTCTGGAAAATACAGTACATCACACTCAGTCTGCTTTATCGTTCACGGTGGGACCATAATGTCCATACTTGAAAAATATGCTGTTCCATGCAGGAGCTACTTCGACTGGCATTGTGAAAACGGTCACGGATATATCTGCGAATGGAACGGCTCAGAACTTCACATCACGGAGAGAATATGAAAATTTTTTTACCTGCATTACCCATACTGCTTGGCTTCCTGCTCGACTGTCTTATCGGTGACCCGTACAGCCTGCCGCACCCGATAAAGCTGATAGGCAGGCTTATCAGCAAACTTGAAAATGTGGTCCGGAAGCATTTTTCTGACCTCAGGAAGGGCGGTACTGTACTTGCACTGACCGTTATCATTCTTTCAGCGGCAGTTCCGCTGGGAGTGCTCATTATCTGCTATAGTATACACATTCTGCTCGGCCTTGCTGTCGAAACTATCCTATGCTGCTATATGCTCGCTGCAAGGTGCCTATGCAATGAGAGCATGAAGGTATGCAAGGCTGCGGAAAAAGGTGATACCGAGGCTGCGAGAGAAGCTGTTTCGATGATAGTCGGACGTGACACTGCGGTCCTTGACATCGACGGAATAGTACGTGCGGCAGTTGAAACAGTGGCAGAGAATACCTCAGACGGTGTTACCGCTCCGCTTTTCTATATGGGACTCGGCGGCGCCGTAGGCGGATTTTTCTATAAATCTGTGAATACCATGGATTCCATGATAGGCTATACAGATGAGAGATACGCTGATATAGGAAGGTTTGCGGCTAAGCTGGACGATGTCCTGAATTATATCCCCTCCCGTCTGACCGCTGTGCTCATGGCAGTCACAGCCCCCCTTTGCGGACTTGACGGCAGAAATGCCTTCCGCATATGGAAGCGTGACAGAAGAAATCATGCAAGTCCAAACTCCGCGCAGACCGAATCTGCCTGCGCCGGAGCCTTGCACCTGAGACTTGCAGGGGACGCATGGTACTTCGGTAAGCTCCACAAAAAGCCATATATCGGGGACGACGACCGCCGTATAGAGCCGGATGACATTAGATGTGCAAACCGCCTGATGTATGGAGCGTCGATACTTATGCTCATCCTCTCGGCCACAGCGAGATGTTTGATATTTGGAGGTATCCTATGATACAGCAGCATGGCGGAAACATCTCACACCTTGAAAATATCCTTGATTTTTCGGCAAATATCAATCCTCTCGGAATACCGGAGAGTGTAAAGAGAGCAGTTGAGGCAAGCGTTTCTGAGATGGACAAATATCCCGACCCGTACTGCTCTGCTCTGCGTGAAAGGCTGGCAGCATACGAAGGCATCCCGGCAGATAACATAGTCTGCGGGAACGGTGCTGACGACCTTATTTTTCGGATAGTTCACGCTTTCCGACCTGCAAGGGCCATAGTCACAGCTCCGTCATTCAGCGAATACAGCCGGGCACTTGCGGAAACGGGATGCATAACGACTGAGCATATCCTCAGTGCAGAAAGCGGCTTTGAGCTGACAGAGGGCATTCTTTCTCAGCTTACACCTGATATTGATATATGCTTTATTTGCAGTCCGAACAATCCGACGGGCAGAACGGCTGCTCCTGACGTGCTTGAAAAAATAGCCGGGAAATGCCTTGAAAACAACATCATTCTCGTGTGCGATGAATGCTTTCTTGGCTTCGTTCAGAACGGAGAGTCGCTTAGTCTGATGAGAGCCCTTAACGAGAACTGTGTGATACTCAAGGCTTTTACAAAGCTGTTTGCTGTGCCGGGGATAAGGCTTGGATACGTTGTATGCGGCAGCATAAGCGCTGCCGGGAGGATAAGAAAGAGCGGTCAGTTCTGGGGAGTTTCCTCCCTTGCACAAACGGCCGGTATCGCTGCTCTCGGAGAGAAGGACTACCTCAGCAGAACTGTGAAGTACGTCGCTAAGGAGCGTGAGCGTCTCACTGCTGAGATGCGGAGCATGGGTATCAGGGTGTTTGAGTCCTCGGCAAATTTTCTTCTGTTCAGAAGCTGTTCAGACCTTGGAGAAAGACTGCTGGACGAGGGAATACTTATCCGTGATTGCAGAAATTTTGCCGGACTTTCTCAGGGCTATTACCGTATCGCAGTACGGACCCACGAGGAAAATACGGTGTTCCTGAACGCACTCAGGAGGTGCTTGAATGGCTAAAAATATAATGCTTCAAGGGACGATGTCAAACGTCGGCAAGAGCTTCCTGACCGCTGCACTGTGCAGGATACTAAAGCAGGACGGCTGGTCTGTTGCCCCTTTCAAATCACAGAATATGGCGCTCAATTCATTTATAACACCAGACGGCCTGGAGATAGGCAGAGCCCAGGCTTTACAGGCTGAAGCTGCCGGACTTGAACCGTCAGCACTTATGAATCCGATATTATTGAAACCGACAACTGACGTAGGTTCACAGGTGATAGTCAACGGACAGGTGCTCGGAAATATGAAGGCATCTGAATATTTCTGCCGCAAAAAAGAGCTTGTACCTGACATAAAAAAAGCCTATGATACGCTATCCAGTCAGCACGATATTATCGTTATAGAAGGCGCCGGAAGTCCTGTGGAGCTCAACCTGAAAAAGGATGACATTGTTAATATGGGCCTTGCAGAGCTGGTGAGCTCGCCGGTACTGCTTGTGGGAGACATTGACCGGGGCGGAGTTTTTGCACAGCTCATCGGAACTCTTGAACTGCTCGAAAAACGTGAGCGTGATATGGTCAAGGGGCTCGTTGTCAATAAATTCCGTGGTGATATATCACTTTTCAGTGACGGTATCGGCATTCTTGAGGAGCGTTCGCACAAGAAGGTCGCAGGAGTCGTTCCGCACATAAGCTGCGACGTTGAGGATGAGGACAGCCTGTCCGAAAAGCTGACAGAAAAGGATTTCGGAGGGATAATAGACATTGCTGTAATACGTCTGCCAAAAATATCCAACTTCACTGACCTTGACGTTCTGCGTCAGTATGAGGGCGTTTCGGTGCGTTATGTTTCAAGAGCCGGAGACCTTGGCATTCCTGATCTGGTGCTGATCCCCGGAACAAAAAGTACTGTCTCTGATATGCAGTGGCTCAGCGAGAGCGGACTTGCTGATGCAATAAAGCTATGCTTCAAACGTGGTATTCCGGTATTCGGTATCTGCGGAGGCTATCAGATAATGGGCAGGAACATTACCGACCCGCTTGGGAGCGAGTGCGGTGGAAGTATAAGCGGCCTTGGTCTGCTTGACTGCGGGACAATATTTGGAAGCGAAAAGAAGCAGACTCAGGTAACAGGCAGATTCGGCAGTGTCACTGGCTTTTTCTCATGCCTTTCCGGTGCGGAGTTCTACGGCTATGAGGTCCACATGGGAGAAACTGAAGCTGCCGGTCCTGCACTTACTGACTGCGGAGGAACTTTTAATGGAAACGCTGCCGGGTGCTATGTTCACGGCATATTTGACAGCGCCGACGTATCTGGCAGGCTTGTAAAAGCGCTCTATCAGCGCCGTGGCCTGACATACAGCGGAGACATTACTGACAGGCGGAGATACAGGGATGCCCAGCTCGACCTGCTTGCCGAAAATGTAAGAAAGGCTCTTGATATGGAGCTTATTTACCGTATCATCGAGGAGGGTGTATGAACTTAGAATATGTACTTCCAAAGGACATCGAAAAACGCAGCTTTGAGATAATAGAGAGTGAGCTTGAAGCAGATATACCTGAAAATATAAAGCCTGTGGTCATCCGTGCCATACACACTACTGCCGATTTTGATTATGCCCAAAATCTTTATTTCTCTGAAAATGTCATAGACAAGGCTCTTGAAACTCTCGGAAGAGGGGCTGTTATCGTCACGGATACGAATATGGCAAAAGCAGGCATCAACAAAGCTGCACTTGCACGTCACGGCTGCGAGTGCGTGTGTTTTATGGCAGATGATGATGTTGCAGATAAGGCAAGGCTCGACGGTACCACGAGAGCGGCTGCGTCCGTGGACAAGGCTGCCAGACTCGGCAGACCTGTGGTCTATGCTGTGGGGAATGCACCTACTGCCCTTGTCCGGCTGTGTGAACATATATCTGCCGGAGACTTCATTCCGGAGGTCGTCATAGGTGCTCCAGTAGGATTCGTAAATGTTGTGCAGTCAAAGGAAATGCTCATATCCTCAGGAGTCTCCTGCATCGCTGCAAGAGGAAGAAAGGGCGGCAGCACTGTTGCGGCTGCCATATGCAATGCTCTGCTGTATATGCTTGACGACAAAAAAGGACAACAAAAGTGAAAGCAGATTGTAGTGAACGTATAAATTGTTCTTAATGCTTGCATTTTATAAAGTGTTCTGATATAATATTTTATGTTCATGAACAATAATTTAATAAAGCAAACGGTGCCTCCTATGCCTTAGCGGGTATGCAGGAGGGTAAAAGGGAAGCAGGTGAAGCTCCTGCACGATCTCGTCACTGTAATTGCGGAGCAGTATACGATAATGTCACTGAGCGATCGGGAAGGCGGTATACTGTTATGATGCATAAGTCAGGAAACCTGCCGTTTTGTTGGTACATGACCGAAAGGTCAAGGTCACGAGGTATTGATCGTACTGTTTTCAGGCTCTTGAGAAAAGGGTCTGTTTGCAATGCCTTCTGCCTTTGCAGAGGGTATTTTTTTGCGACCATGCCTTTCTCAGAAAGGAATATAATCATGAAAAAAACAATCGCACTTCTTTTAGGACTTAGCTGCATCACTGCTGCATTCACTTCCTGCGGAGACAGCTCATCTGACAGCTCATCTGAAACATCATCTTCCGCAGCAGAGGCTGTACAGGAAGCTGACACAACTGAGGCCGATACAGAGGCAGCAGAGCCTGAGGAAGAAGAGGACGAGGAGAATTACGACACAGGTGACGCTTCTCTGGATAATATCCGCAATCAGGACGATATAGGCGAAAATGAGCTGCTCGTTATCAGCTTCGGTACGAGCTTCAACGACAGCCGCCGTCTGACTATCGGCGCTATAGAGAACTCACTTGAAGAAGCATTCCCTGATTTCTCTGTACGCCGTGGATTCACAGCGAATATCATCATAGACCACGTTGAGCGACGTGACGGCATACATATCGACGACATCAATGAATCACTTGAAAGAGCTGTCGATAATGGCGTAAAGAACCTTGTTATCCAGCCTACACATCTGATGAACGGTATTGAGTACAACGAGATTGTCGATATTGTTGCAGGCTATTCAGATGCGTTTGAGAAGGTCTCCTTCGGTGAGCCACTTCTTACCAGCGATGACGATTTCAAGCGTGTTGAGGACGCTATCGTTGACTGGACAAAGGAATACGATGACGGAAAGACCGCTATCTGCTTTATGGGCCACGGTACTGAAGCGGATTCAAACAGTGTTTATGCTAAAATGCAGGACCTCCTCACTGCTGACGGATATGAGAACTACTTCGTAGGAACTGTTGAGGCAGAGCCTTCACTGGAGGATGTTATCGCTAAGGTCAAGGCAGGCGGATACGAGAAGGTCGTACTTGAGCCCCTTATGGTAGTTGCCGGAGACCATGCAAACAATGATATGGCCGGTGACGAGGAGGACTCCTGGAAGTCTGCATTTGAGGCTGAAGGCTATGAGGTAGAGTGCATCCTCAGAGGTCTTGGTGAAAACGAGAAGATAAGAGAACTCTACGCTGAACACGCTCAGAAGGCTATTGATGCTTTAAATTAAGATAATTCATCGGGCAGTTTCAACTGCCCGGTTTTAACATCAGAGGTATGAATATGAAAAAGACCATTATTGCAATATCGCTCCTGACTGTACTTGCACTTGCTTCATGCGGTGCAGGTGAGAATTCATCAGAACAGAGCAGCAGCCAGGCTGCGGTATCTGTATCGGATGAAGAGAACACAGAGGAAACAACTGCCGCAGAGTCCACCGAACACGCAACTGCTCCCCAGAATGAGGTGGGCTTTGATGGAATGCAGGAAATTAGTGCTGATGCACTTAATGCCGGGGACTACAGTATTTCAGTGGATTCAAGCTCGTCTATGTTCAAGATAGCTGACTGCATACTTCATGTCGGAGAGGACGGTATGACTGCCGATATTATCATAGGCAGCAAGTCCTACGATGCCATGTTCATGGGTACTGAGGACGAGGCTAAGGCATCTGAGGGCTCCGGCCGGATTACCTATACTGAAAATGAAAGCGGACAGTCTGTGTTCACGGTGCCTGTAGAAGCTCTTGACAAGGAGATACAGTGTGCGGCTCTCAGTGCTAAAAAGCAGGAGTGGTACGGACGTACTCTTGTTTTTCGTGGGGATTCACTGCCGGATAATGCGTTCAGGGAGCTCAGGTATGCGACTGTAGATTCACTTGGATTGGAGGACGGAGAATACACTGTTGAGGTCACACTTGACGGCGGTTCGGGAAAAGCATCTGTTGCATCCCCGGCAAGACTTACAGTCGAAAACGGAAAAGCCGCTGCGGAGATAAAGTGGAGCAGCGACAAGTACGATAAAATGATAGCAGGAGATGTTGAGTATGCTCCTGAGATAACTGACGGACATTCTGTTTTTGAGATACCGGTTGAAGGCTTTGACTACAGGATGCCAGTACAGGCAGAGACTACAGCTATGAGTGAGCCTCATATGATAGACTACACCCTCTTTTTCGATTCTGCGACTATAGAAAAATGCGAGTAAAAGGACTGCTTTCATTCACTTCGGCTGCCGTGATTTTTCTCCTGACTGGCTGCGGAGAGAAAATAGACACCGCCACCCCTGACATTACCGGCAGCATGGAGCTGGAATACGCTGAGCAGTTCAGCGTTGACTATTGTGCAGACGGCTGCTCTGTGGTAACTATCGGTGATGACAAGTTCATCGTTGTTCCGGATGGTGTTGATGTTCCGGACGATACTGAGGGAATGACTGTGATACAGCAGCCATTGACTGATATATACGTTGCCGCAAGCTCGGCTATGGACCTCTTCGATGCTGCAGGGGGACTTGATACAGTTACTATGACTTCAACATCTGCTGAAAGCTGGAGCCTTCCGGACATCCGCAGTGCCGTCAGTTCAGGCGAGATAGATTTTATCGGCAAGTACAGCTCTCCGGACTATGAAGCTCTCGTTTCGCAAAAATGCAGCCTTGCAGTGGAATCCACAATGATATACCACGCTCCGAAGGTCAAGGAACAGATAGAAGCACTGGGGATACCTGTCCTCGTTGAGCGGTCAAGCTATGAGACCCACCCGCTCGGACGAATGGAATGGATAAAGCTCTACGGGCTCCTGCTGGGGGACCCAGGCTCGGCTGAGGAGTTTTTCAACGAAAAGACCAAGGCATTTGAGGAGCTCTCAGGTACGGATATTCCTGATGATGAACGGAAAACTGCGGCATTTTTCTATATCACCTCCAGCGGCTATGCAAGTGTACGCAAGCCGGGGGACTATGTCTCAAAAATGATAGAGCTTGCAGGCGGACGCTATATTTTCACTGCAAGTGACCTGGACGTGGACGAAAATGCGCTTTCGACAATGAATATCCAGCTCGAAACATTCTGCGACATTGCACGGGATGCTGATGTCCTCATATATAACAGCACTATCGACGGAGAGCTTGATACTATCAGCCAGCTCGTTGAAAAATGCGGCATCCTCGCTGATTTCAAAGCCGTGAAAAACGGAGATGTATGGTGTGCAGGACAGAATATGTTCCAGCAGACCACAGGTGAGGCCGATATGATATGCGACCTGAATGCTGTTTTCAGCGGCAATGCTGACTCAGAAGAACTGACCTTCCTCCACCGGCTTCAATGAGGTGCCTATATGAAAAAAAACAGAGCAATACGCTGGACGCTCGGCATGACTGTCCTTATTATACTTACAGCGGTATTTTTCCTGCTTGAGATAGCCGGCGGCACGGCAGACCTCTCTTTGGGTGAAGTGCTCCGTGCTCTTACAGACGACGAAGCTACAGCGGCACATATCATTGTTATGAATATACGGCTTCCCCGTGCTATAGCGGCCGCTCTGCTTGGCGGAGCACTGGCAGTTTCCGGATTTCTCCTTCAGACTTTTTTCAATAATCCTATCGCCGGACCCTATGTATTAGGCATCTCATCAGGTGCAAAGCTGACTGTCGCACTTGCTATGATGTTCACCATGCGGCAGCATATACTGCTTAGGTCAGGAGAGCTGGTCGGAGCCGCCTTTGCCGGCTCGCTTCTGTCCATGGGACTCATCCTTCTTCTTTCAGGAAGGGTAAAGAATATGTCACAGCTCATAATAGCAGGTGTTATGATAGGCTACATCTGCTCCGCTGCCACTGAGCTTGCAGTTACTTTTGCAGATGATGCGAACATCGTGAACCTCCACAATTGGTCAATGGGCAGCTTTTCAGGGATAAGCATGGATAAGATACCTGTCATCGCTGTGACGATAGCTTTAGCCGTGACCGCTGCATTCCTGCTTTCAAAGCCTATGGGAGCCTATCAGCTCGGTGAGAGCTATGCTATGAATCTTGGAGTGGATATAAAGCTGCTGAAGCTGGCGATAATCATTCTTTCAAGCATCCTCTCTGCCTGTGTGACAGCTTTTGCCGGACCGGTCTCATTTGTGGGAGTAGCTGTCCCGCATCTTGTGAAGAGCATATTCGGCACTGCTAAGCCGCTCATCGTAATACCTGCTTCATTTGTCGGCGGAGCGGCATTCTGCCTTGCCTGTGACCTTATCGCACGGACGCTTTTTGCTCCGGTAGAGCTGAGTATCAGCACTATAACTGCTGTTTTCGGAGCACCCATAGTGGTCGCAGCAATGCTCAGCCGGCATACAAAGAAAAGAGGTGCATGAATGGAAAAAGCTGTTATTGCTGCCGGAGGCCTGTCAGTGGGCTATGGAAAAAGAGTAGTAGTGAACGGTCTTGATTTTGAGGTGTGTCCCGGTGAGATACTGACGATAATAGGTCCTAACGGCGCCGGAAAAACTACAGTACTTAAAAGCATCTCTGCACAGCTCCCGGCCATTTCCGGAAGTATCAGCATTAAAAACAACGATGTGGGCCGGATGAGCCTCAATGACATCTCAAAGACTCTGGCAGTATGCTTTACCGGCAGAATATCTCCGGAGAGAATGACCTGCGAGGATATAGTGTCTGCCGGACGTTATCCGTATACCGGAAGACTTGGACTGCTTTCACCTGATGACAGACGGATAGTAAGTGAAGCTATGGAGCTTACAGGCATATCACCGCTCCGTGATACGGACATCAATTGTATCAGCGACGGCCAGCGGCAGACGGTCATGCTTGCAAGAGCTATCGCTCAGCAGCCGGAGGTGCTCATTCTCGACGAGCCCAGCTCTTTCCTTGATATAAACAATAAGCTCAGGCTGCTGAGCCTGCTAAGGGGACTTGCTGAGACCAGAAATATAGCTGTTGTGCAGACTCTGCACGAGCTCGACCTTGCTCAGAGATTTTCAGATAAGATACTCTGCATCAAAGACAATAAAGCGGACAGGGTCGGCACTCCGGAAGAGATATTCAGCGGAGATTATATCAGCCAGCTTTACGGCATTACCTATGGGACCTTTCATTCTCTTTTCGGGACAGCGGAGGCTCAGAAGGTGAATGGAGAGCCGCAGGTCTTTGTGATAGGAGGAGGGGGGAGCGGTATCCCGGTGTACCGCAGGCTCCAGCGCCAGGGCATACCATTTGCAGCAGGAGTAATACATGAAAATGACATAGAATATCCTATAGCCCGAAGTCTTGCAGCAGAACTTATCTCTGAAAAAGCCTTTGAACCCATAAGTGATGAAAAAATAGCTTATGCAAGGGGGATAATGAGAAAATGCAGGGAGGTCATCTGCTGTACCGAGAAATTCGGTACTATGAATATGGGGAACAGGGTACTACTTGAAGAATATCGTGGAAAAGGCTCGGTTTAAGTGCTTTCATGAAAGTGAAAACACAAGGACCGGGCATTTTTGTTAGCCGGAATACACATCATCTTGCAAAAAAAGAAATAATGTGTTATAATTAGTTAGTTTATTCTAACTTATTGGAAGATAGGGAGTAAAGTGAGGTCCAATTATGAAAAAGATACGTTCATTATCAAAAGCTAAGATAGACGAAATATCCGCACTTATAGGCGCTTCCTTCTGGGACTGGCCATATGAGGAGGGTGAAGGCGGTCTGAAGCCGTTCTTCCCGTCAAAAGAAGCAATGACAGAGTATATGAAGTCTTTTGTCATAGCCGGCATCGAAAGCGGGACCTTCTACTGCACCGACAACGGCGAGGGATATATCCTTATTACCGATACAAACGGAAATCACCCCGGATTCCGGAGCATAGTCCGTATGGCACGGAGGATGAAAAGTGCTTTGGGCGGCTGGGGAAAGCTGTTTTCATTCCTTAAACAGGCCAACAGCGGAAGTACCGGAAAGCCCCTTGAGATACAGATGAAAAAGCAGAAAAAACCATACGTGAAAGTAGAAATGCTCATTGTTACCGAGAAATATCAGGGACAGGGCTATATGAGAAAGCTCATGGAGTTCGCCTACAGAATGGCTGACAAAAATGACTGCCCATGCATCCTGGATACCGATGCTAAGGGAAAGTGCGACCGCTATGTTCACCTCGGCATGAAGCTGGTCCAGACTCGTGAAGCGGCTGGATGTAAGATATATGACCTGATGTACACCAAGGCCGGCAGATGAAGCTGCCGTTATATACAGTGACCGCCAATGAAAAAAGTCCTCAGAGTTTTTCTGAGGACTTTAAATATCAGTGCAAAACGAATGAAGAAATCCATGAAGGAAAAGCCACATCTGAAACCGTCCCAGATCGAGACAACACCTACTCCTGCTATCATTATCATGCTGAATATCATCAGCAGCCAGCCCGTTATCCTGGCGCCGCAGAACAGCTCCTCGGTTCGTGGCCTGATGAGCTCTACTGCCTCTTTCGGAGCAGATGAAAAGAGCTTCTTATCCTGAATGAAAGCCACTGCTGAGATAAGCATCAGAGTGATAGCGGCACAAAAAATTATCGCTAATAAAAGTGTAAAAAGCATAAAATGATACCTCCTTATATTTGTTAGTTGATGCTAATATAAATATTATAGCATATATACCGGTATATTTCAAGAGCTGCCGGAAAGAGATATAATATTCAGTTCCGTTTTATTTTGAAAGTAACTAACAGATATGCTGTTTTTATGTGATCCGGGATACGTTGACTTTTAGCAGATAATAATGTATAATAAATATACATTATTGGATAATGCTGATGAAATGGAGAAGTAATTATGGGAACTCAGAGCTCGGCAAAGGAAAGGACTAACAGTCGGATAAAAGAGCCTAAACAGTATAATGTCATAATGCTGAACGACGACTTTACTACTATGGAATTTGTAGTGGAGGTGCTGGTCAGTATTTTTCATAAGGATGAATTGTCAGCGCAGTCGATCATGATGAAGGTACATAGGAACGGAAAGGCAGTTGTAGGAAAATATCCCTACGATATTGCTTCAACAAGAGTAAGACGGGCACTTGAAAGAGCCAATGCAGAGGGTTTCCCTTTCAGAATGACTATCGAGGAGGCATAATATGGAGCTTTCAAAAGAGGCAATGGAGCTGTTATATAAAGCGCTTGAATACTCGCATTCAAAGGGCTACGAGTTCGTGACACCGGAGATACTCCTCCTGATGATACTTGACGAAAAGAGCTTTGCAGAGGCTTTTGAGGGAGCTGGAGGCAGTATCGGAAGGCTCAGAGAGGACCTTGAATCGTATGCAGAGGAGTACATCGGCAAGTCAAAGTCAGATAAGCCTGAGCTTTCTGACGGCGTGAACAGGCTGCTGGACTTTGCGGCAAAAAGCGCTTACAGCAGCGGAAACAAGGAGATCTTTCTGAGACATATCATTCACGGACTCTGGAACCTTGAGGACTGTTATGCAGTTTATTTCCTGGAGAAACAGGACATCTCAGAGGCTGATATTTTACAGGAAATGGCATCCTACGAAGAGCTTGATGAGCACTCTGAGAGAACAGATGGAGCAGGCGCTGAAAATGAAAATGACAGCGGATGGAGGCTCTATGCCCCTTGTCTGAACGATACCCTCAGTGATGTGAACCCTCTTATCGGGCGGAGGGAAGAGCTCGACAGGACTATACAGATACTCTGCCGGAAGGATAAGAACAATCCCCTCCATATCGGTGAGCCCGGTGTCGGAAAAACTGCACTTACATACGGACTTGTGGAGCTTATACGTTCGGGAAATATCCCTGAGCCGCTTGCCGGTGCAAAGGTGTTCGCCCTTGACCTCGGAGGTATGCTTGCAGGTACGCAGTACAGAGGTGATTTTGAAAAACGGTTCAAAAAGGTCCTTGCCGGCATAGGGAACGAGGAAAAGCCGATAATTTATATAGATGAGATACATAATCTTGCCGGAGCCGGAGCTGTAGGTGAGAGCTCCTTTGATGCGTCGAATATGCTGAAACCATACCTTGCAGACGGCCATATACGCTTTATCGGTGCGACTACATTTGAGGAATACAAGAAGTATTTTGAGAAAAATAAGAGCCTTGTCCGGCGATTTCAGAATGTTGAGATAAAGGAACCTGACGAGGAAGAGGCTGTCCGGATACTTGAAGGACTGAAGTCCAAATATGAAGGATTCCACGGTGTGAGATATTCAAAGGGTGTTCTTGAATACGCTGTCCGCATGAGTGCCAAATACATAAACGAACGCTGTCTGCCTGACAAGGCTATCGACCTCATTGATGAGGCAGGCGCTTACCGTAAGCTCCACCCCACTGACAAGAAGACCCAGAGCGTAGACAAAAATGTCATAAATGAAGTACTGACTACTATTTGCAGAGTTCCTGTGGAGACTGTCTCGGTCAGCGACCTCTCCGGCCTTGCAGGACTTGAAAAGCGACTTAAAAAGCGTATTTTCGGGCAGGATGAGGCCATAGACCAGGCAGTCAATGCAGTGAAATTTTCAAAAGCCGGACTAATCGAAGAAAATAAGCCTTTGGCAAGCCTGCTTTTTGTCGGACCTACCGGAGTTGGCAAGACGGAGATAGCCAGGTGCCTTGCAGAGGAGCTCGGCGTAAAGCTGATACGTTTCGACATGAGCGAGTACGGCGAAAAACACGCAGTGGCAAAGCTGATAGGCTCTCCTGCCGGATACGTTGGCTATGAGGACGGCGGACTGCTTACTGAGGCAATAAGAAAAACTCCGTCGGCTGTTCTGCTGCTTGATGAGATAGAGAAGGCTCATGGGGATATTTATAACATATTGCTTCAGGTAATGGACTATGCTACACTGACGGATAATCAGGGAAGAAAAGCGGATTTCCGCAATGTTGTGGTGATAATGACATCAAATGCAGGAGCCGCTCGTATAGGAAAAAGTACTATCGGGTTCCAGAGTTCGAGTCTGAGTGAGAGCGTGATAATGGAATCGGTCAGACAGACATTTCAGCCGGAATTCCGGAACAGGCTCAATAAGATAGTTGTGTTCAACGGCATGGACGACAAAATGGCTTCGCTTATCGTTGACAAGAAACTCGGTGAGCTGGCAGCTCAGTTAGGTGCAAAGAAAATTGATTTTTCGGCTGACAGGAAGGCAAGGTCACTTGTTCAGAGCAAGGGAATCAGTCAGGAATTCGGTGCCCGTGAAGTTGACCGTGTTATAAGAAACGAGATAAAGCCGATGTTCGTGGATGAGATACTGTTTGGAAAGCTGAAAAACGGCGGCAGGCTGAACTTGTCTGCTGCGGACGGCAGTTTCATCATCTCTGCGGAGAAAAAGGGGAAGGTGTGAAATGGCAGTCTACAAACTTGACAGCGATATATGGTTTCCGGCTCCTGAGCTTGCAGATGATGACGGTCTCCTTGCTGTCGGAGGTGACCTGTCTGTTGAGCGTCTCGTGCTCGCATACAGCAATGGCATCTTTCCGTGGTACGACCCTGAACAGCCTGTACTGTGGTGGTGTCCTCATGAAAGATTCATTATCAGACCGGGAAGTATACACATTTCAAAGTCAATGAAAAAATTTATGCGGCAGCACAAGACCGAAATTGTGCTGAACCGTGATTTTGCGGATACCATTCATCGCTGCCGCATGAAAAGGGAAAATACTGTCGGAACATGGATAACTGACGATATGGAGAAGGCCTATTGTGAACTGAACAGGTACGGTCTTGCCTGTAGCGTGGAGGCATTTGTTGACGGAGAGATTGCCGGAGGCCTTTATGGGGTCTGCATCGGCAGGTGCTTTTTCGGTGAGAGTATGTTCTCTGAATCAGAAAACGGCTCCAAGACAGCACTTATTCTTCTGGCTGAGCTGCTTGAAAAAAAGGATTTCGTAATGATAGACTGTCAGTTCCACACAGACCACCTTGAGAGCATGGGCGGTGAGAGGATAAGCTGGGAGGAATACCGGAATTTGCTTGATGACGGACTTGAGTGAACACCTGTGAAGAGAGTTCACATAAGTTACAGAATAATTAAAAATGAAGAAACCGCTTGACAAAATCAGGCGAGTGATATATAATATTCCCATAATTCAAAGAAAGGCGGTGAGCTCTATGACTGAAATAATGAACATCTATAAAACAACAGAACTAAATATCATAAAAAATAAGCATGGAGTTTGCCCGGTATACTCAGCCATGTGCTGACGTTTTGCACCTATACGGCGATATGCGCTCCTGCGGGGGCGCTTTTTTATTTATCGGGCAGGCAGGAAAGGAAAAGACATGATAGAATTGAATGGAAAGTACAGCTCTGCCAAGGTATTTACGGATGCAGTGGACCAGAATGCGGCTGCACAGATAATCGGACTCTGTGACCAACCGTTGAGTGCAGGCTCGCAGATACGCATAATGCCGGACGTTCATGCCGGAGCAGGCTGCACTATCGGCACAACTATGCATATTACAGACAAGGTGGTGCCGAATCTTGTGGGAGTCGATATTGGCTGCGGAATGGAAACAGTCAGACTGAAGGAAAAGCATATCGAGCTCCAGAAACTTGATAAGCTCATCTATGAGAAGATACCCTCAGGATTTGCGGTGCGTGAAAAGGTACATCGCTATAATGAGCGGATAGACCTCTCGGAGCTTTATTGCTGCGAGCACATCAACATAAGCCGTGCAGAGCAGAGCATCGGTACTCTCGGCGGCGGCAATCATTTTATCGAAGCTGACAGGGGAGAGGGCGGCAGTATTTATATCGTTATCCATTCCGGCTCACGTCACCTCGGAGTTGAAACTGCAAAATACTATCAGGAACAGGCTTTTCTGAATCTTGCAGGCAGTGCCGGAGTCCCCAGACATCTTGCATACTGCGAGGGTGAGCTGTTCAGACAGTATATCCACGACATGAAGATAGTCCAGCAGTTTGCGATGCTCAACCGTCAGGCCATGATGGATGAGATAATAAAGGGTATGCACCTGCACGTTTCGGAGCAGTTCACAACTATCCATAACTACATCGACACTGACTCTATGATACTACGTAAGGGAGCTGTTTCAGCCGGAGCAGGGGAGAAGCTGCTTATACCAATAAATATGCGTGACGGCAGCCTTATCTGTACCGGCAAAGGAAATGCCGACTGGAACTTTTCGGCCCCTCATGGCGCAGGACGGCTCATGTCACGTTCGCAGGCCAGGGAGAGCTTCACAGTCTCAGAGTTCAAAAAACAGATGAACGGTATCTATACGACCTCTGTAAATGCTGCAACTCTTGATGAGTGCCCTATGGCATACAAGTCCATTGAGGATATTGTTGACAATGTCGGTGATACTGTGGACGTAAACGAAATAATAAAGCCTATCTACAATTTCAAGGCAGGTGAGGAATAATGAAAAAGTTCGTATCCTATGAAAAAATGAGCAAAAAGGAACAGAAAAAAATCAATGATGCTCAGCGCCGGAGCTGGAACGGCCTTGACCCGGTCACCCGTGTGGTCCCGGACGAAAAAAAGGCCTATAAACGCAGACCTAAGCATCGAAGCTCCCTTTATGAAGAATGAAGAACAGCCCTCGTATGAGGGCTGTTTTAGTTTATCGTTATGAACCTGTTATAGAGCTTTTCGGGGAGGAAGCTCCTGTAGAGTGCAGAATAATATTCACGGATCTCTTCTTGTGTGTGTTCACGTTGAAGGCTTAGCTCTAATATCATGTAATTGACTCCGAAAACTGAGGCGCTGACGCCGGTATCAATGAAGCTGCTGCGGTGATAGAATGCTATCCGCCGTTCTCTGGTATCTTTTTCTTCTCCGGACGTATCTTCCGGACTTTCTGTCTCGCAAAGCAGCACCTCAGCGTCACTGAGTTCACTGCGGAGCAGCTTCAAAAAAACTGTTCCTATCCCCTGGGACCTGAACTCTTTTACTGTTGCAAAGTAATCGAGCAGACAGTACTTCCGGCTGTTTTCTTCGATATACGCAATACAGGCATATCCGCAGAGCTGCTCCCCATTGGATATACCATAGCAGATGTACTGCTCCCGGTCAAGTGAGGACATTATCATTGAAAGGGGTTTCAGCTCATCTTTTGGAAAATCCTCTTTCATATATCTGTTGTAGACATCAGTTATCTCAGCTCTTGAAAGTATTTTGCACTGGTACATTGTTTTCAGCTCCTTGTTCTGTCGTATTGATCATTATATATGCCAGATTTTGTCTGCCCTTGTCTCCACGCCGGAACGAGTAAAACTCCGGGTCGTGGCAGGTGCATTCCTCGGATACAGATATATTTTCATCCGGGATGCCTTCATTTTCAGCCTTTGAGCGTATGGCCTGTGAAAGTGAAAGATAAAGACTGTTTCCTCTGGCAATGAATATTTTTTCAAGCTCTTTTTCAGTAAATGCATGGACATATACCTCACGTACCTCTGCCCCTACCTCGTAGCAGTCAGCACATATATGAGGACCGATATATACCTGTATATCGCCTGGTACGGAGCCGAGTCCCTTCATCAGTCCAACTGCATCCTTTAAGAGAGGACCGGCAGCCGACCTCCAGCCGCAGTGAAGGAGCCCGACAACTCCTGCATATTTATCCACAAGATATACAGGTACGCAGTCTGCGGCTATAATGCTGAGTACCAGACCTTTTTCTGCGGTTACGAGACCGTCTGTCTTTTTAAAGGCGCTGTCCTTTATGACTCCGGAACCGCCGTTTTCACTGCTGACTACTGCGGCCTTGCCGCCGCCTGCCTGGTACGGCTGTACAATGTGTGAAACAGGTGTGCGGAGCCTTTCACTGAGTGACTTATAATCCGGAGCCGGCGGGTCTGTTGGCTCATTTCTCGTCCATATGCCTTCGCTCCCGGAGGTGAATCCTCCATATGCAAAGCCGCTGTTTATTATAGTTACGTCCTTCATTTACTGCTCTGTAAGCTGCCGCAGAAGTCCAATGCAGCCCTCTTCGATGTCAGCGTAGGCTTTTCCGAAATCCCGGCTGTACCAAGGGTCTGAAACATCATCGCTGCGGCCTGCAAAGGTCAGCAGCTTGTATATCTTAACCTCAGGGTCACTGCCGAAGATACGGTTCATATTTCGGATATTTGCAGTATCCATCCCTATAAAAATATCGAACTTGTCATAGTCTGACTTCCTGAGCTGGACTGCTGTTTTTCCTGCACAGCCGATGCCGTGTCTGGCAAGCTCTGAACGTGCGGGGGGATATACCGGATTTCCGAGCTCTTCTGTACTCGTTGCACTGGATGCGATATGAAAACGGTCAGACATACCTGCATCTGCTACCAGTTTTTTCATTATGAATTCTGCCATTGGCGAGCGGCAGATATTGCCGTGGCAGACGAACATGATTTTTTTCATAGAAACTCCACCCTTCCGCTTTCGAGATGATATATAGCTCCGAGGACTTTCAGGCCGTACTCCTTCTCGTATTTCTGTATCTGGAGGCTGTGTTCTATCATCTCGCAGCTATGCTGTACATTCAGACAGCAGGCTCTGACTTCATTTTTTTCGCTGCCTATTGCCTTTAGTATCTCATCTGTAATATACTTGATATAGCCGTCAGGTTCATGATTCATAGCGGCATCTACTGCACCGCAGCGGTCGTGGCCGAGTACAACGATAAGGCCTGTGCCAAGATGCTCTGCGGCATATTCTATGCTTCCGAGCTGGTGGGAGTCGATGACGTTTCCGGCAACTCTTATAACGAACAGGTCTCCGATACCTGCTGAAAAGATGAGCTCCGGGACTACCCGTGAGTCCGAGCAGGTTATGATTATGGCATAAGGCTGCTGACCGCTGCTGCTGAACCTCAGCAGAGTATCCGGGGAGACATCAGTGGTCAGTTCCTTTGACTTTATATATTGCTGATTTCCGGCGATGAGCTTCTGTATGGCTTCATCGGCAGTGACTCTGTATGATTCCATTTATATCACCTCATAACTATTATATCATTTTGATCCGGCCTTGTAAATGGTTTCAATGGAAGTTACGGAGCAGCTCTGCTTTTTTGACTCTCAGGTGTTGTAAACAACGGTACAATGTGATATAATGAATGCATAAGCATTCATTATAACTGATTTAAATGCCCTCGCAGATACGCAAATCAAAGATCTGCTCCCTGCGGATCGGGCGATCATATCACATCGCTTCGCTTATGTGATATGATGAATGCATAAGCATTCATTATAACTGATTTAAATGCCCTCGCAGATATGCAAATCAAAGATCTGCTCCCTGCGGATCGGGCAATCATATCACATCGCTTCGCTTATGTGATATGATGTATATTAATAAAAACAGCCGCTGTATGTTTTTTTGAACATATCATCTGAGCCGGCTGTGATAAAATAGGAGAGCATCATGGCATTAGAAAATGGAGAATGGATAATGCGTGGACTTGCATGGGATGACCCATACAGGATACGCAGTCCGAAAGAGCTTGTAAATTGGATAAATGAGGTGGGTTTCCTGCCGTTGTTCGCTAACGGAGTAAAGGGATTTTCTGCCGAGGAACACGTTTCTCCGGACTACTGGTGGAGCGGTGACCGGGAGCAGGACCCCTGGGAATGGAGAGAACAAATTGCGTCAGACCGGGAGGTCGCATACGGAAAGTTTTTCGGCGGAAAGGCCGGGTTCATCAGTGCTGAGTGGCTGCCGTATTTTGCCAATTTCAGACGTGACGGCTACGACTTTGACTCCGCATGGGAGGACAGCCGTGTCAACCACCGTGAAAAGCTCATTATGGATGTCCTGACTGACAAAGACAGTGAAGGAGATATTGTCTGGACAGATAAGGATATACTCTCTACCGAGCTGAAACAGCTTGCTGGTTTTGGCAAGGGCGGCGAGAAGAACTTCCCGGGCATCACGACTGACCTTATGATGAAAACATACCTTGTTACTGCCGGTTTCCGCCGGCGTAGGAATAAGAAAGGCGCAGAGTACGGCATGGCAGTTTCAATACTGCTTCCGCCGGAGACTGTCTGGGGATACGACAGAGTAACATCCGCTTACAGTGAACAGCCCAAGGATTCCTGGAAGCGGATAATTGACAGAGTAAAGGAGCTTTATCCCGATGCGGATGACTCCGAGATATTCAGGCTTATCGGAAAAGAGCCTGAATGATATGAATACATATCCGGAACGAGAGATGATAGAAAATGAATATCCTGATAGACGCTGACGGCTGTCCTGTTGTGGGAATAACGGTCAGGACTGCCGCCAATTACGGCTTGAAATGCACGATAATATGTGATACTGCACACTCCATACACCGGGAAGGTGCGGAGACCATAACTGTTGACAAGGGTGCGGACAGCGCAGACTTCCGGCTCGTTAATCTTGTCAGGACAGGGGACATTGTGGTGACCCAGGACTACGGACTGGCTGCCATGTGTCTGAGCAGGAGAGCAGCAGTAATTGACCAGAACGGCAGAAGATACACTGAGGAAAATATATCCGGACTGCTGGAGTTCCGTGCAGTTTCGGCAAAAATAAGGCGCAGCGGCGGACGTACAAAGGGACTTGCAAAGCGCACTCCGCAGCAGGATAAGGATTTTGAGAAAGCTCTGAAAAAACTCATAGAGTCAGATGAAGTATCCTGACTTGCTGTGATAGTATATAAGTGAAATAAAAAGCAGCCTCTTGAATAGGGCTGCTTTTCTCATATAAACATTTATTCAGGGGACACTTCTTCCGAAGGACCGGTCTCTTCTTCCTCTTCTGCCGGACTGACTGTCAGTGAGCTGAGTATTTTCTGAGCTTCCTGGCTGTCGAAGCTGAATCCTGCACAGGAAACACGCAGGAACCTTCCGCCGGACTGGCCGTAAAGCTCAAATCCTCCGCCAAAGTCATTGCCGTACTGGAAACCGTTCCACTCGATGCCGTTCAGCACAGTCGAAGGCAGGTCGAACTGTTCATTGGTGTATGTCTTTTTGTTGTACTCGTACTGACTTTTCTGAGTATCTTCCTTCTCGTTCTTGAACTCAAAATAGTAGAAATCGGATTCCATTACCTTACATGTGTCCGGGTCTTCCTCATCTATGAAGTTTCCGCCCCTGAGAGTCCAGTCATCCGGTACCAGTACAGTGAATATTCCCCAGGTCTGCTGTGTACCTGTTAGCTCTTTGGGAGCTTCTGTTTCAGCTTCGGTGGGTTCCTCTGTTACTATGGCAGTTGTAGTTTGCGGCTTTTTCTTCTCACTTGATGATGCCTGGGAACTGCTCTTGTTTGAGCCGGAGGATCTGTTACCGCAGGCGGAAAAAGTCAGAGCTATTGATACAGCCATTAGGACTGCTGATGTTTTTGTGATAATGCGGCTTTTCATTTCAGGACCTCCGTATCATGTATTAAGTTTCTTATCCTTGAATGCATCGGGACTTATCTCCACACCGTCGCCGTGAACTAACTCTGTAAGCCTGTCACAGCCTGCAAATGCCCATGCGTATATCTTCTTCAATCCTGCACCGCAGACTACACGTCTGAGGTCACGGCACTCCTTGAATGCAAAGGGAGGCAGAGAAACTAACTTGTCCGGCAGAACTATCTCCTCTATACCGCACCGGCAGAAGGTGTATCCCCAAAGATACCTCAGCTCTGAGGAGAGTCTGATGTGTTTAAGGCCATAGCAGCCTTCAAATATAAATTCTCCCATGTCGGTGACAGTATCAGGTACGGTAACTGAAACTATCTCGCTGTGTCCGGTGAACACTTTATCGCTGATAACTGTTACTCTGGTACCTCCGTAATTATCCGGGATAATGACCTCCGGCTCGTCGCCTTCATATCCGACTATGCTGCATGTGTGGTCCTCCACCTGTCCGAACAAGAAATCCTGCATAGTGACCTCCTTTTAGGCAACACCGCACAAAGACCGCCTGACGTCTTTGTACGGTATTGCCTTTAATATTTATTGCTGACATTGCCAATGTCAGAGTATGCTGTATTTGAGTATAATTATATACTATCAGTTCCATTGTGTCAAGTAGTGAGCGTATATTAGAAAAATGATATAATGCAAAATGCTCAGGAATGTTTCCTGAGCATTTCGTTATTTCAAGGGGCGCTCCTGAAAGTCATCAGACCCCGAAGAGCAGCTTGTCGTATGCAGGGAAGGGCCAGTATGACTCAGCGGTGAGGGTCTCGGCCTTATCTGCGGCGCTGCGGAGCTTATCCATTGCAGGGAGGACAGTGTCTCTTATGAAATCGGCGGCGTCAACAATGACCTCGATAGTCCTGAACTCTGCAACTGCGTCCTCAAGCTCAGAGGCAGCGGTGTCCATTTCATCGATGAGCTCTGAGAGCTCTGTTACCAGCTTTGTCTCGTACTTGCAGGCTGCCTTTGATACACTCTTCTTTACAGCCACAGCAGATGCTGTATCAGCAGCAAACTTAGCAGTTGCGGGGATTATCTCCTTGCGAGCCATATCTATCATGGTAACAGCCTCGATGTTGACGGTCTTGATATAGTTTTCCAGCATTATGTCACGGCGAGAGAATATCTCAGCTTCAGTGAAGATACCGTGAGCTGTAAGCATATCCACGTTCTTCTTGTCACAGATATGCGGCATTGCGTCTGCGGTAGTCTTCAGGTTCATGAGTCCACGCTTTTCAGCCTCAGCTATCCATGCGTCATCGTAGCCGTTGCCGTTGAAGATTATCCTCTTGTGCTCCTTGATAGTACGCTTGATGAGCTCATGGAGTGAGGCGTTGAAGTCTGAAACTGTCTCAAGCTCGTCTGCAAACTGCTTCAGGACCTCTGCAACTGCCGCATTGAGGTGGATGTTAGCACAGGAGATGCTGTTTGATGAGCCGAGCATACGGAATTCAAATTTATTTCCGGTGAAAGCAAATGGAGATGTTCTGTTGCGGTCAGTGGAGTCCTTGCTGAACTGAGGGAGCACGTCAACACCCAGCTTCATTTTCTCCTTTGCAGTTCCGCCGTAGGGAGTGTCTGTCTCGATAGCGTCGAGAACAGCGGTAAGCTCGTCACCGAGGAATATGGAGATAACAGCAGGGGGAGCTTCGTTTGCACCGAGACGGTGGTCATTGCCTGCGGTAGCAACGGAAAGTCTCAGCAGGTCCTGATAGTCGTCCACAGCCTTGATAACGGCTGCAAGGAACAGCAGGAACTGAGCGTTTTCAGCAGGAGTTTCGCCGGGGGAAAGGAGGTTCTCACCCTGGTCAGTAGAAATAGACCAGTTGTTGTGCTTTCCGGAGCCGTTTACACCTGCAAAGGGCTTTTCGTGGAGCAGACAAACAAGTCCGTGGCGCTGTGCCACCTTCTGCATGACCTCCATTGTGAGCTGGTTGTGGTCAGCGGCGATATTGGTAGTATCGTAGATAGGAGCGAGCTCATGCTGTGCAGGAGCGACTTCGTTATGCTTGGTCTTAGCAGGAATGCCCAGTTTCCAGAGCTCACGGTCAAGGTCTGCCATATACTCAGCGACTCTTGGCTTGATAGAGCCAAAATAGTGGTCATCCATTTCCTGTCCCTTAGGAGGCATTGCTCCGAAGAGAGTGCGGCCTGTCATTATGAGGTCCTTGCGCTTTTTCCACATCTCACGGTCTACCAGGAAGTACTCCTGCTCAGGACCAACGGAGGTCTTTACGCTCTTTACCTTGGTGTTCCCGAAGAGCTTGAGTATACGCAGAGCCTGCTTGTTGATAGCCTCCATTGAGCGGAGGAGAGGTACCTTTTTATCGAGAGCCTCACCGGTGTATGAGCAGAATGCAGTGGGGATGTAGAGAGTGCCGTCTTTGATGAAAGCATAGGAAGTGGGGTCCCAGGCTGTGTAGCCTCTGGCCTCGAATGTGGCACGGAGTCCGCCGGAGGGGAAGGATGAAGCGTCAGGCTCGCCTTTGACGAGCTCCTTTCCGGAGAATTCCATTATAACTCTTCCGTCAGGTGCAGGGGAGATGAAGCTGTCGTGCTTTTCGGCAGTGACACCTGTCATAGGCTGGAACCAGTGGGTGTAATGTGTAGCACCCTTTTCGATAGCCCAGTCCTTCATAGCTGCGGCTACTGCATTTGCAACTGAGATGTCAAGGGGAGTGCCCCTGTCGATAGTCCTTTTCAGGGACTTGTACACCTTCTCAGAAAGTGTAGCCTTCATTATCCTGTCGTCAAATACCATTGAACCAAAATATTCTGTTACCTTTTCCATAATTATCCTCCTCATTTTTCAAGCGATGCTTTTATGAAATCTGCAAACAGCCTGTGCGGCTTGTTGGGTCTTGATTTGAATTCCGGGTGGAACTGTACGCCTACGAACCAGGGGTGGTCCGGGAGCTCCACTATTTCAACGAGCTTTTCATCAGGAGAGAGTCCTGCGATGTAAAGTCCGTTTGAGGTGAGTATCTTCCGGTATGCGTTGTTGAACTCATAACGGTGACGGTGACGTTCATATATGAGCTCGTCGCCGTAAATGCTGCGGCATCTGGAGCCTTCGGGCAGCTTGCAGGGGTAAAGCCCCAGCCGCATGGTGCCGCCCTTCTGGTCGATTTTACGCTGCTCGTCCATTATGTCTATGACAGGGTATGGGGTATCACCGAATTCAGCGGAGTTTGCACCGCTGAGCCCGCAGACGTTCCTTGCGTACTCTATCACGGACATCTGCATACCCAGACATATACCGAAGAAGGGGACCTTGTTCTCACGGGCATAGCGTATTGACTCTATCATCCCCTCAACACCTCTGTGACCGAATCCGCCGGGGACTATTATACCGTCGCAGTCCTTGAAAACTTCTCCTGCATTTTCAGCAGTGACCTCCTCGGAGTCTATCCATTTTATGTCAACGGCTGCATCGTTGACTATCCCTCCGTGGCGGAGAGCCTCGGCAACTGACAGGTAGGCATCGTGGAGCTCCACGTATTTGCCGACCAGTCCGATAGTTACATTTTTGTGAGCGCTTTCAGCACGGCGGACCATTTCCGACCACTCGGTCAGGTCCGGAGCGTTGTCTGTAAGGCCGAGATGACGGCACACTGAATGTGCAAGTCCTTCATTTTCCAGCCACAGAGGTACCTCATAAAGAGAAGGTGCCGTCAGGTTCTGGATAACATCCTCCTTGCGGATATTGCAGAACAGAGCTATTTTTTCAGCCATATCGTCGGGAATGCGCTTTTCTGTCCGGCAGACGATTATGTCAGGCTGGATACCGATAGAGAGGAGCTCCTTTGTGGAGTGCTGAGTAGGCTTTGATTTCAACTCCTCGGAGCCTGCGATATAGGGAACGAGGGTAACGTGTATGTAGCATACATTTTCACGGCCCTGTTCGGTGCCTACCTGTCGGATAGCCTCAAGGAACGGTGTGGACTCGATGTCGCCTACTGTACCTCCTATCTCAGTGATGACAACATCTGCATTTGCCTCATTAGCGGCGCTGTAGACCCTGTCCTTTATCTCATTCGTGATATGAGGTATCACCTGGACTGTGCCGCCGAGATAGTCTCCACGGCGCTCCTTTGTGATAACGTTCCAGTAGATCTTGCCGGTGGTCACATTGGAGTGTACTGACAGATTCTCGTCAACGAAGCGCTCATAGTGACCCAGGTCCAGGTCTGTTTCGGCTCCGTCGTCTGTTACGAAGACCTCGCCGTGCTGGAATGGGGACATAGTTCCGGGGTCAACATTGATATAGGGGTCGAATTTCTGTATTGTCACCTTATACCCGCGCTGTTTGAGAAGTCTGCCCAGTGAGGCGGCTGTAATGCCTTTGCCAAGACCGGAAACGACTCCGCCTGTTACAAAAATGAACTTTGACATTTGCTTATGCTCCTTGAAATACATTTATGAAAAGATGCCGGGAGCTGTATGGGCAGCTCCCACAGCATCGTTCATAGCAATTATGACTTTTCCCACTCCTCGGAATCATGGAGTGCGTTGTAGCCCTCTTCACCGGTACGTATCTTGATGACGTTCTCGATGTCATAAATGAACATCTTGCCGTCACCGTAGTTTCCGGTGTAAAGAGCTGCCTTTGCAGCATTGACTACCTTCTCCACCGGGACAGCGCAGACAGCTATCTCTGCCTTGACCTTGGGAAGGAGGTTCATCTCAACGGTAGTACCACGGTAATAGTGGGTCTGACCGCTCTGCATACCGCAGCCGATAACGTTAGTAACGGTTATGCCCTTAACGTCGATGGCTTCCATAGCCTCGATGAACTGCTGGAGCTTCTGCTGCTTGAAGATAACTACAATGTTTGTCAGCTTGGCTCTGCCATCAGGGGCAGGTACTGAATAGTTCTCGACCTCAACAGCCTTGTCAACGGGAACAGCAGGTGTGTCGGAAGTTCCGACCTTTTTAACGCTCTTTGCGTCATCTTTTGTATAACCATACATTCCGACATCTGTAAGA
>CACWPR010000018.1 GCA_902762855.1 Ruminococcus flavefaciens
GAGCTTGCACTTTCAAACGAGGAGCCTCCATATGACCTGTCAGATAATTGAACACAAAAGCCGCACTTAAAGTGCGGCTTTTTATTATGCTAACATTTGTTTTTAGAGAATTGCAACTTTTTTTGTGTAAGCTATTGTAATTTATTTGTGGATATGATAAAATAGAATGTATAGCGTTTATTTGAGAATCATATAATTGACCAAAAATAATAAGGAGAGAAACATGAAAAAATTGAACGGTATTGGGCTGAAACACCGTAAAAATACGGAAAACAGCCAGACTGTAGAGTATCCTCTTCCTGCAAAGGTAAGGATACCTATGTCGATGCACATGGGCGTACCGTGCCAGCCCACTGTGAAAGTCGGGGACACCGTTTCTGTCGGACAGAAAATAGGTGATTCCGATGCTCCATTCAGTGCACCGATACATTCCGGCGTATCGGGCAAAGTCATAGCAGTAAGCGACTACCGCAATGCTATGGGAGCGGTATGCAAGGCAGTTGAGATAGAAACGGACGGCTTGCAGACTGTTTCAGATGAGGTAAAGCCGCCGGAGGTGACAGATAAGGATTCCTTTATCAAAGCGGTAAGAGAGAGCGGAGCCTGCGGCCTTGGAGGAGCAGGATTTCCCACACATATCAAGCTGAATCCAAAGACTCCGATAGATACGCTGATAATAAATGCGGCTGAGTGTGAGCCATACATAACCGCAGACTACCGGGAGATGATAGAGTGCCCGGAGGATATAATCGGCGGAATAAACATGGTCAAGTCCAGACTTGGCATAAAGACTGCAAAGCTGGCTATCGAGGCCAACAAACCGGAGGCCATAAAGAATTTTACTGAAATGGCCAAAAATGACGACACTATAGACATCATCACACTTCCCTCAAGTTACCCTCAGGGAGCTGAGAAGGTGATAATCTACAATTCAACCGGACGAATAGTAGAGGAAGGACAGCTCCCCTCAGACCAGGGAGTTATAGTTATAAATGTTTATACTATAGCCTTCCTTTACCGCTATATGCAGACGGGTATGCCGCTGGTCACAAGACGTCTGACCGTGGACGGAAATGCAGTCGGTGAGCCTAAAAATGTCCGTGCAGTAATTGGTACATCATTCCGAGAGCTGCTGGAATTCTGCAAGACTGACATCGACGCAGTAAAAAAGCTGATAGGCGGAGGCCCTATGATGGGAATGAGCATTCCTGATATGGATATGCCTGTAGTCAAGACATCCAACGCTCTGCTTGCAATAAAGACCTACGACGAGAGAAAGACCTCAAACTGTATCCGCTGCGGACGCTGCGTGAGAGTCTGTCCCATGGGACTTATGCCTGCGGACATAGACAGAGCGTATAAAATAAAGAATATAGAAGAGCTAAAGACCCTGAAAGTCATGCTGTGTATGAACTGCGGAAGCTGTACATATGTATGTCCGGCAAACAGAAAGCTGGCAGAGACAAATCAGCTTGCCAAAGGGCTCATCCCAAGAAAGTAAGGAGGCAGAAGAATGAATAAGCTCATCGTTTCACCGTCTCCCCACGACGAGAACTACATGAAAACGTCCAACATAATGCTGAACGTTATAATCGCACTTCTTCCGGCACTGGGAGCCGGATGTTATTTCTTCGGATTCAGAGTCATCACACTGACGGCAGTTTGTGTGGCCTGCTGTATAATGTTTGAGTATGCAACACGAAGGATAATGAAGAAGTCCAATACGATAACTGACCTGTCAGCGGTAGTCACCGGAATCATACTTGCTATGAACCTCCCTGTGACCCTGCCTTACTGGATGGCAGTCATTGGCTGTTTTGTTGCAATAGTCATAGTAAAGCAGCTTTTCGGCGGACTTGGTCAGAACTTTGCAAATCCTGCAATAACTGCAAGAATAGTCCTTATGGTATCCTTTCCGGGAGCCATGACTAACTGGATAAAGGCCAAGGAATATGACTACGACGCAGTTTCCTCTGCAACTCCTCTTGTACTTGAGAGCAAGGGAGGGGACCTTCCCTCTTACCTTGACCTTTTCCTGGGAAATACCGGAGGATGTCTCGGAGAGACCTGTGCCCTGGCACTTCTCATCGGTGGACTTTATCTTGCTGCAAGAAAGATAATCTCACTGGCTGCACCCGTATCCTTCATCGGTGCTCTGGCACTTCTGACAGCCATTTCCGGGGATGACCCGCTTTATCACATCCTTGCAGGAGGCGTGTTCCTGGGAGCATTTTTCATGGCTACCGACTACGCTACAACTCCCATAACCACAAAGGGAAAGATAGTGTTCGGACTGGGCTGTGGTATCATAACATTTGTTATCCGTCACTTCGGCTCGTATCCTGAGGGAGTTTCATTCTCCATACTCCTGATGAACGTGCTTACTCCATATATCGAACAGCTCACCCGCACAAAGGTGTTCGGAGCAAAGGAGGCTGAGAAGAAATGAAGGAAAAAGTGATGCCAACTATAGTACTTACGCTTATCTGCGTTGTCTCAGCAGCACTTCTGGTATTCTCCCATGAGCTTACAAAGGACAGGATAGCTGACCAGAAAGAGCAGAAGTTCAACAAGAGCGTTGAGGCACTCTTCGGAGAGTGCGACAGTACTCTTATTGATGATAATTTCGGACATGACGAGGTAGAGGCCATAGCTGTTACCTCTGACGGAAAGACTGCTATCCAGGTAGTGGCTGACGGCTACTCCAAGGAGGGAATAAACATCCTTGTGGGAATAGACGAAAACGGCGCTCTCTCCGGAATAGACTTTGTTTCACTGGGAGAGACTCCCGGACTTGGCTCAAAGGTAAGGGATATAGAGTCCTTCCGTGAGCAGTTCATCGGAATAACAGAGGCCCCTGAGGATGTTGACGCTATCAGCGGAGCGACCTTTTCCTCAAAGGGGATGAGAAAGGCCGTTGCTGCTGCAATGGATGTGTATAACGAAAACAAGGAGGCGATACTCGGTGGCAGATAAGAAAATGTCCCTTGGACACGAGCTTACAAAGGGAATACTTAAAGAGAACCCCACTCTGGTAATGCTGCTGGGAATGTGTCCTACTCTTGCAGTTACTACTCAGGCTAAAAACGGTATAGGTATGGGTCTTGCCACAACATTTGTACTGCTTGGCTCAAATATCGTTATTTCCGCACTCAGAAAGGTGATACCCGATAAGGTCCGTATCCCTTCATTCATAGTTATCATAGCAAGCTTTGTTACCCTCATCGGATTCCTGCTGGAGGGCTTTGTGCCGGATCTTTATGACAGTCTTGGCATATACCTTACACTTATCACTGTTAACTGTATCATTTTCGGAAGAGCGGAGATGTTTGCAAGCAAGAACGGAGTGGTAGCTTCAGCCTGTGACGCCATAGGAATGGGAATAGGCTTCACACTTGCACTTTTCCTTATGGGCTCTGTCCGTGAGATAATAGGAGCAGGCCAGTGGATGGGCATGGATATACCTGTTCTTCACGACAATCCGATGCTGCTTTTCATTATGCCTGCGGGAGGCTTCTTTACTCTTGGTGTGATAATCGCAGCAGTCAATAAGTTATCAAACAAGAAACCGCCTCAGGAGCTGGGATGCAGCGGATGCCCCCATGCTGAGGCCTGCGGAAAGGCAGGTGACTGTCAGTGAAGAGTTTAATGGTGATACTTTTAGCTGCAATGCTGACAGACAACTTCGTACTCTCAAAGTTCATGGGAATATGTCCCTTCCTTGGAGTATCGAAAAAGCTGGACAGCGCCACCGGTATGGGACTTGCGGTAACATTCGTTATGATATGTGCCACCCTGGTAACATATCCCATACACCACGGTATACTTGTACCCAACGAGCTTGAATATCTGGATACAGTGGTATTCATAATGGTGATAGCACTTTTCGTACAGCTTGTTGAGACGATGCTGAAAAAGTGCATACCGTCACTTTACAGCTCCCTGGGAGTTTATCTGCCGCTCATAACAACAAACTGTGCTGTACTGGGTGTAACGGTACTCAATATCGACAACAGCTACAGCTTTGTTCAGTCCATAGTCAATGCACTTGGAGGCGGACTCGGCTTCATGCTGTCACTGGTAATTTTCTCAGGTGTAAGAAAGAAAATGGAGTACGCTGACATTCCCGAGACATTCAAGGGAGTACCTGCAACTCTTGTCGCAGCGTCAATAGTTTCGGTGAGCTTTATGGGCTTTTCCGGACTTTTCAGCTAAGGAGGTGCAGAGAGAATGACTTATGTTATACCTGCACTTATCGTGGGACTATGCGGAATGATGGCAGGAATACTCCTGACCGTTGCTGCAAAGGTGTTTCACGTTGAAGTGGATGAACGTATCGAAAAAATAGGGGAGACTCTCCCACAGGCAAACTGCGGAGCCTGCGGATATGCCGGCTGTGCAGACTATGCAGCTGCTATAATACAGAAGGGCGCTCCTACAAATCTCTGCCGTCCCGGAGGTGCTGATGCTGCCGGAAAGATCGCAGCTATACTTGGCACAGCGGCAGCAGATGTTGTAAAGATGACAGCAGTTGTACATTGCAGCGGAGACTGCAAGGCCACAGAGCAGCAGTTTATTTTTGACGGAGTTCAGTCCTGCAAGGCTGTAAAGAGATTCTACGGCGGCACAGGAATGTGCAAATACGGCTGTATCGGTCTTGGAGACTGTATGAACGTCTGTGAGCACTCCGCTATACGCATTGAAAACGGGGTCGCAAAGGTGACTCCTGCACTGTGCGGAGCCTGCGGACAGTGTGCGGCAGTCTGTCCCAATCAGCTTATTGAGATAAAGCCTCTTGCAAAGCATATAGATGTCCTCTGTTCCTCAGCGGACAACGGCAAGGTCACAAAGCAGAACTGCAAGAACGGCTGTATCGGCTGTAAGATCTGTGAGAAGAAGTGTCCTAACGGAGCGATAAAGGTGGAGAATTTCCATGCGGCTATCGACTATGAGAAGTGTACCGGCTGCGGTATATGCATGGCAGCCTGTCCTGCAAAGGTCATCCATAGCTGTGAGCCTCAGCCTCCAAAGGAAGAAAAAGCTGAGTAAAACCAAGCCATAGTACTTCTGATATTATTTCAGAGTGCTATGGCTTTTTGTTGACACTATGTCGATCATATGCTATAATTGTTACTAACATAAACCAAATCGGGATTTGCAGCGTCACGCTGCTAAAAAAACTTGGAGGGGAAAAATGAATCTGCCGGAAGAAACTTATCATCAGTATGTGATCGAATGTGATGAGGAAAATGAATGGGAAGTAAAACAGGCCGTAGACGAATATGAGTCTGCAAGATCAGTCTGTCTTCAATATAAGAAGGAAATGCAGTTTTACCGTATCTTTTACCTTTGGTGTAATTTCATATATCTGCTCACAGAGATCACTGAAATGTTCGAAAACAGTCTCTTTTTAGTAGCGGGTGTATACCTGCTTTTGGCTGTGATTCTTGTGTTATGGCGGAAGAGCCTGATCGGACCGGCTATTGCGTCGCTGATGCTCATTTTGCTGATAAAAGAAAAAGCGGCATTTGCACTCATACCGGTCTGGGTATTATTTGCCTTTAATGGGTATATGGCATATCTGCATGAGAAAAAGCAGCGCTATATCCGCTCTCAGCACGGTTATCCCGACTTTCATCCTCTGGAGATAAAAGTGAAACGCAAAAAGCGTCCCTTATCACAGAATGAGGGTATTTCTGCTGAACTGGAGGATATAGGCGCAGCGAAAGATATCCCGGGCAATGAGATATAACTTGAAAACGAAAAAACTCCCCCGGAAAAACCGGGGGAGTTTCTCTTATCAGCAGCCTAAGCCGAAGAGCTGACAGAGAAGTTTCCAGATGTTATTGCAGCACATGATCTATACCTCCTGAGTGATTTATCCCTCTTGGGATAATTATATTATAGCAGAGGTAGTTCGTTAAATCAATACAAAATATCTGGCAAAAAAATTACCATTTAATTCAGCACCGCATTTCCTATGGCCAGATAAGAAGCAAATATGCTCCAGGCAAGATAGGGCAGATTTATAGTTCCGGCAAGAGGCCGTGTCTTGTAGAATGCCCAAACCATGACTGCAACAAGCACTGCAAGGAGAACTGCCACTACTGCCGCAAGTCCCAGTAGCTCAAACCGGAAGAAGATTATGCTCCAGGAGAAATTCACGGCAAGCTGAATGGTGTAAACACGCAGGGAAAAAGTCCTGATGCCGCTGTCTTCTGAGACATACACAAGATAGGCGCCTATTCCCATGAGTGCGTAGAGTATTGCCCATACTATTGGGAATACTGCTGCCGGCGGTGCGAGGGGAGGCTGTTTTAGGTCGGTAAACAGCTCCTTGTGCTGTCCTGACAGAAGTGCAGATATTGCTCCCACAAGCTCTGCGGTGACGATAAAAATGATAAGTTCAGTCCATTTGATTTTCTTCATAGCTTTACCTCGATTCGTTTTATAGTATAGTCTATGACGAATTTTGGTGATTTATGCGAACAGATAATAAAAAAGAGCGTTACACAGAACTGCTCTTTTTTAAGTTGATATATTCGGATTATATGATTTTTAAAGGTTGTACTTTTTCAGAAATTCACGGAAGATGCTGACGACCTTGTTGTTGCCGGACACGCAAAATACAAAAAATTGACACGCAAAATACAAAAAAATTTACTTCTGGTAATAAAAAAGCCCCTTGAAACGCTAATTCAAGGGGCTTTCGTCAAATTACAAAGAAAAGATCTGAAATATTACAGTTGAAATGCTTACATATATCCTCTGCAAGCGACAATTTTATACTTTCAGCATTGTTGTTACATAGATCGCAGATAGTAGAAGGGCGTGCTTTTATCGCATCGCATAGTTCCTTCTGCGTTAGGTTATGCTCTTTTAAAATAACTTTTAAACGGCATTGTATCATGATTTCCTCCCGTACATTTTTTACAGCTAAAATAACGATATATGTTATTTTGGTTCTAAAAAAAATACATTAGTAATTCTTGATTATGACCTCTTTGAATACGCCTGAGCTCATGTTATTCTGACGCTCTACAGGAATAATATTGTAATCTTTATACAGTTCACGGACGAATTCGTCATCATTATAAGAAAGGATAAAACGCCCTTTAATTGCTTTTAAAGAAGCGTTTAAACGCAGGTGGTCTTCGTCTTTAAAAGGAACATCATAGAATCGTTCAGTTTTATGATAAGGGGGATCGCAATAAAAAAGGCTATTGCTCCTGTCGTATACGGAAATCAAGTTTTCAAAATCCTTGTGCTCGATAATAACACCTTTACCTGCTTTGAGCCGTTTCTCGAATTCTTCAAGATTATCAGGTGAAAGTTTTTTTACATTACAGCCATAGCTCCTTCTGTCTGCTCCATAGCTTATCTTTGTCTGAATGAAGAACATTGCAGCACGCTGGATATCAGTAAGCCCCCGTATATTTATAAGTGACTTTATATCTTCAAAAACTTCTCTTGAGTTCACATATGTAGAGATTTCTCTTTGAAGCTCGTTCCTGTGGAATTTTACACATCTGAACAAGTTGACAAGCTGACTGTCAGCATCGTTATAAACTTCAAAAGGAGCGTGTTTATCTTTTGAAAACAGTACCGCTGCACCACCTCCGAATACCTCTATATATCTGTCGAAATCTTTAGGGAAGAGTGACACGATTTGTTTGGCGAGAAGAGATTTCCCACCGATCCAAGGGATAATATTTTTCATTTTAACCTCCTAAATATTTATTCCCTCTGAGAAGTGGAACTCAGAGGGAATCTTTGCTTACAGTGACCAGAGATCGTACAATGCCGAGAACATCGAAGCGGTTGTCTTGGGACCGATTGCGCCGTCAACAGCACCACAGTTGTATCCGTGAGAGTTGAGTGCAGTCTGGAGGACCTTGATGTCCGATTCATTATACAGACTTGGTGTTATTACAGTCTGCAAACTGGGACGATATCCGTCGTCGTATGTACCGCCCTGTACGTTGGGAATACCTGACATATTGCACACGTCATAGACCTTTGCACCTTTGTAGAATGCATTACGTATCTCATAGTGACAATGGTTACCGGTGGAGTGACCAGTACTGCCCTCAATGCCGATAACGTCAGTGCAGGCAACAAGATCGCCAGTTTTGACTTTGAGTTCCGACATATGCCCGTAGTAGTAGAAAAGTCCGTCGGTGCTGCGGATGCAGACGTACTGCCCGAAGCCCTGTGTGTGATCATTAGCGTTCTCCCAGCCTGCAAAGTGGACTGTACCGCTGACAGTAGCGTGGATTTCCTTACTGTCGATACCTACAAGGTCAATACCGTCGTGAGAAGGATTCTCCGGCGGACGGAACCCCTGCGATACTCTGAATTTGCCAATATATGGACTGTTCATTTTCATTCCTCCTTATTCTTTTTTTCATGTTGTGTGCCGAAATAAAAACCTATGATAGTTGTATATATCGTCACGAATATTTCCGGCTTTACATCTCCTTTAATTGAAAGCACAGTAAAAGCACCGGTCAATGTAAATGTGACCAATGTTTTTACATCTATAAGTTTAGCAAGTCTCTCTTTAACGTCCATTCCCCTCACTCCTTCAGCGCAATGCATCCGTCGTAAACGTATTTGGTGCCGTCAAGGTCAATAATAGCCTTTGTGCCTATGAATGGAGAAAAAGGGACAAGAAATATATTCGGAGTGTGACTTCCATTATCGAAAACAAACGGCACTATAGCAGCTTTTCCGGCAGTAGCGAAATGCTTTGTTATTGCGTTTATTCCCGGATTGTATATCGACTCTTTAACAGACGGATATGTTGATAAGTCTGTAGAGTTTTCAGAATCTGCGCCATAGATACGCAGGTCATCAGACTGTGCTCTGAATATCATAACGACTGCTGTTGAACCCTCATCTGTTTTTGAGACAAAGATATCGTAGTATCTGTCTCTGAATAATGCTATGCCTTTATCAGTCTTATACACTTTCGTGACATTAGCGGAGGAATCAGAGCTGCTATAAGTTTTATTATTTCCGTTCGGCAGTGTCAGACCTGTAGTTGCATTGCCAGAAAAACCGACTTGTAAAAATACTGCACCGTTGACGGAACAGTTCAATGTGTTACCGTCTTTCGTGATATCATCGAAGTATTCTGAAGCGTTTGTATGCATCCATGCAAGCACTTCGTCTATGTTGTTCGTTCCTGTGAACGTTATTTCTGATATAGCCATTATTCATTCTCCTCATTTACTATTTTAGCTTCGCATACCCTGCCTTTGAGCTCTCCTGTAGCGAACGCAAGAGTAAAGGGACGCATACCTTCCGAGGTTATACGAACGTCTTTCAGTGTACATTTGATCTTTATATGATCGTCTATCCGGAATTTCATATATCATTCCCCCTTGCAGCTGTGTGTACATAGAGCCTGCCGAAGAGCTTTCTGTAGCTGTTTCCGTCCGGGTCTATCAATCTGAAATGGATGTCATAGGAATACTCACCAAGCCGTGAGGTGTCCTCGCTCGTAAGAGTCACGGTAAAGCCTGACTCTGTCTGCTCACAGCTCTTACATATGACCGCAGTCTGAGGCTCGTCCGACCTTGCAACAATGACCTGCATACTGCATCCGCTGAGACTCCCTCCGGAATCGACTTCTACATCCACTTCAAACTCAGGCAGCGTATCTCCGGACAGGCACTCCATATCCGGCATCTTGTCATAAAAAAATCTCATCACTGTCCTCCTATCCTCCTGTAAATATCCTGTATATAGCTATTGATAAGGGCTATCTCATCCCTCAGAGAAACTCTCGTGTCTCCGGAAGATATGAATCGTAAGTCATTAGCATAGAGCGTCTTGTCCTGGTCCTCCAGAGCTGTCAGACGGTCGAAGATGCCTTGCAGTCTTGAACGTATCGAATATAAACTGCCGCCGTCCTCCATTCGGAAGATAATATCATTTCCTGTGATGTTTCCTTCAGAAGTGATATTGCCTTCCATAGTAACGCTGCCAGATGCAGATATATTGATTGAAGGCGACTGGTCACTGATACTGTTATAGAAAAATATCGCTCCGGCCTGTATCAATATTTTTTTATCAGTGGACGTATTCTGCAAGAGCAGTTGCAGCGGAGTAAGTTGAAGCGTCCATTCGTTGCAGTTCAACTTTATGGCATCATAGTTCTCGGATGATGTAGACATATTTATCCGACCGCCGGTCATCTGTAAAGCCGAAGCCTGTACGGTACCGTCCGGGAGCACTCTGAATATACCGTTACCGTTATTGATGTTCACACTTGTAGCAGTCACGTTGCCAGAAGTGTCTACACGGAAAGTACCGCTGCCGTTGTTTATCTCAAGTCCACGCAGGACTCCGGCAGTGATGAAGTCAGCAACGATAGCTCCGTCCATTGTCATAGCTGTTCCATATGGACCGCTGTATCCTGTGCTGCTGTAGCCGAAGCCGCCGGAATTCCACCGCCATACCTTAGTTGCCGTGGACTTGTCGGGAGTATCCATTATGAGTATCTCATTCTTATTAACTACAACATACCCGTTGATACCAGCATTGATAAGGTCTGTAGCCGTAGCCTTTGCCGATGCAAGTATGTCCAGCTTCTGTTTTGGCAGCTCATACTCTATAAGCTGAGCTGTCCGGACGGCTATGTCCGTGATGCGCTCTGCTCTGTCGCCTATCTCAATAGTTGGAGCGTAGGGCTTGTAGATGTCCAGAGAACGACGCATGACCCGAAGCTCTTCGTCGAGTCCCATGAGCTCGTTGACGAAGGGGTAGGTCCAGCCGCATTTCACGGACTCATAGGAGCTGTTGACAGTGCTCAGGTCAAGGACCTGGGCCTGATATGCTTTCTTCACTCTGTTATTGTTCAGCAGATACTCCTCTCCTGCGGCTTTAAGATTTGCCGGAAGGGTAATGTCGTCAAAGACTGCGGTTCCCTCAATGATGCCGTACCTTTCAACAGCATTATCATCGTCGATATAGATGCGTCCTTCGTTGACCTCTGCGATAGTGAGACGCTCTGCTGACTCATCCGGATCAAGCTGGCATCCCAGAGGGATGAGCCTTGTGATTATGCTGGTGCTGTCGGTATCCTCACTCAGAGACTTCATGTTATCAGCAAGAGCTATACTCGTACTGCTTCTGCTGCCGATCTGCTCCATGTAGTCCAGCACAAGCCTGTCGTCAGCTCGCCGGACTCTTATTTCGCCGCCGATACGGTCTATAAGGTTCACCCGTATCTCTTCAAGGGTGTTCCTATAGGCAGTAGTCTTACTGTTGGTGTTGTCACCGGATATATCGCACATACCGAGATATATCCGTTTTTCTTCCGGTACGTTAGAGTTATGGACTTCAAGGAGAGCTCGCAGAAACTCCTCTGCGGTGCTGCCTTCATAGTGATGATAAGGCTGTATGCTGTCGCAGAGATAGCCCATAAAGCCCTCGCAGACGGCTCCTTTGGCAAGCCTTCCGGTATTGCTCATACTTTCGCTGTGAGTCAGGAGAGTCCCCTCAAACTCGGTCTCACCGGTGACGGTGCTGATCACCTCGACTATGTCCTTACGGTCATGCAGTTCATCATTATAGAGCGGATGCGAGAACGGTATACTCATTGTGAACTTCGGTACCCTGTTGACTTCATCATCTATACGTCCCGATGAGAGCCTGTACCGGCTGAGAGTATCAGGCTCATGGAGGAGCTTTCCGTTAATGGTTATGCGGAACAATCATATCACTCCCTTTCCCATATTTTTCCATTCATTCATAAACTCTGCAAATCCGGCCGGCGAATTCTCGTACTTGCCGCTGCCGGCCTCCGCATAAAAGTGTTGTGCAAGAGTGGCATCTGCACCGGTTATCATGCCGTCCATATCTGCATCTGCGGCACGTTCCTGTTCCGGTGTGAGACCGGAGGGAAGGCCGGCACCCATATTTGCGTAAGCGGCAAGTATCATAGTAACATCTGAGCCGTCAACTATCCCGTCACCGTTTACGTCCGGGAAGTTGACTGTTTCCGCAGTGTACATCTTATTGCTGTTCGGATACATATGCGGCTCTGCCTTGAAGGTCATCACGATCATATATATCCCGTGAGAGCCTTCCACTGACACAACAGGCTCCCGAACGTTGAAGTGGTAGTCCGGGTAAAGGCTGTCGATAAGGCAGCGCCTACCGGTCCAGTGCATGACATTCAGGATGTGTACGATACTGTCCTGCGCTCTGCGTTTGTGGAGATCCACGAGCTCGAACCTGTAGGTCAGAGTCCTCTCGCCGTAGCTCTGTTCTCCGCAGACCGCTCCGAAGTCATAAGTTACGCTTGAAAATGGTACTCGTTCAAGATAGTCGTCCTTCGGAGCTGAGCCGATGTTTCTTTTCAGCATCCTCAGGCCCAAAGTATAGTAGGTGTTGATGCTGCCAATAGTGACTGCTGCTCTCATGCGAGACCTCTCTTTCTGAGCACGACCTTCTGCCCCTGGGACCTGTCCAGCTTATCGCCAGCGAGATCAACAGTCCCCTCAGCAAGGACCTCTTCTCCGACTATGAGCTGTATATTGACAGGCACGCTTTCAGGTTCCGCAGAAGTAGTGTTATTGACTGTGCTGTAGCTGTAGTTGTTGACTATATCAGATGTGGGACTGGGCTGAGATATATCGCTGATATCTGCTGTCTGTGAGCTCATAAGCCGCAATGCTCCTGCGTCTATTATCGGAGTCCTGGGACCGCTGCTGCCGTCAGGGATATCAAGGTCTATCTTCATTGAAGGAAGTTCTATCTCCGGCCTCAGCACTTCAAGTTCTTTCATAGCATCAAGAGCTGCTTTACCGGCATTCGGTATCTCCGAGGCAAATCCTTCTCCTACACCCTGAGCCAGATATACTCCAACACTGTCACGCATGACCTTCGATGGAGATGCGATGCCAAAAGTCGACTTGAATCCGTCTACCAGATCGCTGCCGAAATCTGACACCTTATCTCCAAGCCAATCCTTTGCAGACTTGATGCCTTCCCATAGTCCTTCGACGAGCTGCTTTCCAATGCGTTTCAGCTCGTCAGGCAGGGAGCGTATCTTGTCTACTATAGTATCGACAAGGTCCTGAGCGGCACTGCGTCCCTTGGATACGAGGTCAGAGCCCCAGCCCCTGACCTTCCCAAGCGCATTTTCAAGCTGTACAGCTATCTTGCCGGGCAGGCTTGTGATGAAGTCCATGATATCATCAACGAATTCCCGGCCTGTCTCAGCGGCCTTGTCCGCCATATCCCGCCCCCAGGAGGTTACTTTGTTCAGAGCAGTGTGTCCGGTTTCAGCTATATTATCCGGCAGTTTACGGAACCAGTCCATAAAGCCCTCTATCACGTCCTCTGCGCCCTGTACAGCAGAGTCATATATATCAGACAGCCAGTCTCCGAGAGCGCTGAAAGCACTGCCGCAGACGTCTCCGAGCCAGTCAATTACAGCACCGCCGAGTTTTTCGAGCTCCAGCAGCAGTTCTCCGAGTATCTGTGGGACTGCTTTCAGCAGAGCTCCGAGCAGTATCACTGCTGCCGCAAGGAGCTTAGGTGCGTTCTCGATAAGACATCCGGCAACAGCCTCGACTATCTCTATGGTGACACGGGTCATCTCATCAGCATTTTCGGAGATGTAGTCCGCAAGGGATATGATTATCTGCACTGCGGCATCTATCAGCGGATCAATATTCTCTATCAGAGAACGTGCGAGGACTTCGATAGTTGAGAGGATCGCATCGAGGATAATATCTGTGTTATCAGCCAGAACCTCTGCTAAAGATACTATTATCGAAACCGCCGATTGTATAAGCTCAGGCAAATTGTTCTTCAGCATATCCGCAAATGACTGTATCATTTGCCTTGCAGTACTTTTTATTTGAGATATATTTGTTGAAAGTCCTTTAGCAAATTCAGATATAGCTTTTACAGCAAGTTCAGCGAGCTTAGGCATGAGCTCTCCGAATGTAGTGACCAGAGTGCCTATAATGCTCATTGCGGATTCACTGATACTGCCGGCATTGGCGATAAGGCCGTCTGCAAGGCTTGTGATTATGGAGGCTCCCATTTCTGCAAGATTGGGCAGATAGCTGGTTATCTTCGTTATTGCCTGACTTAATACATCACCGGCACTTTCAGCAAGGCCTTCAAAACCGCCTTCCTTAAAGGCTTCTGTAAGCTGGGTCAGATATTCGCCGCCTGTCTGAGCAAGATCCCTGAGAGGTAGATTCATATCCTCATATATAGCTATACCGAAAGCCTCAGCCTTGGACTGGAGTGACTTGATGTCGCCTTCAAGAGTGTCATTCATAGTCTCAGCCATTTGTGACATTGCACCGTCGCAGTCAGCGAGAGCAGCCGTCAGGTCATCGAACTCCTGACCGCAGCCAGCAAGCAGACCCTGTGCTGCCGCCAGGTCAGTCTTGTTGAATATTGCACTGAGCACCTCAGCCTTTTCGCTATCGCTCATACCAGCAAGAGCCTTGTCAAAATCAGCGAAAGTCTCATTGAGTGGACGCATATTACCGTCAGCGTCTACAGCGGATACTCCAAGTGCATCCAAAGCTGCTCTTGCGGTATCCGTCGGAGCGGACAGGGACAGTATCATATTTCTCAGGTGGGTGCCGCCCTCTGCGCCCTTGATACCTCTGTTGGCAAGCACACCAAGAGCAGCATTCAGTTCAGTGGTACCGCCTGCAAGAGTCTTAGCAGTACCGCCAACGGTAAGAATAGCCTCGCCAAGCTGTGATACTGAGGTATTCGCCTTGCTGGCGGTCTTAGCCATTTCGTCACCGAAACGTGTAAGGTTCTCCTTGCTCGCCTCGATGCCGAGCGCAGCCATAGCGTCAGTTGCAAGGTCCGATGCATATGCAAGATCGAGACCTCCTGCTGCTGCAAGGTCAAGAACAGCAGGAAGAGCATCCGCAGCCTGAGCTGCGCTATAACCAGCAAGAGCGAGGTAGTTCAGAGCGTCAGCCGCCTCAGATGCTGAGAAAGTTGTTGACTCACCAGCGGCCGCAGCAGCCTCCTTAAGCAGGTCGTAGCTGTTAACACCATCCTCTATTGTATCCTTTGTGATACCCATGGTGGCGATTACCTGAGCCATACTGCTCTCAAATTTGCTGCCGACGCTGACCGCATAGCCTCCTAATGCCGCAACAGCACCGGATGCAGCAGTCACCGCTGCGGTAACTGCTGCCATACCTGTCTTTGCAATTGAACCTATCTTATCAAGGCCGAGCTTGAAGCCCGTCTGGTCAATCGCTGTATCAAATTTTAATGTACCGTCAAAAGCCACACTGATCCCTCCTTATGGATCGTGCGGCTCATAGGCTCATTGCACTTGTTTTCCGTTTTCGATTTTTGCTTCAAATACTCGTTTGCAGTTCCTTGTACACATGACGTATACACCGGAGCATTCTGCGGTATTGCTGTATAATATAGTTTTAGCTCCGCAGTATGGACAGCGGAGCCATTTTCTTTCCGTTTCCGGAACAGGTATTTTTTTCATTTTAAACCTCAAAAATAGCACTTATCTCATCATCGGTCATCTCGTAGGGGATAGCGATACGGCGCTGTATTTCCATTATACGATGCCTTTCTGCATCGTCTTTTATCTTGCTTATATCGGCAGAGCGATATGCTATCCTTTTCTGACATACCGAATCATCAGGAAGCGCTGCCATTAAGCAGCGAAACTCCCACCAGTGCATTTTGGCTGTCAGGAGATCTATTCCATAGAACCTACGGAAATCCCCTATGATATACTTTGCATCATACTTATAGCTGAAAACCGGCGGCCTGTGAGGTTCCTCAGAACGGGCATCTTCATATTCTTCCGGCGGGTCCGGTTCCAGAGCTATGGCCCTGTAGAATGACATCAGTGCTGTGATAAGCTCTTCAGTGATTTGTTCCGGCGGAGTTTTCAGCCACTGTACAGCTATGACGATCTTTTCCTCTGCTGTCAGATCAGTATCTGCCAGCATATCTGCAAAGCGGAACCATTCCCGAAAGTCGGTGATGATACTGTATTCTGTACCGTCAGCTTCGATAGTTTCCGGGAATGGCTCATACAATGCGTTTATCATTTTTTCTTTGCAGCTGCCCTGCGCTGCTGACGATTGACAGGCTTGTACTTTGAAAGCCTTTCTGATTTCTCTTTAGCTATCCCGACTCTCTGCGCTGATACAAAGTCAAGGAACTTGAAATAAATCCCCTCATAAACATCAACATTTGTCGGCTGCCCTTCAAAAAGCTTCTCACCTGTGCCTCTACCGAATATATCATCAAACAGGTCCTTAAAAAGCTGACAGTAGTTTCGGATGCGTTCGGAATTCTTTCCGTCTTTCGGAAGTTCCTTTTCATGCTTTTCCATTGCCTCGAAAGCCTGCTCACAGCGCTCGTTCACATCGGCGTCCTGTAAGTCAAGCTCTAAGCTCAGTCCGTTTATTTCCCATATCTTATGGCTCATAGGCTCATCTCCTCATAATTTACTGTGGTTCTTCTTCGTTTGTCTGTTCTTCGGAGTCGCCGTCGGAGTTATCCTCCGACGCTTCTCCGGCTACCTATGTAGTTTCTGTGAATGTACAGGTCTGCCAGTCGTCTGAGCTTGTGGCTGTGCCAATAACCTGCTCCCCTCTGCACTTGAATGTGCCGGAGTATGTCAGGATGTTGATATTGTCGCCCTCAGTAGATGGGATGACTGCATATGAGCGCTGAACCGCCTCTCCTGTATCGGTATCAACAACGATGATATTTCTCACTGCATCATCGCCGATGAGTTCCTCATCATGTATCTTGACGATATCATCCTGTACATCGTTGTTGCGATGTCTGTCAAATGCGTAAGATATAGACGGCGAATAGCCTACTACATCGGTCTCCTGAAACGGCTCGTCAACATACTGACGGCTGTACTCCATTGGGTTCTTATTTGTTGTGAGCTGCGTAAACTTAGGCATTTTTGTGAATGTCTCGGTGGTCGTTCCATCGCTTGTTTTCACAACTCCGAAAAAAGCCACTTTCTTATGTCTGGCTACTATTCCGGACATTTTTCATTCCTCCTCATATAGTAATCTTAACTGTATCTGATACCGGGCTGTATTGCCCTCCTCAGAAAATGCATATCCTCCTGTAAGTACCTCGACACTCACAGGACTTCGTCCGCTGCCAAGGTCAGGGAGCTCTCCGGAGCTGTTCTTATCCCATATCCAGTCCTCGAAATGCTCGTAGAATGCAAGATTGGCTATGGCCTGATTGACGTTCTCGCTGAAATACTCCCGGCTCGCAAATATGAACAGGAACTGCTTCATGCAGTCACCGTCCACGTATCTTGTGTATACCGGGTCACATGGGACTGTGTCAACGGTGTATTCTACAGGCTTGCTTCCAAGGCAGTCTACCAACAGTGCGCCATTCTTTAGCTCCGGAAATCTGAGTATAAAGTCCCTGACAGCTTCTATCATCGGTTTTTTCATTTTTTGATGCCTTTCAGTATGTCGTCTTTGTGGTCAGCTTTCATACGTTCAAATCCGTAAGGACCTCTTAGTCCCTTAGTACCTTTAACAGCGTTTATACCATCTATGCCTCTGCCAGCATTTGTATAGTATTGGTTTCGGGCGTATGGAGCTTTATACTCTAAGATACCTGAACCAATAACAGTACCCTGTATACCAGAGCGTACCAGAGTTCCTGTTCTTTTGGGCATATACATCTCAGTCCATTTTAAGGTCTCACTATCAATGTACTTCTGTGTCCTTTCAAAATTGGCCTTAGATTTTTCTTTGAAGTTCGGATCAAAGGTAAAACCTGTAAAACGTATCATTTCGCTATCACCTCAATATGCTGTGCAGACGGTGAGCCATACAGAAAATTCGATACTGACATTATTGTCATGGCGGTATTAGGCGGTTGCTCATCAGAGATGATCTCGCCGACTATCCTGTCATCTTTTTGGGGGATATATCCTTTAACAGATGTTACAGGGATAGAGACAAATACTTCATTCCGTGGGCTACGGTCAGCGCCACTATTCTGCTCCTGCTTTTCCTCCCAATAAACAGCGCCGAGCTCCCGGCGAATGTATGTGGGAGCTCGGTTATGTATAGTTTTTTCATAGAGCGTACAGCCCTCCCGGTTTGTGAACATTATTCCACTCCTCTGTAAAGCAGCCCTGTGCTGCCTAAATGCTTGCATATAACGCTGTAAAGCAGATCAAGCAGTCCTGCTCCACTGCCATTAAGCATTGCTGAGATATTTTCAGCAGCCGAACGATATGTAATGCTGTACTGACCGATTTTTTCAGATGCGATACCAGAGACAGCTCCGCTGTTGCTTCCGTTGCCTGAAGAAGCAGTGGAAAAGCGGTAGATATCTTCAGCAAGTTCACAGCAGCAGGAGCTTACTTTGTTTATAAGCTCCTCTGGAACATCATTTACAAGACGGTCATACGTCTGCTGATCAATGTACTCGGAAGCTCTGGCAGAACAGTAATCAAACTGTTCTTCAGGTATCATACTGCCGCCGTAATTTCCTGAATAATACGAGTAATTTGCGTAGTTCATCACTTGATATCTGATGCTGCTACGGTAATATATCCGACAGATACCACCTTAGACGAGCTGAGGTTGACTATCTCAATAATATCACCAGCACTTGCAGCTATCTCCGTAGTACCAGAGGTAAGAGATGTACCGGCATAGTTAGACGATGTCTGGTTATATGTTGCTCTGGATGCAGGATTGACCTTGTAAGCATATGTAGTGCCAGTATTGCCTGCGGTAACAGTAGCAACTGTTGTACCGGCAGTTGATCCCTTGGCAAGTGATACAGTAAGTGCAGCAGGAGAATATACAGCACGGATAGCAGCACTGCGAGTAACCTTATGATCGTAGACATTACGTCCCTGAACAGCTGAAGCGCCGATGTATTTTCCAGAACCAGAGAGATCCTGGAGATGTACAGGCACTGAGAATTCCTGAGCTCTTGTAGCAAATCGAGGATGACCTGCTATCATAGCAAGATTAGCAGTTTCGTCCTCCCATTCAATAACAAGGAATCCAGCGATCTTTCCTATAGCTCCAGTTTCCTTGACACTGTCGCCAAGACTTGAAGCATCTGTGAACTCCGGAGATTTGAGCACAAGTGCCATTGCATCAGGAGTCACAAGGAGATATCTGTTCTTCTTCGGAACGTGCGCTTTGTTCATATCCTTGCGGATATCTACGATAGCTGCATAGATATTGTCCTTGGTAAGAGCAGCTACATTGGTCACTGTTGCCGCTGCAATAAGTGTTGTTCCGCCGTCAGTGTCTATCTGGTTGGCAAGGCTGTATGTTCCGCTGTCAAGACGTTCTGCGACTATATCATCAGGAACTGATGCAGCGTCATAGCCGTCTATGATCTCATTTACAGCCTTGTCTTTTGTTATGTTCATAGTAATATATTCGGTTGTTCCAGTGCTGCCGCTTATACCGTTTGCCTTGTCGTAATCAGATACCTGGACCTCCGTGTCACGTGCAGGTATCTTTACCGATCCAGCCGAAGGGGAGCCCTCATAGTCAGTGTTAAATACAACGCCGTCCTTGAGGACAAGTTCTTTTCTGAGCTTTGCAAGCACCAGCTTTGAAAATCTTTCCTGAAGTTCGTGAGCCATAATAATGTACCTCCTTAGTCGATTTTAAGTCCGGGATTTCTGGCAAGGAATGCAGCTTCAACGCCTGTCACGCCTGTTGCTGCACTGCCGTGAGTATCGTATGAGAACTTAGGCGGAACCCGCTCGGTCTGGAAGGCATCAGGGTGAGCCTCCTTGAAGGAACTGATAACATCATCGCCGCCGATGAGCTTGTCGCCCTCAAACTTGAGCTGCTTTTCAATGAGCTGATTTGTGAGATAGTCCTCATAAATGCTGTCCTTGAGCTTGAGACCCTTGACCATATTGCCGACCTTTGTTCTGTGCTCGAAGGCGAGTCTGTCAGCCTCTGACTTCTTGTATTTTTCCTCCCAATCAGCAGCGGACTTCTTCACGCCCTCGATGTCCATATCAGCGTATGACTTGATAGTGGTGTTTGCCTCATCAAGCTGCTTCTGAACAGCAGCAGTACTGTCCTTCTCAGTCTGAATGTCAGCATTGTAGGTATCGGTTATGGACTTCACAGCAGCTTCGTCTGTGATACCGAGACCTTCGAGAAATTCTTTGTTTATCATCGTGTACCTCCTTAAAAATGGGTATAAAAATAAGACGTGTTACCGTCTTTTTCTGCTTTTCATTCGTTTGTGGCGTTTGCGTGCCAGTATCTGCTGGACGTAGATCAGATACTCAGGAGAGGCTCGCTCCGGATACGCTGAAAGCTCCAGCAGCGAGAAATATCTTGGACTGTACATTGATGTATAGACCACCTTTCAAATTGTTTTTTAGCATAATAAAAACGCCCTTTAAAGAGCGTTTTTAATACTGTGATATTTTATCCATAATAGATTCATAAATCTTTCCTTTAGGTGTAGGATCATAATTCTTATCAAGGTGATCCATTATTGCTTCAGCAACTTTTTCATCTAAAAGGAAATATTCATCGTCATTTAAATCTGTTGTAACATCGAACGGTAGTTTTAAATCTTTGATTGCAGATAATTCTTTTTCATCAAAATCAATTTTCATCATGGAACACCTCCGTATTTCTTTCTAATTTTGGAACCTGTTTCCCATACAGTGGCTAAAGTACCAGTCTCTGGGTTTAATTGCGGTCTTGCTTTATTACCAATGAAATCAATGCTTTTTCTGCCTTTACTATCTATTTTTATTTTACCAGTATGAAGTGGATTTGTCAAGGCGTTTCGCACATCTTCAACAGATAGATTTCTGGCAACAGCTCTGGGGCCGAAATGGTCACTAACACTTATTACGGTATATCCGTTACTGGTAACTGTACCGATAAGACTTTGAAATTCAAGTGATTTCTTGTTCGCCCAAACAGCTTTTTGACTCAGGCTTTTATCAAAACCATTGCTCCAAACTCGGCTTGAATCTGGTATACTTCCAGTTTCTTTTAAGAAATCAGATAATTCTTTCTCTTGTCTTTTTAATTTAACAGAGGACAGATTGAATTCTGTTTCAAAGTCTGTTTTTAGTTTATTGTTGGTCTCACAGTCTATTGCTGTTCTATATGCTGCTATTTCCCTTTTCCTTGAACGGATATCCCTTTCCATTTTCCTCTGCATCTGGGAGATCTCATACTCGGAATACATTCCGCCATTGTACTCGATGTTCTTAGCGTTCAGCTCCTTCAGACGTTCATCGGAATAAGCTCTTGTGCTTATGCCCTCGAAAAACGGATACCAGTCATGCCGGCAGTTCCAGCCGCCGAAGCCGTCACCTGTGCCGTAACCAATGTCAGACTTAGAAAGATAGCCTTTTCTTCCGCTTAGGCTGACAACTTTTCCCTGCCATTCAGCGTGAGAGGGGCAAGCTCCTGAGTGAGCTGTTATCTCCATAAGATCGGTACCCATATCCTGAGCGTTGATCTCAGAGAGCTTACGGCAGGTCTGACCTACACCGGTCAGGACGCTGCGCCTGACAGCCACATCGAGCTTATCAACGTGTCCTGAAGGATATATGACATCAGCACCTTCCGCAGCAGCAGCCTTTACAGCGTTACGGATAGCTGTATTGTAGTCAAATGCACCGCTCGTTATCTGCATATATGCATTATTGACGGCATTTATGTACATTTGCTGCGAGGCATTAGCGGTAGTCAGTGTGAGATTGCTCATATCTCCGGAGCATTTTACATAACCGGCATTGAGGGTTTGCAGAGCTGCCGCCGAGAATGTTCGTATCTCTTTGAAGCCTGCGGCTTTGGCGAACACGTTATCATTTCTGATAGCGGTAACTCCTGCCTCCTCAAATATACGCTTAATTTCCTCCTGAGACTGTCCGGAACGAGCTGAGATTTCAGCAAGAATATCTTCATATACCATTCCGGATTCTTGAAGCTGCTTTGCCTGCCACTTTGCAGTCTCAGTCATTTCACCGTTCTTCAGGAGCCGGCGTGTGATATCACTTATTATTGCGTTATCCAGCTCTGCATACAGCTCCACAAGCTGTTTGGTACACTTATCATAATAATCCGGCGTTAGCATTTACATCACCGCCGAACAGCGGAGCAGGCTCCGGTATCATCTCCGCTGCCTTTTCCTCTGAGCAGCCGAAGTACCAAGCGAGGAGTTTCTCCCACTTGTACTTGCCGGCAGTTGCAAGCTGTAGCCGCCGTGCATATTCAGCCTCACGGTCGATAGCTATTCCGTCACCCCACTCGAACATTGTTTCATAGCTGCCGGAAGGTGCGAGCTTGTAATAGTCAGCATACTCATTCATTATCCAGACTACCTGTTTCAGTGCATCCTCCAGAGCCTTCTGCTTTTCCTGCATACTGGATCTGGAGGTGTCTTTGCTTGCACGAACCTCCTCGGCAGTCTTCTCGACAGTCTGAGGATCAGAGATAGTACCGTATGCGAGGTCGCAGTCAAATTCTATACGCTGTAATATCCTGTTGAAGCCGTGGAATAGAGCGCTGTCACGTATCGCAGGGGAGAACTCCTTGAAAAGATCACCGTTTCCATTACCGTTAAGAATACGGTACAGCCTCTTTTTCCCTTTTGGAATAGCAGGCTTGCCCTGTTCGACCTTGAACATCGTGCTTTCTGCCATGATAGCGAGCTCAGAGCCCTGATATTCCCACATTATCTTCTCCCAGTGCTGATCTGCCTGCCTGATATGCTCCGCAGCCTTCTTGTAGCAGGACATTCCGAGAGGAGAACCAATGTCGATGTTATTGACGTCCGGCATTCTGAAATATGCGAAAAGCGGACGCTCAACGTCCCTTATTACCATATTCGATGTATATCCGCTCCACTGGTCAACATCATCAAGCCTGCATTCACTGCCGAGAGTATTGCTGTCTTTGCTTGAAAAAGCCCTGTTCTGAACGGTATAAACACCGCTTTCAGTATCGAGCCTGTGATATTCAAGGCGGGTATAGTGTGTCCTACCGGAAGTATAACGCTCCATAAACACCGCAGCAGTCATCTCACCGTCAGAGCCAAACTCTACTGGATAAAAACGGTCAGCAGTTATAGTTTCCACCTTTATCTTTTTGCCTAACAGATAGGGTTTGAACACTACACCGCCCAGAGCACAGGCGAATTCAGTTTTTGTCCGGATATTTGTCATAAAATCCGAATACTGCTTCTGGAGATAATCAGCACGCTCAGAGCCGGTTATCCATGACTTGCCATTATTTGTTATGAACTTTGCTGTTTTAGAGGCTATACCAGATGCCAGCTCAAGACTGACAGTGTCTTCGATGAGCCAGTATGATTCGTTTGTATAAAGCTCACTCCAGCTCCGGATAGCCTCCTGCATTTTACTTGAAACAGGAATGGATATTCCCATAGCCTTTTCGATCTCAGCTCCTGATATCAAATTCATCACCTCCCAAATCTCTTAGCAGTGAATTTCTGAGGACTGTATTCACAAGGTATCTTGTATCGTCCATAGCGTGATCGTGTTCCTTGATGACTGTATCCGTTTTTGCCTTTTCGTCCCAGCGGTAAAGATGTATCTCTTTAAGGAAGCCTTTGCAGCTCCTGTGAACGAGGATCTCCCCAGCCTTCATCAGCGTTGATGTCCTGCGTATACCTCCGAGGACGTCGTTGTTCGCCTTGCGGACGTTGAAGCGACCGTGACGGCGGACGCACTCAATAAAGCTGGCAGCAGAGGGATCGATAATGACCTGCTGTATGTCATTATCTCCGGCGAGCTTTTCAAGCTCTGCATAATGCTCCTCATCAGTCCTTGATATGCCTTCCTTTCGTGCCTCGTAATAATACTCTGCAACACGGATAGCCTTATCATCAGTAACACACCATAGTCCCATGGAGCAGGGGTTGAGAGTTCCATAATCCATACTGATGTACCATTCACACCACTCCGGAGAAATAAACTCGTCGATGATATATTTATCATTCCACTGGGTATAGACAATGCCGTCAGCGACCGCCCACTTTCCCCTGATATACCTATCATAGAATACTCCGATGTAAAGGCTTTCATAACGAGCTTTTACCTTCGGGTCGAGGGAATAGTTGTCGTCCATTGTAAAATGGAGATATGCAGCGTTTTTCTTGTCAAGCTTTAGTATCCATTCTTTGTAGAACCAGTGCTCAGGAGAATCAGGATTGCAGTTGAACCAGAATTTTGAACCCTTTACCGAACATCTTGCAAGAGCCTGCTCCACAAATGACTTCGGCATAAGGGCGACCTCGTCAAACATAACACCGGCAAGCGTCATACCCTGAATGAGCATATATGAGGATTCGTCTTTGCCTCCAAAGAAATAATAGCGGTTTGTGTGACCGTTTATTGTAACATCAAAACAACTATGACTTAGCTTCAGTTCAATTTTAGCGATTCCTTCAAGCCACTGCTGCATAGGCATTATAACATTTCTGCGAATAGATCCGGCTGTTTTACCGCATACTGCAAATGTCTGACCGTTGAACTGGGTACAGCTCCACAGCATAAAACCTATGGTCATAGACAGTGATTTGCCGGAACGGACTGATCCGTCGCAGATAACTGCGTCACATCTTTTGGTATCCGGCAGCTTCCACCAGAGCATTGACTTCACCTGCTGCGGAGAGAACTTGTTATATATCATTTGCGCTCTCTCCGATCATTTCAAGCAGATTTGTGATATTGCTTGAATCTGTCTCGATCTTTTCACCTGCTCCGGCAGCGTTCATGATCCTGTTGATCTCTGTCTCAGCTGAAACAAGCTCTGCGTTCTCCTTCAGGAACTGATAAAGCTCCATATGACGCTTACGGAATTCATCTGCAAGTTTCCGGCGCTGCTTGGGTTCAGCAGTGTTTAAATAGTCCTTAATAAATGATTTAAGATCGGTAAAATCCGAATTTTTGACAGTGTTTTTACTGTCCTCATATTTGCTGAGCCCGCTGATCAGAGCGTCCAGACTTTTCTTTTTGATACAGTTCAATACTGCCACCTCATTTCGTGTATAAAAATAAGGGCTTTATTTGCCCTTTTTTGACGTTGTATAATTTGTGGTGTAATTTCACGGGCGAAGTTCTTTAAACGCACAGAAACGAAATTAAATGTATTTTAAACGATAATTTTCGGGGCGTGCTCCGCCATTCGGATATTAGCATCTTAAATATCCGTTTTAAAGTAGTTCTCATACGCTCATCTGCCGGGACGAATCAACCGTACAAATGGTCACGTACTGTTTTCTATATACCGATAACAGGTAATGTTATCTTATGCTCTTTGCCAAAGAGTTCCAGTTTTATTCTTGCCCGACGTTGCCGGAGGTCGAGGGATATGATATTGTCCACATAGTTCCTGAGAACACCAGACAATACCATTTTCGCACCTGCCGCTGTGGAATATACCTTTGATGCTGCTATAGGGATACCGTCGTTATTAAGTATCCTTATATACATCGCCTCATCTTTAGGAAGCTCCTCAGGCTTGCCGAAACCGAGGAACCTTACAACTCCTTCGACAGATCTTATCCTGTAATATGTATCATCGGTAAGCTCGCACTCCACAAAGAGGTATTGTGTAAAAAGCAGCCTCTGACTTATGTGCCAGCTTCCACCTCTACGGATGTGCTGCTCCGTCATGGGACATAGAACCTTGTATCCTCTCTTACGCAGAGTTCCGGCTGCTGATAGTTCAAAGCCGGGCTTGATCTGCAATACGTACATATCCATATCATCACCCTGCCTTTGTTTTTTCCTTCAGGAATTTCTTGACTTCCTTGAACAGCTCCGGACGTTCCGCAGCCATTGCCTCGAATATGAGTGACTGGAACTGTTCAGCACCGTTTTCAAGTATATCCTTATTCTTGATGTCCACATTACGCTTGTAAGCTGCCGCCCTGGTAAGAGCTATTGCGTGCTTTGAAAGTGTATCAAAGTCAACGTTTTTGAGATGCTCCTCGTCCATTTTGCTGACAGCATCCAACATCTGACCGCTGAGGAGACGGAGGATACCTTCTGTTATATCAAGATCGGGATATTTCTCTGTCTCTTCCATAATTGCCCGGAAATTCTGCTGGCTCATTCTCAGAGCGTCCAGTGTGCTCATAAGGCTCTTGGCGTACCGCCCGACAGCTGCTATGGAAACGCTCATGCCGTTTTGCTTTATATAGTCAACGATCTCACGGTACAGAGCTCCTGTTTTTATCATTTCATCAACAGTCTCTTTTACTGTGGGATCAAGCTGATCTATTTTTGAATGCTTCCTGTTTCCCATATCAGACCTCTATGCATTCGTCCGACTTCACGCAGGCTATGATCTTTATGCCGTCCGCCGAGACTTTTGCCTCAATCTCATAAAAATCACAGTCTGCGAGAGTCGTTGGCTGTTTACTGCGGATGTTCCGCATATTGATGTAACCGGACTCGGAAAGGTAGTTTACACTATCCCTGAGCTCCTGCTCTGTAAGCGTAGGTTCCAGAGCATATTTAAGCTCCGAGAGCTGTACATATTTTTCCCGGAGCAGGTTTATACCTTTCAGAACAACACCGTTATTCCGGAAGAATTTCTTCTGCCGGATACGTTCCTGCATTTCTTTTGTTTCCAATGCCTTTCACTCCTATCTGCTGCAATAGCTGTCGATCTTACTTTCAAGCCGGGTCATTACCCGGATAAAATCCTCATTCTTGGTTGTATGCTCTTTGATATAGTCGATATTATCAGTGAGCTTCTGCATTGTGGCTTTTATCTCAGCTACCTCCGCTTTTGTTGCGTACTTTTCCGATAAGAGATACTGCGCCTCTCGACTTTCCCTTACTTCACTTTCAAGTTTATCTATCTTGTCCATAGTACGTTTCAGGAAATAACTGATGATACCAATAGCTATCGTTATTCCGGTCGTAATTATGAAGTAAATAAGGTTTCCTGCCATTGTATCACCGCCAAAAAATAAGTAGTATAACGTGGTTTCTGACCTCATTATACTACTTATTTAATGTACATGGAAATAGTGTTTTTATTTATTTTTACTGCCTGTTCAATCATTAAAGCTCAGCTGCCCCTCCAGTGGAGCTACCCTCAGCTCTCTACGCTTCGGAGCAACAATGTCCCTGATAGTCATTTCTGATATTCCGTATTCACGGGAAAGCTCTTTGTAGTTGCTGCCATCGAACTTTTCGTTAAGTTCCTTGTCCCTTAGGTCTTTAAGGACCGAATCAGCCTGCTGTATATATAGCTGAGTGCCTCCATAGTGGCGAACAAGTTTTTTGTAGGCATCAAGCCCTATTACCTCTGCAAGTTCCCTTTGGTCGTCTCTAAGCTGCTCAGCACTTTCGAGTTTATCAATATCCATTATCCGCTGCCTCCTCTTGAAGCCTTGCGTTCAGCACTCCGTACATAACGCTTAAGCTGCTCTATGAGGCGTGTACCGTCATTAAAGTTTATCCAGCGAAAAGGATCTTTTCTCGAAGCTGTTATGCCAAGAATTTTTTGAATAGCTCCAAGGAGGCGGTCACATACGGAAGCTTCTGTTGGTTCAAGTTCAGCAAGCCTGTAAATGCACCTCCACGCAAGATTCTGCTGCGAAATCGTCATCATACCCGGAGCAGTTTTATTATTCTTGTCTCGCATTTTAAGCGGTTCAGTATGATTTTTCATTTTCATGCGTTCCTGCAGCTCGTGCTGAACAGCATTTGCCTCTGCCGGAGTAAGTTCGCCTACGTGCTCTTTTCCTGTAATACCGTAAACGAGCTGATGGAAAGCATCCTCTTTGCTGTCTCGTTCGACCATTCCGAGACTTGAAGCCAAAGCGTAAAGTCTGCCTGTCATAGTTGCCATAGAATCACTTCCTTAATCTGTAATTTTTATCCCTGCCTTTTGGTATTATATACTTGTTCCCACGGGCCATTTTTATGATACGTCCACCAAGAGCTTCGTCTATATCTATAAGGTCATCAAGGCTTAGCTCCGAAGATATCACTGTCATTTTATTGTTCCTGTCACGATAGTCGATGAGTTCAAATGCGAGCTTTATATCTGCGTCGCTTACTGTTTCCTGCTTAAAAAGGTCATCAATGTAAAGTACATCAGTTTTCTTAAAGCCGTCCATCATCTGCACGTATTCCTTGTCGTTGACAAGGGCTTTCAGCACCACTGAGTCCTCACGCCAGACGAAATACCTCGCACTCTTTCCACGTTTTATCATAGCGCCTATAATTGCGGTACAGAGGTGTGTTTTTCCGCTGCCGCTCTGACCTCCGATGTAGAAGCTGCCGTTGTCCTGACAGGAGAACTTTACAGCGCCGTCTTTCATAGTCTCTTGCCACTTTTCTGTACATTCAAAATTCTTGAAGGAACAGCGGCGGAGGAGCTCCTCCAGACCGCTGTCTTTTATTCTTCTGAGTGTATCACGGGTTTTGAGGCACTTGCACTCAGCAAGCACCTCATTCTCGTCAACTATCTTTTCGATATATCCTTTGTTTTTGCATAATGGGCAATCGTACCCTTTGAGATTGCCTGATCTCTTATTATAGCTGTCAGCTTTCATCTGTAAGAATTCAGCATATGACAGCTCCGTATTGATCTCCGGTATCGTTAGATTCGGCAGCTCCACACTGTTCCTCCTCCCAGTCACGCCGGTTCAGCCATGTCTGAGCCAACGGTATATATTTTGTATTGATGTGTTTCCAGTCCTTCATCTTAGCCTGTCGTTCAAGCTCCTTCAGGAGCTTCGGCATCACAGCTTCATCAATACCGATTTTTTCAAATGTACGGAGAGCTTTAGGCTTGCCCTCCTTTCGGGGATAGGCTTTCCAGAATCTGTCAAACAGCTCATTGTTCGTTACTACTGCTTTTCTCATAATATCCCTCCTTTGCCCTGTGCCTGTCCTCATGCATAAGGCAGACACTATATTTATCGACCGGAGTTCCGAGCCTGTAACAGTAGAGGTTATCACTACTGCCGGAGGAATACTTGCAGTTCTGGCAGCAGGTTATGTTCTCATCCATTCTCAGCGCCTCCGTCTTTGTGGTATACGCTGCTTTCCTCAGCGAGCAGTTTGGCAAGTTCAAACTCCCAGCGATACTGATAATCAGGGTACGGACGGTGAACCTCAGAGTGAGCAAGCTCAAGGATCTTTTTCAGCCTGCGGCATTCGTCATCATAAAGTGCGATCTGACGTATACCATTTTCAGCTTCATTTTCACGATCCTTCAGCTGCGTTTTCAGTTCTGTTACATAGGCGTTCGCCTCAGTTTCTGTCATCCACTTCCCGTCTATCCACATCAGTATTCACCTCGCAGTATCATATCGTTCGCAAGCCTTACCATACAGCAAGCGACACTATCAGTGCCCTTGCAATACTTTCTGCACGTTCCGGAAATGCAGCTGTTCGCACCGAGATAGTATAAATCTTTAGCTGTTTTCATCATCAGCACCTCCGACTTTCTCAGCATGAGCATCCTGAAACAGCAGACGGGTCAGTACGCTGATGAACTCAAGCGGATCATAGTGTGTATCTCCAAGCTGATTTACAACAAACTGAAAAGCATGAAATATTGACAGAGCAATTTCGTTTCCGTCCTCTGACTCAATCTGAGGGAAACTGCACAGTTCTCGATTATCCTCATCCTTAAAACAGTCCCTAATAGCAACAACGAACTGCATTGTCATTTCATTATTCATCGGTATCACCTCCGGCAGCGATTATCTCCGTTTTCATTCCTCTGGAAACATTGACCGCAGCGTTGACCTTTGTGATAACATCGCAGAGTATATCCTCAGTTATCTGATTGTCGTTGTTGACCTTCACAAAGGTGCAGATGTTTTCCCAAGCGGCTGCTTCGTTGATAAGATAAGCTGTGTCTGAAGCCTCCGTTTCAGAAAGACCTGCTATCTTCATAAGATTCTGCTTATCCTTTTCAAAGCTTATTCCCTTGACCTTTTTCAGCAGCACTCTCTTTGCCTTGTCATCACATTCAAGTCTGCTGATTATATCAAGTACGCTGCCTTCACAGTATTCTCCGTGCCAGATTGCAGAGAGGATACGCTTTGCAGGAGCTTTGAGTGTGTATGTAGTTTTCTGTTCGACCATACTCGGATAGACAGCTCCGAATATACTCTCCAGCAGCTCACCAGCTACAACGGATACAGTGTCTGATATTGTTACTGCTGCCGTGTTCTTATTTCCGCTCACCCAGCTTACTGATTTGAGTTTCGTATCGGTAAGCTCCTTTTCAGCCTCAACCAGTAACATTGCCTGAAGTGTATCATATTCCTCGGACAGTGCCTTTTTAGCTGCGCTTATCTCTGCCATTCTGTCAATAACAGCACTTAAATTCTCCATATCAGATAGCCTCCTTCATTTCCTTTGCACATTCAGTGCATATCGTTATGTCCTTATACTTATGGACATTCTCATATGATCCGCAGAAACGGCAGCGAGGGGAATGTGCTCTGATGATCAGAGCTCCGTCTGATGTTGGATCAATATCGACAGACATTCCCGGTTTCCAGCCGAGACGCAGGCGGAGATCCTTCGGGATCGTAAGCCCGGCGGAGCTTGTAAGTTTTTTTGATGTCATAGACATACCTCCTATTTGATTTTCAATATACTTTGGTCTGCCATCATCAGTGCCGGTAGACCAATTCCGGCAGACAGCGGATCACTCCGCTGTTTCGGCTTATGTATTCACCTCTGCTTTAATGCGGTCAAGTGTCCTTGCCAGCTTATAGTTTATCATGCTCTCAAACTGTTCTGACTGCTCGTCAGTAAGAGCAAGATTCATCTGTGCGATCATTATTGTTACATCTGCCAACTCCTCAATAAAGCTGTCGTAGTCCTCACCCTGAGCTGCCTCAATGAGCTCCTCACATTCCTCTACCAGCTTTTCCTGCTGTGCCTCAAAGCCATAATGCTCCAGTATCTCCCCGCATTTCTGTACTCTGATATCGTTCTGATCCATTTTAGTTTCCTCCTGAAATTAGTATTCGGTCTGCCATCATCAGCGCCGGTAGACCACCTCCGGCGGACGGTGGAGCTTGTCCACCGTTTCGGCTATTATATCAGCTTGCCTTTTCATTTTCGCTATTGACAGGTATCACTATCTTATAATTGTGGAGCTTTGTTCCTTCCTTATATCCCTTATCGTATATCTTCTTATAGCGGTATTCATTAAAATACGATTCAGCAAACTTCCAGCCTAAATATCCTACGAGCAGCAGAAGGACAGGAAGCAGGATCTCACCACCAACTGCAAAATGCTTATTTATAAGGCTTTCTACTGTCATATTTGCAAACTGCATCATACAAGCGCCAGTAATTATACCGCTGCATATCGCTTTAATGTACTCTTTCATTTTGTTCTCCTCCGGTTAAATATTGTCTACAAGTTCTATTGAATCATTGTTTTTGATAAAGTGAGCTTTAAGTGTCTTGAATGATGTGAAATACGGGCTATAATACTCATATGTGTATTTCTTGATCCACTCTTCCTGCTCATTCTTTTTCATACGCTTAAACTCTGGTGACTTTCTAAAATCCTTAGTGAGCAAAGATTTTGTTCTCTTGCAATAGTATTTCCTGCGGATCTCACAATCGTTTGTGAGCCATTCGCCCTTGATATACCCGTCAACGTACACTGCAAGAACGAATTTCAAGGATTTTGGTCCCTCTTTTTCGACCATAACGTCAATCACGTGACCGTCTATGCGGAGCTTCACTCTTCCAAACGGATAACTGAGCTTGTTTTCTACCTTTTCCCAATCAGTCGCTGCCATTTGTGACCCTCCATTTCGGTATTTCTTTTGTTTGTCCTGTGTGTCTGCTGACAAGCAGCATTTCTTTATCTGTATTCTTCACTATGAGCCACTCCTCCGGATTCAGATTAAAGCTCCGGAGGAATATCTTCTGAGACTTGTTAGGTGCTTTTCCGTGTTTCATATCACACCTCAATGTTCATTCCTTTGGCAGCTGCTACAAGCCCCTTGAATGAATAGTCCTCGTTGTCATAAGCGTTAGAGAAAAGGTTGATGACACCTCTGATAGCCTGTGGAGTTCTTGCGATACGGTGAAGAAAATCAATCTCCTTATCCATATTTCCGGCTTCAAGCAGGGGAAACAGCTTGATAATATCATCACGTCTTATCTGCTCCTTAGTATAAACCTGCTTCTGCTTGGTGCGGTTTGCTATCTGAGCGAATTCAGCTTTTTTGCTGCCGATACGTGCGACTGTATCGAGGTTTCCGATAAAGCAGATACCGAGGGTCTGACCCTTGTCATTGAAGTAGTCTGAAAAGCTCCTCAGCACCTCAATACATTTCAGAGTAAGGTGCTGAGCCTCGTCAAAGATAAGCACCTGACCGTCTGAGAGCTTTCTTGCCACCGATAACCAAAGCTCGTCACGGGATTTCTCCTGAGGAGCGTTTATCCTGTCTGCGATCACTTTAAGCAGGCTTTTTATGTTGGTCAAACAGGGATTAACTGTTATTAAAATACTGTTTGTAGGGTGATCTTCAATATACTTCTGAGCCGCTTTTGTCTTGCCTATACCTGCATCTCCGGCAGCGACTGCCAGACCGCCCTTGACCTGACAAGCACCTATGATGTCATAGATCTGAGCCGATATGCTTGTAGAGACGTATTTCAGCTCTGTATATGTAAGCTGAGCCTTTTCCTTTACACCGAAGTACTCAGCTATCTTATCAAACACCTTCTGTGGATCAGCAGCATACTTGCCGTTTTTTATCTGCGAGAGTGCAGTGCCGGAAATGCCGATGAGCTTTCCGACTTCATTCTGACTTATGCTGCGCTCCTTCTGGAGCTGCTCCACCTTTGCCAGAAGCTCATTCTGTTCCTGTGTATACATATTATCATTCCTTTCGTTTAGCAGCGTTGCGGATTATTCTTTTCAGGTCATAGACCGTTGAATTCTCCGTGCCTACTGCCACTTTTTCTTCTATTGGTTCTTCCTTTGCCATAACCGGTATTATCTTGTTCGGCATATGGATCTTGAACTTTTCTTCCTTATTCTTCTGAGCCTTGTTTACTGTCATTTCAATAAGCGTTATGCGCTGCTCATTGGTAAGGCTTGCAGTTATGCCGGCTGCCTGCTCCTTGACGAATTTCTTTGTCATTCTGATCTTCTCCTGAGCAGTAGCAACGTTCTGAACATCATCTTCGAGGTATTCAAGCATAAGCTCGTCTGCCAGTTTCCATTCAAACATAAACTTATCGGTAGCAGCATCATATATTCGGACGCTGCTCAGATCAGCAGGGTCATACCTTACAAACACTTCGTGCTGGAGGTTCATAACAGTTTCCTCGGTATCCATATACCAGAGCTTTTCACCTGCGATAGTGATATACACACCGTCACGCTTGATCTTCTGAGCTCTGGTAGTAGACATCAGCATGAGGTTGAGATCTGCCGGATTAGCCTGCCGGGATTCCCTTATAGTCTTATTCCATACATCTATACGGGACATTCCTTTATAGCAGCGCTCAGAGCCACCGTA
>CACWPR010000019.1 GCA_902762855.1 Ruminococcus flavefaciens
GAGCCACGTCAGACCAATTACTCCCCTTATTATAATAAAATAAGTGCAGATGTCAGAGTTAATTACTCTCTAACAACTACACTTTTATGGTACTAAAAAAAGCCGCCATAAAAGCATAAATAATCGCAACAATCCGCTCGTTTTTCATTGATGTACTCCTATTAGTAAATCCGATTATTGGGTTAGCTTTAACTAACACTCGCTATTATAACGCCAAAAAAATCCATAGTCAAGATGTGACACAGATGTGAGCCTTGTCAAAGAAAAACTGAAAATTTTCAGTTTTTTCTTATGAAAAAAATGAATATTTTCAGTTTTTTCTCAAAACAGATGTAACATGTAGCGTAAATCTTGTCACATACAGTATGCATTATTCAATTATATATAAAGACAAATAATATCTATCATATCAATTGATATGTTGCTTTCTTAAAGATATATTTCCCAAATTCAAACTTTTTAGGATTTACCTTTGTTGAAAGTTCACTTGATGATATGAAATCAGCTGTAACCTTGACAAGTATCTGCTTTCCACCCTTTTCCACCAAATAATACGTTGATGCATCATTTAGGTAATCTGCCCCTTGTATAATCCCCGGAGCCACAAGAAAATCAGCAATCCATTCTGACTTACTCATCTTTTTATTGCGTATCAAAGGATATATGGAATCTGCATCAGCATACTTTGCATAGCATGCTGCATCCTTCTTATCTCTGCATTTTCCCGACTTCTCAAATTCATCAAGATTGATCGGCTCCTTAATTTCATTAAACGAAAGCTTTTCATCCTCATCAAGAAGATAGTCCACGCTTACATCAAGCAACTGCGCCATCACCTTAAGGTTATTCACATCCGGCATACCTTTATCAGTTTCCCATTTTGCTACAGCAGATCTCGATACACTCATCTTCTCAGCGAACTGCTCCTGTGATAAGCCTGCATTTTTTCTTGCCTCTTTTAATTTTTCTCCAAATGTCATAACAAATGACCTCCTTTTATTCCGCGGTGCGGTTATTTTTGTAACCTCACCATATATCCGGATGCCCGTGACAGTAAAGAGACAAGCTGTGACAAGACTGTTACTCTCCGTAACATCCTTTATTTACAGGCTTTTTTGATGAGTTTTCCTAATGAATCTTAGCATTTATCTTACGGGATAATCTACAATATTATAACCTTAGTTTGTTTTAAATTCTTATACTGTTTTGTCTCGACTAACTGGAATTTGTATAAATTACCTATAAGAATGTGCCTTTAAGTCAATTTTATAGGTAAAAATCCCACGAAACGAGCTGATATTTTCTCCAAATTACCTATAAGAATGTGCTTTTAAGTCTTTTTTATAGGTAAAAGACCTACTAAACGAGCTGATATTTTCTCCAAATTACCTATAAAAATATACTTTAATCTATCCTTATAGGTAATTTTCTTAAACAGCTATCTAATATTCTTCTGAAAACACCTATAAGATCTCATGATTCTATAGGCTTGCAAATTGGCAATCCCCTGATACACACGCCAATCTTGTATTTTTTTACAGGATTGTTCTTCTCCCAGAAAACAATTGTATAACTATACTCCGGTCCATCGTTTATGAGTAATTCCCGAAGATAAGAAAGACTCTTTTTCCCCGGCTCCAAAACAATCCTGCCGGCCTTTTCCATCTCGAGCAGTCTCTCATAAATAGAATTATATAAACCGATATATCTGTCACGACTGGTATAATTTGCTTTTGTATTTATCTTATTCAGTTGCTCAATATCATTTTCGAGAATATCAAAATACATGATTCATTATGCTCCATCAAATTTGATGTGACACGGCTCATGCCCCATATCATTTCGTAACATCTATAAGTTTTTATGAACAATCATAATTATATACAACTTTTGTAAAATCCAATTCCTTCAGGTTCTTTCTCGGAATCAAAAATGCTCCCGTTCCCATATCTCCCCATAAAATATCAATTCCTTTTTCTTTGTCATAAACGCTGTTTAACTCAAAAAGCAGTGTATCGCAATCTTTAATACTATCATCATATCTCGGATCATCTTGCGTAAAAATCGGATATCCACCTACAATTGCATCAGGGAAATTATCTTTTTCGAAAATATAATCCGTAATTTCATCATCGAGTTCCCAAATATCCTCCGCATTTTCTCCGGTATATTCATTATAACATTTTACAAAGGCATCTCCAAATCTGAAATCATTTGTAGTTGCCGGCATTTTTTCTGTTTCTACTGCAGATAATAGATACTCTCCCTCAAATGGAAGATAACATTCTTCCTCCCCCATATACTTCGGAATTTCAGTTTCTGACAACAACTTTGTTTCATCCGCAATAATATCTTTATGATAGATAATTCTAAAATTATCCTGTCTTGTAAGCGCTTCACCGCAGCACTCTGTTGACATACCATAAAGATCATCCGGTGCAATATAAAACTGCAAAATACCCTTTGTCGGAAAGTCTGGAAGCTTCGGAAGCTTTTCAAAATTTAATTGTGCCAATAAAACCATAGGTTCATTTGCAAATACATTATTTTTTCCTCGTGGATACTCCATATCTTTCGGATAATATGGAATACCACCTAACTTGGAATCAAACAATCCCGGTTTTCCTTTTTTAACCATAAGCCTTATAGCCGGCTGTGGCGGTAAAACATCATTTACTTTGGATAATACTTTTTCTATATCCACTTTGCTCATCTCAATCAACTCCTTTTAAATTTTTCACATTCCAAACATTGATTTAAGTATATCCGCAAATTCCTCCACGTAAAATCCTGAGTTTTCCTTTTGCCAAAATGCACAATATCTGCGTTTTATCTGATTGCCGCCTCTTGTAAGCGGAAGTCTTTTTAAGGTTGCGCCGAAAAATGAACCGGTCCCCGTTCCCTCAACAGGGAAAATTCCCTTATTTGAGACGACCATCATGCGCGCCTCCTGCAGATTTTCAGCAAATAAGAAGTCACTTTTAAAGCCCACTATATCACGATAGTATTTTCGTTCCTCCTCCTGCTGCTTCTTGTTTGCAATAAGGATACACGGTGTATTCTTCAAATCTTCAATATCAATTTTATCAAGCTTCGATAAAGGATTATGCGTTGCAATTTCCACAAAGCAGTAATTTTCTTCCAAAATAAGATTCTCATAGGCATCAGAAAATGCACGTCTTTGGTCATTAAGTGCGATGTCAATCTTACCGCTTACCAAAGCCTCATATAAATCCTCATGATTTCCGCTTATAACACTTATTGAAACCTCCGGATATTTTTCCGAAAAGGCAGCCATGGCACGATTAAACTCATCCCCGTCATAGGACACCAACAACCCGAGCGAAAGCTCGGCAACATCCTTTTTGTCTATCTTTTTTGTCTCTTTTTTAAGGGTATCCAAATCCGAAAGAATAACAAGACTTTTTTTATAGAAATACTCGCCTGCTTCTGTTACATCAAAGCTGCGGTTTTTTCTTGTTAAAAGCTTTACGCCAAGCTCATCCTCAAGTGATTTTATCGACTGCGAGATGGCAGACTGGGAGATATGACATTTTTCTGCTGCCTCAGTAAAACTTTTTTCTTCTATAACTGCCTGAAAGTGCTCAATCTGTCTAAGCAGCATACATCATACCTCCCGCTCATCTAAATATTTCTTAAATAATACCATCTGCAAATTACAAAGTCAATTTATCCCCCCTATGCACTTTTCCATTTAAAAGAATTATCATTACTCTTCTTATTAACTTTTTCTTTATCCCTTTTACCGATTTTCTCACTCTTATTTGACTTGGAGCTGATTTTTATTCCATCCGGCTCAGAATAAAACATGTCAAAATGTCCCTTTTTATAAATAATTTTCAGCCTGAAAATACCGGCATCTACCAGTACGCCTTCTCCAATCGTATATATTTCTGCACGATACTTACCCCAACTGTTAATAACATTTCCTAAAAATGTCTCCAGTTCTTTATCAAACTTCTCATCAAGTTGCTTTTTTTCATTTCCCTTAATACCGGAATAATGAAGCTTAGCGCGTTCCATCTCAAACGGGTTTTTAAAGATAACATCATGAAAGAAAAGTGCCACTCCATCCGCTGCAACATACTTCGCTGCAAGGTTTAAATCATTTACATTATAATTAATCTTTTTCATAGGCTCTACCTACCTTTCTTAAAATATAAATAAATTGGTTTTACGACTTCTCCTTCAAAGTAAATGCTTTGGTCTTAGCTTCCATCCCGCTCCGGAAGTAAGCTGCTGCCGGTCGCTGCCTGCGCATTTCTTATGCACCGCCGCAAGCCGGGTGCCGTATCAATGCGCGAAAAAAGAGAAGTCAATTCGGATATGGACGCACTTATAGCGCTATCCACATTCGAATTAACTTCTCTTTTCAAGTTGTGACTATTCTATCAAATTTAAAAATGTAAGTCAATATCATTTGCAAATAATATTGATATCATATTCCTACTCAAACTTTTCGGCAACCATAGCAAGATACTCCGTAACCTTCAGATGCTGCGGACATATATTTTCACACTGCTTGCACCCTACACAGGCACTTGCCTTGCCAAAGGTTTTGGTAAGATTATCATAATACTCTCCCTGCGGTGTCCAACCCTTCTTACCATCAGGATTATCCTTCATCTCTGCATTATAAAGTGAGAAATACTTAGGTATGGCAATTTTAATCGGGCAACCGTCAGTACAGTAGGAACATCCGGTACAAGGTATTGCTATAGAGCTGTTAAGAATAACAACAGCCTTTTTAATCAGTTCCTTTTCTTCATTATTAAGAGGGACAAAATTCTCCATATAGCTTGTGTTGTCCTCAAGCTGTTCCATATTGCTCATACCCGAAAGGACCATCTTTACATTGTCATGTGAGGCAGCAAAACGTATAGCCCAGGAAGCGACACTCACATCAGGATTATAATTCTTATACATATCTGTGATTTCATCCGACATATTTATGAGCGTACCGCCCTTAATCGGTTCCATGATAATAACCGGCTTTCCAAACTTAGCTGCAACCTCATAGCATTCTCTTGACCTTATGGCAGGACTGTCATAATCAAGATAATTAAGCTGTATCTGCACAAACTCCATCTCCGGATGTTCTGTTAATACCTGCTCAAGAAGCTCCGGCGAATCATGAAATGAAAAGCCTATATGCTTTGCAAGACCTGCATTCTTTTTTTCTATAAGCCAGTCAAAAACGTGGAGTCTGTTATATGTTTCTATACTATGCAGATTCACATCATGAATAAGATAATAATCAAAGAACTCCACACCGGTCTTTTTAAGCTGCTCATTAAATACATTATCCCTGTCTTCCTCCGAGCTTATAAATTCCGAATGAAGCTTGGTTGCAAGAGTAAAGCTGTCTCGCGGATAACGGCTTACAAGAGCTTCTCGCGCCGCATTTTCACTGTTAAATGCGTGATACATCCATGCCGTATCAAAATATGTAAAGCCTCTTTCCATAAAAAGGTCTACCATTTTTTTTGTCTGTTCAATATCAATATCAGCCGGATCATCAGGGTTGTTAAGCGGAAGACGCATCAATCCAAAACCCAGTTTTTTTGCACCATTAAAAATATCATTTGCCATAAAGTAACCCCTTTCACACTTTAAAACATTACATTTATATTATAAAGCAATAAACCTTAAACCACAATAACCTTTATAGTAAAATGTAATACGGACGTGAGCCGTATACCTCGACTCTATAAAAAATGTGCACGCATGGCACGTGTTACTTAACGCCATGCTTTGCACATTTTTTATAGAGTCTGATATATTCGTATCAATTACGTGACAGGCTCACGCCCCTTAATTCTCCACTATCATACACACAATCATCACGATACAAATTTTTTATGCCAACAGATATAAAATTCAAAAAATATAGCCATATTTTTTTAGTTGTGGTAAAATAGTTATTTGTAAAAAATATGGAGGATTTTTTAACAATGGACAGCATTATTTTGCGAATCAGGGTTCTTCATCAAAACAAAAATCTTGCTGAACTTTTGTGGAAGATGAAGCCTGTTGAAAATGTTCAATTAAATATAGAAGCTGTAGATGAATTTAGGGATATTTACGGTCAGGACTATTTGCTTATATCTGATGACGTAAATGCATTGAAGCCTTATTTTTCAAAAGGACCGTCCCACATAAATATAATATATGCCGGCACTCCGGATGAAATAAATACCGTTGTGGATTTCTTTCCTCAAAATATAGTTGATTTATGGCCGGGCAGGATGATTGATGAATTTATATTATTTAAACTAAACCGTGCAGTTACCACGATCATTACAAAATACAATGCCTGGCTTTATAAAACCTGGCTTTATTCCCTGATGAACAGTTTACAGGATCTGGTATGGTTTAAGGACGCAGCCGGACTTCACTGGCTTATAAACGATAAGTTTGAGGACACCGTCCATAAAACCCGTGATATGGTTCACGGAAAGGGTCATAATTATATATGGGATGTACCTCCTGAGGATGGTGGAAAATCAGAATACCGCTGTCTTGAATCCGAGCGTGAGGTTATGGAAAAGGAAACACTTATCACTGCAGATGAGCTTGTTAAAACCGATGCGGGTATGAGGCATTTTATAACCTATAAATCCCCGCTTTACGGTCGTGACGGTGAGGTTATGGGAACTGTCGGTATCGGTCACGATATAACAGACTTCAACAACACCAACATAGAGCTTGAAATGCTTATTGATAACATACCTCTTGCAGTTGTTATATGTGATAAGGATTGGAATTATATCCAGTCAAACAGCAGATACAAAGAGGTTTTCATGAATTCTTCCGAGCAACTTGGTACATTTAACTATAATGAATGGAAAAAATCCATATCTAAGGTTTCCAAGCTCAGACATTACGAGGAAGAATCTCATTTATATAAGGAAGAACTGATTATAAATCTGAACGGAAAAGACCAGATATTTACAGTTACGGAAAAGGAAATACTTGATTACTTCGGCAACGTAACCGGTTATTATTGTTTCTACAGAAACGTAACAAGTGAACGTGAATACGAGGAAGTAATATTAAAATTTGCCAACACAGATTCGCTTACCGGACTTTACAACAGACGTTATTTCTTTGATTATATATACAATAATCAGGATTTACCTATGACCGTTCTTTTTATGGATATGGACAATTTCAAACGTGTCAACGACACCTTTGGTCACGCTAAGGGCGACAGTGTATTAAAAGAAACCTCTGAAATTATTAAAAAATATTTCCCGGAGTCTTTAATTGCACGTCTTGGCGGTGATGAATTTGCAGTTGTGGCAGATGAGGATTTTAACGAGTACGAAATCAAAAAGCGTACCAATGAAATCATAAAGGAACTCGAAGCATCATTTGCACCTATGAATCTCGGGGTATCCATAAGCATCGGAACAGCCCACGCAGACGGCATAATAAAAGACATCGATGCCTTTATCCACGAAAGTGACCAGATGATGTACCGTGTAAAGCAAGCCAAAAAAAGAGCATAAGCATATTTAGCTTGATAAGAGTGTGGCCAACCGGTAACAAAGGCTTCAAAAATCGGGATTTATGGAGGTTAAAAATGAGCAAACTGATTAAAGATTATTTGTTATATACTTTTGCAATAATGTTGTTTTGTTGGGGAGCCTGTGTGATATGCAGCCTAAATGATGTTTCATTAGATAACAACTATCTGTTATATATACCATATCTGTCAGGCGGGTGGTCTCCTACTATCGCTTCTTTTATAGCATTAAAGAAAAACAAAGAAGTTTCAGGTCTTAAAGAATGGTTAAAAAATATTTTTGATTTTAAACATAATATTTTTTCTTATTTATTGGTCTTAGTTTTAGTAATACTGTTCTTTTTGCCGCAATGTCTGATTTCAGGCTACGAAAGCGGCGCACCGCTCTATGCTGTCATAGTTATGATTCCTATGATGCTATTTGGCGGCGGACTGGAAGAAGCAGGCTGGCGGTATATACTTCAACCGGAATTAGAGAAAAAGTGCAGCTTTACCTTATCAACTATAATAGTCAGCGTTATTTGGTGGCTTTGGCATATGCCTTTGTTTTTTATAAAAGGAGTAGCTCAATATGGTCAGGATTATCTGGCATTCGGACTTAATGTTCTTGGACTGAGCTTCGCTTTGGCAAATATAAGAAAGAATACTGGCAGTGTGTGGTTGTGTGTATTGTTCCATTGTATTATAAACTCGTTATCCGGCGTCTATATCGTCAATGGTAATATATGGGGAAACATAGCCGCAGCTATAATTTTAGTATTGTTTTCTTATGCTATGACTAAAATAAACAGTATAAAGAAAATATTTAGTTGAATAAATTCTGATTTTCATTAGCATTGCCGTAAGCGAAAGCAGAGTAAGCCTTACAGACAGAGTGAGCGAGCTTGCAAGCGGCAGCGTGAAAGGGTGCAGCGTCACGCTGCAAATTCTGATTTATCTTAGCAACATAAATAAACACAATGCCTCGAAGTGTATTGAAACGCTTCGGGGTATTACTTCTATATGGGTACCCGTTTTACAGCATCGGGGCGTTTTTTATATTCTGATAAGAAAGCGGCATACCCACACAAGGCAGGTATGCCGCAGGCTATCACTCATTCAGATACATCACCGTTGTTCCGGACATACCGCCCTTCATTGGCAGCAGCCAGCTGCTTTCACAGAGGGTCTGCATTATCTGCTCGATCTCATGGTAATAAAGCAGCATCGGCATTTTGCTCACATACTCCGCAAGGTGCTGCGGTACATGGTCAAGGAGTATTTTTTTAATGCTGTCGGTGCGTGAGATAAGGCTCTTGCATATGTCATCGCCAATATACACGATCATGCTGTTTATCTCATCTCCTTGCTCCTTGGTAAGGCAGGGGAAATTTGGCTTTATGCCCTCATCGGTCTTTACAGCAAGCCCCAGCTCCAGAAGCTCGGAGCAGACCAGTTTTTCATTGTCGGTCTGCGGCTGACGGGAAAGCAGTGTGCAGAGCATATCTGCCCTTGTGTCCGTTACCCTCGGGTGCAGTCTGCTGCCGTTTATGAGAACGTCCCAGAAAAGTATCATGCTGCCGCTGCTCCACCTTGCAGAAGTACCCACGCTGTAAGGGGCAGTTGTGTTTTTTTCCACAAAAAAGCGGAAGCATTTCTCGCCGAACACATCCGTCGGGAAATCAAGGGGCATCTCGCCATGTGCCATGTCCATATATGCAAGGTGCAGTATAAGCGACACAAGCATCCATTTGAGCGTATTACCCGGCGCATCACTGCCATAGAAACCGAGGGAGCGAACATCTTCAAGCATTTCATCAATTGTTTGTGCTATCTGCTTTGAGATATCTGCAACGGCTGTCTTGTTTGCCTTTTCTATCTCGTCAAAGATCTCATTTGTGATGATCGGAACATTGGTCTGATAAAAACCGTTTTTCACATTCAGCAGGCCGAATTCGATCAGCTTTCTAAGCTCGTCTTCAAGATATGCCGTCGGCACACCCAGCTGCAAGGCTATCTGTTCCTCAGTCTGCTTGTCATAGTAGCAGCACATCAAAATATTCTGTCCCAGCTTGTCGTCGAATTTGCCGTTATAATTATTGTTAGTTCCCCAGAATGCCAGTGACAGCTCAACGGGGTCATAGCTTAACTTTCCAAAATTTCTTTCCATAACAGTACCCTCCTTGATTTTCTTACGTGACTGAAAGAGGAGATATTTGACCATGCTCTGGGTGATGCCAAAGCGCTTCGATATATCTCTCACCGACATTCCGTCAACGTAATAAGCCACCATAGCTTTGCGGTAGTTGGAATTCAGCAGCGATAACTCTCTGGTTATAAGTGTTAGCTGCTCGTTTTTCTGCGCCTGCTCTTCAAGTTCCTCCCAACTGCCGTCTGATATTGTATCATCAAGCTCGGCAGTTTCCCGGCGGCTGCGGTACCAGCTTTTGAGGATATTGTCAGCCGTGCGCCACACAAAGGCATAGAAGGCTCTTTCGTTCGCTCCTCGGCATCGTGGTACGAGCCTGTGCGTGAAATGCAGTAGCGGAACATGGACTTTGACATCATTTTTATCTGCTCACGGTATTCTTCAGCGGTCAAATCGTTCACCTCTTTCGTGATCTCTTAGAAGCTCCTGTCTGTATAATGCAGAAGTTCACAGTTGGTTAGGGGGAGCCGAAAAATTTTTTCTGAAATAATTATAGCAGATATGTTGGAGCTTGGCAATAATAATGCGGCATACCCACACATGGCAGGTATGCCGTAAGCGGTTATTTACTTATCTTCTCTTTCAGTCTTTCCACAAGCCTTTCAAAGCGTTCGCTGCCGGCAAACAGCTCACAAAAACCATTTTCCGGTTTTGTAATGATATTATACACACTTGCTTTCTCTTTATCGTGCAGGTCAAAGATGTAATGAATAATAAGCTGCTGCTTCGGAAAGCTGTTGTCATCGGTAGGCTTATAGTATTTCAGTGCCCTTTCACACAGAGCTGTTATTTCATTTGACTTTTCCTTTTTCAGCTCATCTGTATCTGCCTTGCCCTGATAAAAATAGTAGTTTCGCAAAGCGAATGCAAGGTTTGAAAGCAGCTCAGGCTCGTTGGGATATATCTTCAGCTTCTCCCTGAGAAATCTCACGGCGCATCTTCAGCACAATCTTTGTGCGGTATTGCCTATAGTGCTGCTTTGATTTGAGAATGCGGCATTTACTTATTTGACGCATAAGAAAAGTCCCCGCAGGAGCGGGGACTATTTTTGCTGTTATCAGCCAACTACAGGAGCGGCTATAGGTGTGAGGTCAGGTACTATTTCAAGGAGGAACTTCTGTATCTGGAGTGCATCCTGAACTGTGAGACCTGTCTGGTCATAGTCAATAACGTTTGCGAGCTCAATACCTTCCTCAGTGATGTGGTTCTCGTCTGTTCCGGAAAGGCCGTACTTATCGTTGTTTGCGATAGACTGCATTACCAGTACAACGTCGTTCATTGCAACAGTACCGTTGCGGTCAGCGTCGCCCCATACAGGGTCTGCATCTCCGAGACCGTATACCTTCCAGTCGGTCATATCAGCCTTGTCAGCATTGTACCATATCTGTATCTCGCCGGACTGTGCGCCTGCGTATATATCAGATGTGTTGAGGGTCACTACCAGCTTGCCGTCGGCGCCTATAGTGCCTTCCCACTCGATGTTGGTCCAGTCCTCAGCACCCATGAATCCGAGACCGCCGTTGATGTATGTTCCGGCCTCTCCCTCGAAGGTTATCATCATCTTGCCGTTGCGTGTAACGTCAGCGAGCTCGATGGGGTACTTCTTTGTGTTGTCCACTGGCGGGTCCTCGATAGTACCGGCAGTCTCACCGATTATAGCAATAGCTGTAACTGTGGTAGTGCTGTTTGTTCTTGCGAAGAGGTGCTCTATCTCAGAGGTCTCACCGCTCCATGCGTTTGCTATTGACTTTGAAGAGTAGTATGCAATGCCTTTCTCATCGTCGATGTCATAGGGCTTTACCTCTGTCCAGTTCTTCCATTCGCCGTTTGTTACTGCGATAACGGGAGCGTCGCCTGTGAACTGGATAGCAATGTCGTTGCCGTCGAGCTGAGCCCATGTTGCGTTGAGACCGGGTGTGCAGTTGCCGTTTGTAACGGATGCGTCAAGGTCATAGGACTCGCTGATGAGCTGAGTACCTGTTGAGATGTCCTCATGGTCGTACTGCTCACCCTGCTTTTTGCCGCCCCATGCAATGGAGTCATCAGCGATGACTTCCATCATTTTGTCAACTACCTGAACGGAGTCATCGTACCATTCAAGAGTTTTCCTGTTGATATAGTCGTGCCTCTCAGAGGCGTCGTTGTTTTGTCTTGCGTCATTGTCCCAGAGTACACAGGGAACACCCATTCCCTTTGTAGTGGAGATATACTGGTCAGCCCACTGCATACGTGCCTCGGTGTTGTCGAAGTTGGATGCTCCGAACTCACCGATGACTACAGGGATGTCCTTCTCGATGAATGTTGTGCGGATGCCATCAAGGATCGTTTTGAGCTCATCCTGGTACTTCTCGGAGAAAGTGCTGTGGTCAGCAACGGACTTGTCCATTGTGAAGCCATAGGGTGAATATGCGTGGATAGAGATAGCAACGTAGTCGTCATCAGGAACGGCTATCCTTGAGATTATTGAAACATCGCTGGACGCACAGTAGCCGGGTATCATCAGGAGTCTTGTGTCAGCGTATGGTGAATCAGAGCTTCTGATGAGATTCACGAAGTCAGCATTGAGGTTGTTGATACAGTCTACCTCGTTCTGCTCCGGTCCCCACCACTCGTGCTTTGTGCCGATAGCTCTGGGCTCGTTCATGCACTCAAAGATGAGGTGCTGGTCGTAGTCCTTGAACTCCTCGTTTATCTGTGACCATATCTTGAGGAGCTTGGGCTTCATCTCATCATAGGCTGTACCAATGTCTTCACGGTTTACCCAGTTCTCGTGGTGGAGGTTGAGGATAACGTACATATCGTTCTTGTAAGCGTAGTCGACTACCTCGTGGACTCTTGCCATCCATGCAGGGTCGATGTTGTTGTCAGCGTCGAGGTGCTGGAACCATGTTGTAGGTATGCGGACTGTATTGAAGCCCTTAGCCTTGATAGCATCGAAGAGCTCCTGAGTAGCCTTTGGCTGTCCCCATGCAGTTTCGGTCTCCAGACCTGCTGTGTCGAGAACTACAGATGTCTTTGTCTCGTTGTCCCATACGGATGCAGTGGCATCGAGAGTATTTCCGAGGTTCCAGCCTATTTTCATGTCCTCGGTTATCTCGAAGGCTGTGAGGACGTCACCGGCAGCGTCAGTGCTTATTTCGCTGTACGGAGCTATCCTGAATGATGTGAGCATACAAAGTGCGGCAGCGGAGATGCTGATGATGCGCTTTGCATTTTTAGCGTTGTCAAACATTGTTATACCCTCCCGTTTGAAACTTTTTCATGTTTTTTATAATTTAAGGGACCCAGTGCAGTAAATCCCTCTTTAACACACCAATATTTTAACACGTTCGCTGAATTTTGTCAATAGAATTTGTGCAGTATGCTACAAAATGAAGCGTAAAATTTTATGCTCACCTTTTAGCAATTTTGTATAGATAATTTTAAACTTAATCCTTCCTTTAATTAACTGCCAATGACTTTTTTATATCAGTGTACTATTTACAGGCATAAAACAGCCGCCTCCATTGAGACGGCTGCGGCTCAGTTCGTTGTTGCGTGATGTTCTGAAATATCAGTGTGCTTTTCACGCTGGGTATAAGTATAATAAAAGGTCGTAACAGCAAGATAACCACAGAGGAAAATGAGGGCGACCAGTGGGATGTATGCCGAGAGCCCGGATTTGAGCATACTGTCGGCTGCAACGAATCCGTCCTTTGCTGAATCAACTATCTGTTCTTCTAATGAACCGCTTAACGTTGTTTTTAATATTATGTACTCTCCGAATATCGAATCATCTGATATAAGGTATGATGCCAGAGCAAGTGCTGTGCAGTGAGCGGTCATTCCACAGATATTTGCCCATATGTACATGCGTGAGGGTACTATAAAATTGACAGCAAGGCAAAGCAGCGGTATAACGATAAATGTCAAAATTATGAACACACTATAGAAAACGGCGGTCTTATCTTCAAAATCTCCTGCAAGCTTTATCAGCTTGAAAACCCCGATAAACTTGCTGTGGGTTATATATTCTGTATCCCCTGAACTGCCGGTCTTGTTCATGTTGACTTTTACGGTAAATGCAGGGAGCAGGATAGAGCTTACAGCAGCTATTGTCCAGCATATGAGAGCAGGACGTCTGTCTTCATTCAGCGTGCTTGACTTTCCTGGCAGTGATAATTTTAACAGAAAGGCAGCAAGAGCGTAATAAACAGCTCCTGCAATCGGAAGAGATATTACGGCAATTCCAGCGTTATGAATATTCCATTCTACATAATTTGAAAACAGATATACAGTAAGATAAAGTGCACCAAAGACTCCGGCGGTCAGCAAAAATGCAGCGGCCTTCATCAGGCTCTTCTTGATGTTGCTTTCCTGATGCTCAGCGGTGTGAAAGCTCACGATGAGAACAAGAGCAAAAATAAAAATAGCGTATAACATCCACATATCAATTTCTCCTTAGCATATGTTTGATGTATAAATACAACGTTTGTTGTTCAATATAAACATAATACAACAATTGTTGTAATTTGTCAAGTGCAAAACATCTTTTGTGCTATAATTTGTTGAAATCACTTATATAGGAGACGGAGAATTATGCAACATTACCAACGTATCAGGGACCTGCGGGAGGACAAGGACCTTACTCAGGAGCAGCTCTGCAAAAAGCTCTTCATGCACAAAACAACGTACACTAACTATGAACAGGGCAAGCATACAGTCCCGCTTGATTTTGCCGTGACTCTCGCTGATTTTTACGGAGTCAGCCTTGACTACATTGCCGGGAGGACCAACCGCATCTCCGGCGCCAATGGCGCCTCTCTCACTGATGAGGAGGCCTGTCTGCTGAACGGCTATTCCAGGCTGACGGACAAGAACAAAGGCAAGCTGGAGCTCTTCCTTGAACAGCTCTGCCAGTCGCAGGAAAAATAAAAAAAGGCACCCGCCGGGTGCCTTTTTACATATGTTGTATCTGTTTTATCAGCCTATCTGAGGCAGGTTAGCCAGAGACTTTGCGATCTCCTCGTCGGTGGGGATGTAGTCTGACATCTTGCCGTCGTTGAAAGCGCCGTAAGCGTACATATCGAAGTAGCCTGTACCTGTGAGACCGAAGAGGATAGTCTTTTCCTCACCTGTCTCCTTGCACTTGAGGGCCTCATCGATAGCGACACGGATAGCGTGGCTGCTCTCAGGAGCGGGGAGTATTCCCTCAACTCTTGCGAACTGCTCAGCAGCCTCAAATACAGCAGTCTGTTCAACGGAGCGAGCCTCCATGAGACCCTGGTCGTAGAGCTCGGAAAGTATTGCGCTCATGCCGTGGTATCTCAGGCCGCCTGCGTGATTAGGAGAGGGCATGAATCCGCTGCCGAGGGTGTACATCTTCTGGAGGGGGCAAACCTTGCCTGTGTCGCAGAAGTCATAAGCGTACTTGCCTCGTGTAAGGCTTGGGCAGGATGCAGGCTCAACTGCGATTATCTGGTAGTCAGCTTCACCTCTGAGCTTTTCGCCCATGAAGGGAGCGATGAGTCCGCCGAGGTTGGAGCCGCCGCCTGCACAGCCGATGATGATGTCGGGCTTGATGCCGTACTTGTCCATAGCGATCTTGGACTCGAGACCGATGACTGTCTGGTGGAGGAGTACCTGTGAGAGAACGCTTCCGAGAACGTAGCGGTAGCCTTCACGGGTAGTTGCAGCCTCTACAGCTTCGGAGATAGCGCATCCGAGGCTTCCGTTGGTGTCGGGGAATTCTGCCAGTATCTTTCTGCCTACCTCAGTGGTGTTTGAAGGTGAGGGAGTAACGCTGGCACCGTAGGTACGCATTACCTCACGGCGGAAGGGCTTCTGCTCATAGGATACCTTTACCATGTAGACGTTACAGTCCAGGTCGAAGTATGAGCAGGCCATTGAGAGGGCAGTGCCCCACTGGCCGGCGCCAGTCTCTGTGGTAACGCCCTTGAGACCCTGCTTTTTAGCGTAGTAGGCCTGAGCGATAGCGGAGTTGAGTTTGTGGCTTCCGCTGGTGTTGTTGCCCTCGAACTTGTAGTATATCTTTGCGGGAGTTCCCAGTTTCTTTTCGAGACAGTAAGCTCTTACCAGAGGAGAGGGACGGAACATCTTGTAGAAGTCCTGTATCTCCTGGGGGATCGGGATATAGGGATCAGTCTCGTTGAGCTCCTGGTCAACGAGCTCGTCACAGAAAACGTGGCGGAGCTCCTCCTTTGTACAGGGCTTGCCTGTAGCAGGGTTGAGCAGGGGCGCTGGCTTTTTCTTCATGTCTGCACGGACATTGTACCACTCCTTGGGCATTTCGGTTTCTTCAAGATAGATTTTGTAAGGGATCTTTTCAGTTGACATAAGTATATCTCCTTTTAAAAGTGTCATTATAGAACGTCCTGCCGGAAAATGAAAAAGCTCCTGTTCCGGCATAAATAATGCCGGGACAGAAGCGATATACCGTCTTCTGCGGTGCCACCCCGCTTGACGCCTGAGCGTCCTCTCTGCTTGTACTTTCATACAATGGTCTTTGTTAACGCAGTACCACTGCGGCTCGCTTACGCAATGCAGAAAAGCATCTTCGGCTCGCCCTCGGAAGTCCATTCACTGTCGGTCACATATCTGCTCGCACCAAACGCAGACTCTCTGAAATGTGCTGCCGGCAGCTACTTACCCTTCTTCAACGGTTTTTAGCTGTAAATCAATAATATCACAGTTTTCCGGATTTGTCAAGAGGTCTCAGGCTGACGAAAGCAAAAAAAACTCTTTTCAAAAGTCCGGAAATATGTTATAATAGAATGTACGTTACTTTCCGTCGCTCCTGTATCTGTCTCTGGTACGTGCTATGCTCTCCTCGCTTCGCTTTATAAGGTTCAGCAGGGATGATGAGTACTGGGCATAGTCCTTCTGGAGGGTAGCTGTGGTGACGTACAGTGTATCAAAATTATCTACGCAGTCGTTGCCGTCAAGGGCGATACCGCTGGAGGCCGCCTTGATGTTTGCCTCACTCATGGATACGATAGCGTTTGCGCTGTCGTTGGCAATTACTTTGGGGATGCGGAAGAGTTTCTGGTCATTGTGGGGATTTGCGTTGTACACGATACGGAACAGCTTGTACACTGAGAGCATCAGGTAGGATGATACCTCCTTGATGAGGGTTATGCTGTTGGCCTTCTGTGCAAGGTTGAAGAGAAGGCTTATGGAATTGTTGATTATCCTTCTGTTGAAGTTGATTATCTCAGGTGAAGGCATTTTCATGCTGTTGTTGCCGTCGTCGTCAGGGATATCCTCGATAGTGATGGTCTTTCCCTCTGGTTCAGGAGTCCTTCCGAGGAGGTAATCACAGGAGACGTTGTAATAATCTGCTATTTTAACGAGAAAGTTGAGACCGCATTCACGGATGCCCTTCTCATAGTGTGACAGGAGGGCCTGGGAGATACCGAGGTCTGTTGCAGCCTGTTTCTGGCTGATATGTCTTTCTTTTCTCTGAAGAGTGATTATTCTTGCAAAATCCGAATTCATGGTTAAGTTCCTCCTGTTATCAAATAGCTCCCTTGCCTGGAAACGGCTTATCATGGGGCACCGAAATAATCTAATAATATTATAATACAAAATGTATAATTTGTAAATATGCCGGGATATGGAAGAATGACGAATTTTTCACTCCTTTTTTGTCAGATTTATGAGGAGGTAAAAAAAATGCATCTATATTTGTGCAAAATGTATAATGTGCCGGCAAATATACAAAACGTGAAAGGAGCGGGTCTATGAAAGGCTACCGCATAAGCATCATCCGCCACGGTCTCACCGAGGCCAACGAAAAGGGTATTTACATCGGAAAGACCGACCTCCCTCTCTCCGGAAAAGGCGCCGCAGAGCTGGCCGCTAAAATGGACGAGTTCGACTACCCAACTGTCCACAGAGTGTACTCCTCACCTTTGAGAAGATGTACCGAGACTGCCGAGATACTCTTCCCCTGTACTGAGATGTGTACCGTGGACGACCTCCGTGAGCTTGACCTGGGAGTTTTCGAGAACAAGAGCGTCGATGAACTCATCGGCAGGGATGACTACAACGCATGGCTGAAGGGCGGCAAGGACGCACGTCCTCCGCAGGGCGAGAGCCTTGAGGAAATGACCGCACGTACCTACAAGGCCCTCCATGAAATAATAATCGACATGATGAACGACGGCCTGACCCACTGTGCAGTGGTGACTCACGGCGGCGTGATCTCAAATATGCTGAGCTGTTTCGGCCTGCCTAAGTACGACCCCAAGCAGCTCAGTGCGGACTTCGGACAGGGCTTTGACGTCATCGTCACCGCTCAGATGTGGCTTAATTCCCAGGCCTTTGAGATACTTGGCTACTGCCCATACGAGAGAATAGCCGACCCGGAGGAATAATTTTCCGCTGACTGCACACAATATACCCGGAGGTGCAGTCCTGTGAAGATACGTGAACTATTGCCATTCGTGAGGAAAATGCTGAGGGGAAGGCTCCCGGTCACTATGAGTATATGTATGCTCCCTCTGCTGGCGGAGCTCTCCTTCCGGTCCGCAGAGGCGGCTGTATACAGCCTTATGCTCTATTTCGGCAGGCTCCGGCCCGCTGAGCTTTTCAGCGGCTCAGGGACATTTCAGCCGGCGGTATCGGCAGTTTCCATGCTGCTGAGGATGACTGTGACAGCTCCCCTCATTTACGGAGCCGCAGTCCGGCTGACGGAGCTGTGCTCTGAGGAAAGTCTCACTCCCCTTGGAGATGTCCTTGTCAGCAGACGGAACTTCCGGCGGAGCCTTACGGCTGAGCTCATAAAGAGGGTGCTTGGATTTGCAGCCCTGCTGCCGGCGGCCTTTTTCGGAACTGCCGCATGGAGGATGCTCATGTCCGGAGGGACTGCCGGGGACCTTTTCATGACAGTACACGCATTTGTGCTGACGGCAGTTTCCCTTGGTATGTGGGCGGCTCTGCGGATAGGACTTTCCGCACTGCCTTACCTCATGGCAGCTTACCCGGAAAGGAGCGTCCTCAGGCTTGCGTTCACGGCAATGAGGCTCACAAGGGGCCGGAAAATGGTACTGGTAAAGCTGGCCGCTGCTGAGCTGCCGCTGGCTCTGACTGTAGCCGGACTGCCCTTTGCACTTACAAGGATAATGGCCGGGTGGGCACTGTGCATATCAATAACCGTGAAAGAGGAAGAGTACAATGAAAGAGATAAGGCTCAGGCCGGAGTCGGAAAAACCGGTGACCCTCCAGAGCTTTCTTATGAAACAGCATGGGGTATCCCGGCGGCTCCTGACCCGGCTCAAGCGGCAGGAGGGAGGCCTGACCTGTAACGGCGCTCCCATCCGCACTGTTGACATGGTACGGGCCGGGGACGAAATAGTCCTGCGGCTGGAGGACAGCAGTATGCTGGAGTCGAACCCGGAGCTGAATGTGCCAGTGATGTTCGAGAGCGGCAGTACGGCAGTATTCGACAAGCCTGCCGGTATGCCGGTGCATCCCTCCATAAAACACCAGGGCGACACTCTGGGGAACTGCTTTGCGGGGATGTACCCCGGACTGACCTTCCGTCCGGTGAACCGCCTTGACAAGGACACATCCGGGCTCTGTGCGGTGGCTAAGGACGCATTTGCCGCAAAGCTGCTCCAGGGCAGCGTCACGAAGGTATACTATGCCGCTGTGGAGGGCACTATCCCGGAGGAGGGCACCATTGACGCTCCTATCGCAAGACAGCAGGAGTCCATAATCCTGAGATGCGTCCGGGAGGACGGCAGAAGGGCGGTTACCCATTTCCGGCGGATAGCCCTCAGCGAAAGGTACTCACTTGCGGAGATACATCTTGAAACGGGCAGGACTCACCAGATAAGAGTCCACTTTGCACACATAGGACATCCTCTTGCCGGCGACGATATGTACGGCGGCAGAATGGATGATATAACACGGCAGGCTCTGCACTGCGGCGAGCTCACGTTCACTGACCCCTCAGAGGGACAGGTGAGGGTCCGCTCTGCTCTGCCTGAGGACATAATAAAACTGTTCCCTAAGGAGGAAATATCATGGAAAAAATAGCGAGCTTTCAGGTAGACCACACAAAATTCGGCGTGGGTATGTACATATCCCGTATCGACGATGATATAGTGACCTACGACGTCCGCATGGTAAAGCCTAACGGCGGAGTGTACATTTCAAGCCCTTCCCTGCACACTATCGAGCATCTTTTCGCCACATTTGCAAGAAATTCGCAGTTCGGGAAGAACATAGTCTACGTTGGCCCTATGGGATGCCGTACAGGGTTTTATCTCCTGACAAGGGGGATGTCCCACGAGGATGCCATAGAGCTGGTACGCAGCGCATACCGCTTCATTGCTGACTACAATGACGAGATACCCGGCTGTACAGAGGTGGAGTGCGGAAACTATCTGGAGCACGACCTGGAGTCTGCAAGGAAGGACGTTCTCCCTCTGCTTGAAAAGCTGAAGGATTACACCGTGGAGATGCTTGATTATTCCTACCATTTTGGAAAGTAATGCGACGTATTTTTTGTGCAGATATACAAAATCTGCCGGAAATCATTTCTTTCGGCCGGATTTTCGTTGTATTTTCACACGGGAGAGTTATAATATAATTCTGTAACCAAAATGTAACAGAAAGCAGAAAGGAGCTGTTGTCATGGCTCAGGAACGTCAGGAGGACGTTTCGGAAAAGGGACTGCTGAGCCGTATGGGTTCTGCGGTCACCGGAATTTTCGCAAGATTCGGACTGTGTACCGTCAAGGTCATCTGTGCGGTACTCCTTGCTGCTATTGCCGGAGTTAAGTTCGTTTTCAGGGAAATGCTCAGTTTCCTTATTGATATTCTCCATGGAGCGCTCTGGCTGCTCAAAGAGGCTACGGAGTCCATAAGAGCACGTATAAAGCGCAACAAGGAGCTCCAGCTCGCATCGAGAAAGGCTAAAAAGCAGGGCAGAGGGGCCTATATCACTTCCCTGCTCAGGTTTGCAGGCTCCTTCCTCTTCGGTGAGGACGGCATCCTCTACACTGCCTTTAACTATATGCTGCCAATTCTTTCAGTGGCATTCCTCATCGGAGTTGTAAAGCTGGGTTCAAGCTATGAGTACGGCATCGCAGTCGAGTTTGACGGCAAGGAGATAGGCATTATAGGTGCAGAGTCCGACTTCGAGGAGGCTCAGCGGGAGGTACAGCAGAGGATCTCTTACCTCTCCGATGACAAGACCCTCGACCTTTCGGCAAATTTCTCACTGAAGATAATCTCAGACAACGACAGGCTGCTCAGTGCAGACCAGCTTGCAAATGAGATGCTGGCCGCATCAGATGAGGAGCTCACAGAGGCCTATGGCATCTACATCGACGGCAGGTTCATCGGTGCAGTTGAGGACAAGGATGAGGTCGAGGAGGCGCTCTCGGAGCGGCTTATGAACTACCATGTGGACGGAAACGTCCGTGAAGTCTCATATAAGAACAAGGTGGAGTACACCCAGGGAATATACCTTGCGAGCAGTGTAATGGATCAGAAGGCCACTATAGATATGCTGACTTCCTCTACGGAGAAAAAAGCGGTATATGTGGCTCAGTCCGGCGATACAAAGGTAACTGTGGCCCAGAAGTACAATATGTCCCTCGACAAGCTGGAGGAGCTCAACCCCAAGCTGGGAAGCAAGATAAAGGGCGGACAGGTGATAAACGTCATGGAGACTGAAAGCTACCTGCCCATACAGTACGTCAAGGACTACGAGACCCTTTCACTGCTGGACTACGAGACAGTGGAGATAGAGACTTCATCCCTTAATGTGGGCATGAGGGCCATTCTTGTAAAGGGCGAGAAGGGCGAGCGCCGCAGTGAGCTGGAGATAACCTACGTTGACGGCATAGAGCGCTCCAGAAAGACTATAAAGTCAGAGGTCACCAAGGAGCCTGTTCTTGAACAGGTGGGAATCGGTACCTATGCTGCAAGACCGGACCCCGGAGTCAGGGTGCTGACCGGTTCGGGACAGTTCGCATGGCCTGTTGACGGCGGCTGGATAAGCGACCCATTCGGCAGTGACCGTAACCATAAGGGATTCGATATTGCCGCACCGGAAGGAACTGATATTTATGCTGCCGCAGACGGAGTAGTCATCGCCGCAGGCTGGAACCCCGGCGGATACGGATATTTCGTCCAGATAGACCACCTCGACGGCTACCAGACGGTCTACGCTCATATGAGCACAGTCTACGCTACGGTTGACCAGCAGGTCACAAGGGGACAGCTCATCGGCGCTGTGGGAACTACCGGTAATTCCACCGGCAACCACTGCCACTTCGAGGTCAGGTACATGAATATCTGTAAGGACCCGGAACTGTACCTCAATACAATGGATTCCTATTACCTCGAAAATATCGAGGAGTCCAAGAAAAAGGATGAAGAGGACGACGAATAATAAAGCAGCGCATGAAGATATCTCCTTCATGCGCTGTTTGTTTTTATTAAGGCATTAAATCCATCGCCAAGATCATGGATCGTGCAGCGGACCTGCAAATTTTTTCCATTGATGTATGTTGCTTGACAAATTGTGTCCAATGTCCATTCTTCTTTTGGGAGCGTGATAGGTTCTGTATTGAGCTCTGAGTTCGCACTCTCAATGCTTAGAGGTACATCACGGCTGTTATCAGTTCTTTCTTTTTTGTTACAGCCAAGACAGATCACCATAGGCAAAAATAAACAGAGCAATAATATTTTGAGCCGTTTCATATGGACTTCCTCAAATTCCGTTTTTATATCATTCTGCCAGGAACTTCATGAAGTTCACCTTGTTTTCAAGTGCAGTGGTAGTAGGACGTCCAAGGTCATCTCTTGCGCCTATGGAGCACTTGACCTCGATGAGGGAGAGCTGATGCCTTGATTTAGCCGCTTCCAGCTCCCTGTCGAGAGCTTCAAAGCTGTCCACACTGACCGCATTGGGATAGCCGCAGGCCTTTGCTATAGCGACCAGGTCTATGCCGGCGGCGACTGTGGGCATACCTCCGACAGTCTCGTGAGCGCCGTTGTTTATGACAACGTGGATAAGATTCTCCGGAGCATTTGCTCCCACAACGGCCATTGCACCCATGTGCATGAGGACGGCTCCGTCGCCGTCGATGCACCACACTCTCTTGTCAGGCTTGTTTATTGCGACTCCGAGAGCGATAGAGGAGCTGTGTCCCATGGAGCCAACTGTGAGAAAGTCGTACTTGTGGCTCTGCTCTCTGGCGGTACGGGTCTCGAAGAGCTCACGGCTGGCCTTTCCGGTAGTGGAGACTATGGGGTCCACACCGGCGGCATCAGCTATATGCTGGATTATCTCCTCACGGAGCATTGTGTTATCGTTTTTGTACTCGACAGGCTCATCGTATTTAAGAGCGCCCTTGCGGACGATGAACGCTGCCTGCTTTCCCTGAGCGAGGACTTTCCGGAAGTTCTCCATAGCGGCGGAGACTTCCTCGTCGGTGGTATCCTTGCCGATGATGAAGGTGCGGACGTCCATATCCTCCATGAGCTTTACTGTGACTTCGCCCTGATAGATGTGCTGGGGCTCGTCGTGGATGCCGGGCTCGCCCCTCCAGCCGATAACGAATATCATGGGGATAGCGTAGACCTTATCGTTGAGCAGTGAGGCCAGGGGGTTGATGATATTTCCCTCTCCGGAATTCTGCATATATACTACAGGTACCCTGCCTGTTGCAAGGTGATAGCCGGCGGCAATAGCGGTGCAGTTGCCCTCGTTGGCGGCGATGATATGATGCTTCTTGTCGATGCCGTATGTGTTCATCAGGCAGTTGCAGAGCGCCTTGAGCTGTGAATCGGGGACTCCTGTGTAGAAGTCTGCACCGATGATTTCCATTAAAGTCTCAGCCTTCATTTTTTCCTCCGAATAATTTATTTACTTCTTCAAGCTCCTGGGGAGTGTCTATCTCCACTATGCTGTCATGTGCAACAGGGTGGACTCTCAGGCGGAGCTTATGGAGATTCCGGTCAACAACATCGTCCCAGAAGAGTTCCTCATAGCCTTCAGAGCCGTATGTCTCCTCGATAGCATCAGCGAGAATGGCAGCGTCAGCGGCCTTGAAGAAGGCAACTCCTGTCATGTTGTAGCGGTCGTCACCGACTTTGCCCACACGGGTTATATAGCCTTCATCGTCCAGGTCGAATACCCAGTCATCGGAGTGCCCTTCCACCATTTTTCCGTAGTAGCAGGAATGGTCGGGAGCCCCGCAGAACAGTTCTTCATCGGCAGCATATAGGTCAGCCTCGCAGATGAAACAGTCGCCCTGTCTGAGGACTTCTCGTGCAAAGTATACGGAGGAGATGTTGTTGACGGTCTCATAGACGTCGTTCTTTATTATCTTCACATTGGGGTATTTTTCTGTGAGGTAGCTGAACTGCTCTCCCAGGTAGCCCACAACGATGTATATATTGTCCACACCACGCTTTTCAAGGCCTTCAATGACGGTCTCGGCCATAGGCCTGCCCATTACCTTGATAAGCGGCTTGGGGGTGGTCTCTGTGAGAGGGCGCATACGTGTGCCCATTCCGGAGGCCATTATTATTGCATTTTCCATATTATCAGTCCTTATATTTTACTGGGACAGCCACACCGGTAACTTCAAGTGCCTCACGGAATACCTTGAAGAAATCCACGATGTCGGCCTCGTCTATAGCACCGAGAGCGCAGAGGCGGAAGGTGTTGGTGGTGGATATTTTTCCGGGATAAATTGTAAATCCACGGTCATAGCAGTAGTCATGGACCTTTTCAAAGCTCCAGTTCTCATCGTCCGGATAAATTGCTGAGGATACAAGACCTGCTCTCCACTCAGGCTTTATTACCTGGCGGAATCCCAGTTCGTCAAGCCCCTTGTTGATAGCGTTGAAAACTCTGGTATGTCTTGCCCATTTAGCCTCTTCGCCCTCTGCCCAGTACTCCTTGAGAGCCTGTATTGTAGAGTAGATAGTCTGTACAGGAGGAGTGAAGTGCATCTCTCCGGTCTTTTCAAAGAAGTCATACTGGAGGAAGAGATTGCAGTAATATGAGCGCTTGGGGTAGGAGGCGGACTTCTTTATTATCTCAGTATTTCCGATAATGAAGGAGAGACCTGTGAATGCCATGAGACCCTTCTGAGCGGATGCCATGCAGAAGTCGATATTGTCCTTCTCGATGTCTATAGGACGCATAGCAAGGGTAGAGGTGGTGTCAACAGTGAAAACAGCTCCGTACTTGTGAGCAAGAGCGCCTATCTCACGGATGGGGTTGAGTATGCCTGTTCCGGTCTCATTGTGGGTAGTGTGTACCAGAGCGATGTCGGGGTTTTCCTTGAGAGTTTTCTCAACAACAGCAAGGTCCGGGAGCTGGTCAACGGGGAATTTCAGGTCGATGTGGGGAAGTCCGTAGTACTGGCATATCTCCACAGCTCTTGTGCTGTAGGCACCGTTGTTGATGACCAGCACCTTTCCGCCCTCAGGGACGAGGGAGTTGATGCAGACGTCGATATTTATGGTGCCTGAGCCGCAGAAGAGGACCGAGGTATACTTGCTGAGGTCGCCGTGGACTATCTTTACCAGGTCCTCACGGAGACCCTTCATAAGACTGCCGAAATCCTTTTCACGGGGGCATATATCCGGTACTACCTGAGCCATTTTGACGGTGTCAGTAGTAGTTGAGGGGCCGGGATTTAAAAGAATATTTCTTTTGATTTCCATTATAGTTACTTCCTTTATATTGATATGGGGAGTGTTTTTGCCGGTCAAGCCGGGGCTGACAAATTGGCGGCATCCGTCCGGAAGGCGCTTCGCTGTCCGGACTGCTTCTCAGGAGGGGCGCTGCCCCTCCTCGTACACCTTCCTGCCAGAGGAATAACATCCCTCTGGACTCCCACTATTTGCCGCCTTCGGCGCTTTTTTATAATTCATCGATAAGAGTGATTATCTCCTTGATAGGCATGAGCCTGTCATCAACTTCCTTGGCTCTGTGATAACGGAGTATATCCCTTGCGGTCTGTTCCATTGCCGGGAATGCACTTCTTGTGAGCTGATTTGCATATATTACGATATTTACCCCGTGCTCAGCAAGCTCGCCCTCTGTTATCTGGTTGAATGATGTTGGAACGACTACGATAGGAGTCCTGCTGTTCTTCTCACGGAATTTGTCGCAGAATTCCAGTATCTCTGCCGGGTCCTTCTTTCGGCTGTGTATCATTATGCCGTCTGCACCTGCCTCGACATAGGCAAATGCACGCTCCAGAGCGTCGTCCATGCCCTGTTCAAGGATAAGGCTCTCGATACGGGCGATTATCATGAAGCTGTCAGTGAGCTGTATCTTCTTTCCGGCCTTTATCTTCTCGCAGAAATGCTCTATTGAGTCCTGAGTCTGCTGGACCTCAGTGCCGAAGAGGGAATTCTTCTTCAGTCCGGTCTTGTCCTCGATGATTATTGCCGATACTCCCATTCGCTCCAGTGTGCGGACGGTGTACACAAAGTGCTCTATGAGTCCGCCTGTATCGCCGTCGAAGATTATAGGCTTTGTGGTGACCTCCATTACATCGTCGATGGTGCGGTAGCGTGAGGTCATATCCACCAGCTCTATATCAGGCTTGCCCTTTGCAGTGGAGTCGCAGAGTGAGCTTATCCACATTGCATCGAACTGGTCGAGCTGGCCGTCGTGGTCAACAATGGTCTTTTCAGCGATAAGACCGGTAAGTCCGCTGTGTACCTCCAGTGTCTTGACTATAGGACAGAGCTCTATGAGCTGGCGCAGACGCTTTCTGCGGTATTCCGGCATGGACAGCTTTTCCTTGATGCGCTGGTCTATGCGCTTTACGTTCTCGTTGTAAGTGTAGGGGACGTCGATGACCTCTCCGCCGTACTCAGAAAGGAGCTTTTCAGCGTTGTCACGGATAGCCTTCATGGGGCCTTCCTTCCAGTTGTCGCCGTGGATGATGTAGTCCGGGCGGAGCTCAGCCACGATATTGTCGTACATGATATCGTCCTGGACTATCACCTGGTCAACGATGCCCAGGTCCCTGACAATATTTATCCTCTCCTCGAATGTTACCGTAGGGAAACGGTTGAAACGTATCATAGCAGCATCGCTGAGTATGCCCACAACGACTCTGCCGTACTTTTTAGCCTCATTAAGAATGTTTATGTGACCTTCGTGGATAACGTCGGTGCAGAAACAAGTGTAAACAGTTTTCATTCTATCCTCCATATCATTTAGATGTATAAAAATATTTTAATCTATATTGCAGTATTTGTCAAGACCCTCGTTTTTAATTCACGATGCATGATGTCATATTCAGTCTGTCCGTGGGAGTATTATTCTATGAAAGGCAGGCGGTATGATGAAGAACGAACACAGGATAGTCCTTGCAGGCAACCCGAATGTAGGAAAGTCCACACTTTTCAATGCTCTCACCGGAATGAAGCAGCATACCGGCAACTGGGCAGGCAAGACAGTTGAAGGGGCGGAGGGACGCTTCGAGTACGGCGGAAAGTCATTTGTGGTGACCGATGTTCCCGGCACATACTCCCTTCGCAGAGGCTCTGCTGAGGAGAAAGTTGCATCTGACATAATTTCCTTCGGCGGTGCAGAGGCAGTCGTAGTCGTCTGTGACGGCACCTGCCTTGAACGCTGTCTCAGCCTTGCCATACAGACCGCCGCCTGTGCTCCCCGGACGCTGGTCTGTGTGAACCTCCTTGACGAGGCCGCAGAAAAGGGGATAGTCCCGGACCTTGAAGCACTGGAGATGCTGCTGGGAGTCCCGGTGACAGGGATGTCTGCACGAAAGGGCAGGGGCATTGATGAGATGTGCAGAAGGCTCTGCGAGCTTATAGACGCTCCGCCGCCGGAGGATGTGCCTCTGACGGCGCTTTCTCCGGAGCTTGAATCCGCAGCGGCGGAAGTGGCCGTGGAGCTGCCGGTATGCAGCGGATATTCCCCCCGTGACCTTGCTCTCAGAGCATTGCAGGGGGACAGGGACTACCTCCTCAGGGCAGGAGCTGATATTTCCGATGAGAAATGGGACTCACTCACTGAGCTTGCTGCCGGACTTGGCTTTGACCCTGAAAAGGTCCGGGAGGAGGTCATTGCAGCCGACGTGGAGCGCAGCCGGATGATAGCAGAAAGGACTGTCCGGCACACAGAAAGTCCCCGGAGCCGCAGGGACCGCAGACTTGACAGCATACTTCTCAGCCGGCGTTACGGCATTCCGGTGATGCTGCTCCTTCTGGGGACCGTACTGTGGATAACTATTTCCGGTGCAAACCGTCCCTCTGAGCTGCTGGGGGAGCTGCTCTTCGGACTGGGCAGCAGGATGTCCACGGCAATGCTCTCCGCAGGTGCACCACAGTGGCTGGAGGGTGTGCTGATACAGGGAGTCTACCGGGTACTGGCCTGGGTGGTATCGGTGATGCTGCCGCCTATGGCCATATTCTTTCCGCTGTTCACACTGCTGGAGGACCTTGGATACCTGCCGAGGATAGCCTTCAATCTGGACCGCTGCTTCCGCTGTTCGGGAGCCTGCGGAAAGCAGGCTGTGACCATGGCTATGGGCTTCGGCTGCAATGCCTGCGGAGTTACGGGATGCAGGATAATCGACTCCCCAAGGGAGCGGCTCATTGCTGTGCTGACTAACAGCTTTGTGCCCTGCAACGGACGTTTCCCGACTATCATCGCAGTCATCACCATGTTCCTCACGGTGTCCTCAGGGGCGGTGTCCTCGGCGGTCTCGGCGGTGATGCTGCTGGGAGTCCTCCTTCTCGGAGCCGGAGGTTCACTTCTGGCCTCAAAGCTGCTTTCAGTGACAGTGCTCAGGGGAGTGCCCTCCTCCTTTACCCTTGAACTTCCGCCCTACCGCCGCCCTCAGGTAGGGAAGGTCATAGTCCGGTCTGTTTTTGACAGGACTGTTTTTGTCCTTGGGAGAGCCTGCACAGCCGCAGCTCCCTGCGGACTTCTTCTCTGGGTGCTGGCAAACGTCCGAACAGGCGGAGAGACGCTGCTCTCCCAGGCGGCGGACTTCCTTGACCCTATGGGGCAGCTCATGGGACTTGACGGAGCCATACTTCTTGGCTTCATACTGGGGATACCTGCCAACGAGATAGTCCTGCCGGTGATACTTATGACCTACCTTTCTCAGGGAACTCTTTCGGAGGCCGGCGGAAGTCAGCTCCGGGAGATACTTCTTGCAAACGGCTGGGACACAAGGACTGCGGTGTGTATGCTGATATTCACGCTCTTCCACTTCCCCTGTGCGACTACCTGCCTGACCATAAAAAAAGAAACGGGCAGTCTCAGGTGGACTGCCCTTGGGTTCATTCTTCCGGCAGCAGCAGGAGTACTGCTGTGCATGGCTGTGAACGGGTTATTTGAGCTCTTCTGAGTTATTCCTCATCCTCAGCAGGAGCCCCTTCTTCTTTTTCTTGTACTTGTTCTTCTGACCGAAGTTAAGGGATATAGTCAGTATCTTGTCTGTCATGAATATCCTCAGAGCGAATATCATGCATACGATGAAGAACACTACCTGATAGATGAGTCCGAAGAAGAACAGTGCTGTGTGACCGAACATCAGGTTGGGTATCGCTGTGAAGGTGTGGGTGAAGGGGATAGCGTATACCAGTATCTTCACAGGAGCGGGCAGCTCGTTTATGTCTGCCAGCATTGATATCATGTATGGGACTATAGCCAGCATCATGATAGGCATGAGCATATTCTGTACGCTCTTGGGGTCGTCTACCAGTGCGCCCAGTATGAGGGATATTGACAGGCAGATGAGAATGGTAAAGAAGAGCTGGAGGCCTACCAGGATGTAGTCACCTGCGTTGAGTGCGATGCCGAGCTGAGACAGGGCCTCGTCAAGGGAAATGGAGCCGTTGACGATATTTCCGGCAGCCTCGGTTATCTCAGTGGTGGAGCCGGATACGAATACTGAGAATCCTACCATGAACACAGCCGCATTTATCAGGGCGATGATAGCCGCAGCCAGCATCTTTGAGCCGATAATTGCCAGTCTGGACACAGGTGCGGAGAGGAGGGTCTCAAGGGTCTTGTCTATCTTCTCATTGGCGATAGCGCTCATGAGCATCTGGGAAGTGAGCATGATGAGTACGAAAACGATAATGGGGAGTATCATGTTCTGAATGGTTATCTTGCCCAGGATAGCTTCGGAGCTCACCTCAGCGGACTTGTCGTCAACAACGGTATTGCTCCTTATGGAAACAGGGACCTCCATGAGGTCGTACTGCTCACTTGTTATGCCTGTATCAGCGGCGATAGTGGATGCCACGCAGTTGCTTATCAGGCTGATAGCGCTGTTATTTCCGGCGGTGATGTTGGACATCGTAGCTGTGGAGGTCATGCGCTCGATGCTGATGAGCTCAGGACGCTCGTTCTTTTCGATAGCAGCAGTAAAGCCTTCAGGGATGATGACGAGATTTGTAATGTCATTGTCCTCAAGTATCTTTGCGTAGTCAGAACCGGTGGTCTCGAATGATTTGAGTGTGACCTTTGTGTTCTCGTCGGGGTCGTCGTTGACAGCAAGGAGAGCTTCCATTATGTCGTTGGTGAAGTCTGTCTTGTCACGGTCACAGATGTTGATAGTGACGTTCTTGGTAGCCTCTACAGCCTCGTTGATAGAGGACTTCATGACACCGCCAAGTACCATGAATATTCCCATGGTGATAACAAGGCTGAGTATCATCTGGAGGTTTATGAGCTCACTGAGCTCCTTTTTGAGCAGGTTAATGAACTTCATTCTCTAACACCACCCTTTCAAATACCTCTTCAAGGTTTGCCGCATTATATCTCTCTTTGAGCTCATCGGTCTTTCCGGTGACCATAAGGTGACCCTTTGCGATGATGCCCACACGGTCTGAGACGAACTCTATCTCCAGCATATTGTGGGATGAGAGCAGGAAGGACATACCCTCCTCAGCGGCAAGTTTTTTTATCATCTTTCTGATTTCAATAGCGTTGAGTACGTCAAGGCCGCTGGTAGGCTCGTCGAGTATAGCCAGCTTAGGACCGGTCATAACGGCTCTTGCCAGCAGGAGCTTTCTTATCATGCCACGGCTGTAGCTGCCTATCTTGTCATTGAGACGCTCGCCAAGGCCGCATATCTGCTTTGCCTTTTCGACGCTCTTGTTGACGGCGTCCAGGTCTGTGTGGAACAGTCCGGCCATGAATCTGAGGTACTTGATACCTGTCATGTTCTTGTAGGCACCGGCCTCGTCGGGGAGGTATGTGATACATTCCCTGACCTTTTCAGGCTCCTTTACAACACTGTGGCCTGCAATGACGGCATCTCCGGCTGTAGGTGTCAGCAGGGTGGATATCATGCGTATGGTGGTGGTCTTTCCGGCACCGTTCGGTCCGATTAGAGCGAATATTTCGCCTTCACCGATCTCAAAGCTGACCTTGTCGGCCGCAAGTACCTTTGAGTACTGCTTTGAGAGCCCTTTCACTTCGAGTACATTTCCCATGGGGTCCTCCTTAATAATCTTATATCATTCGGCGTGCTGCCGTTCTTTCATGATACCACAGCACAGCATATTTGTCAATGTCCGGGCGGCTGTTCGCATCATTATTCTTAGTACCGCTGCTGCCGTAAAGGGCAGGGCAGGTACCGCCGTGAAAAGCGGAGCCTTTGGCATCAGAAGTAGAATACTTCCTCGAACTTCTTGCCCAGAGCTATGCAGAGTATCAGCGCCAGCTTGGCTGTTGGCTGGTACTGTCCGGTCTCAATGGAGCTGATAGTGTTTCTCGACACTCCTGCCATTTCAGCAAGCTGTGCCTGAGACATTTTCTGCTCCTGCCGTATCCTTTTGAGGTCGTTCCTCAGAACGAGTTTGTCATCCAAAGCATCCACCTTACTTTCCGCTGATGAACTGTACAACTGCGAGAACTGCACAGCTGAGATTTATGAGAGCTATCACAGCGTAGGAGAGCTTTTTCCACTTTGCTGCTCTGTAGACTGATGCACCGAAGGCGGCAGTGAACACTGTGGCCGCAATATCGTTTATGGACTCTTCTCTGTAGAGTCTTATCATAGAAATGACCAACATCATTCCCATTGCAGCCATGAATGCCCAGTAGAAGGAGCGGTCGAACTGAGAGTGCTCCATTTCGTCCATTTTTCTCTCAGATGATTCACGCTGAGCTCTTTTAAGTATTTCTTCCCTTGTCATAATTGATTACCTCTTTCCTATATCATGCAGATGAGCCGGCTGCTTTGCCAAGCAGACTTTGCATCTCTGCTGGACTTAGTATACCACTGCCAAGTGAACTTGTCAAGAGTCTGCCAAGGAAACTTTGCAACATTGTATACCTGCACAAAAACCGGACCGTCATTTTGTGAGGTTCTGACAAAGTTCAGCTTTATCTGATTTTTATTGCCCAAAATAGCAATAAAATTATAATCTGATAATTAAATAATTTCGGATTTTGTGACTTTCTATAAATTTGCACAACATTATTGGTATATATTTAATAAATCTGAAAAGCAAACAAATTAAAGGATTCAAATTAAAAATAAAATTTATATCAATATTGCCCTGACATCCTTGACAATATCAAATAAATTTGATATACTTAGTGAGAAGGATTTATGCAGTTTGGCAAGACTGCATACTGCCCGCCGGACTTAAAAGGCAAAAGTCACGGAGGCAAATTTATGAACGTGTAGGCATAGGCAGCCTGAGTTCGTGGAAATTGATTTTGCAGGAGTCTTTGGCTTTGCTGCTTTTCCGCTGCGGTACCCTCTCAAAACCGGGCGGAGAATGCGGTGTATTTTCTATGCCCTGACGTAAGGATAGACCGTTTTTCGGAATTCTCCGTGTTTAGGGTCTTTTTGTCGTATCTGAAAATATTTCACGCTTTGCGGGAAAGGTGGATATATGTGAATGTAAAAAAATTATGCAGGAGCCTGACTGCCGGTATCATGTCCCTTGTGGTGACCGCAGGCCCCGGAGGCTTTCTGAATGCCTTTGCGGCTCAGGACGATGCCGATGAGGAGTACGTCCCCTCAGCCGGTACCCTCGCTGCCATGAAGGAGGACTACTATACTATAGAGCCTATAGACCCGGACCTCCTGTCTTTCAGCGACTATTATGATATTCATTCCGGAGATAAGCGTCCGGATAAGTCCGTCACTGTCATGGGTACGGACTACTCATCCTGTGACGGCGAGTTCGTTACAGGTCCCTATACCGCCGACGGTGTCACCAAGGACGACGTCCTCATCTGGGAGGGCAGCGGCGGCAAGGTCTCATACGAAATAGACGTTGAGGAGTCAGGTCTTTACTGCCTGAATATCACCTACTGCGGACTCATCTCCAACAGCTCATCTATCGAGCTCTCCATGGAGATAGACGGCGAACTGCCCTATGATACCGCATCCCGACTCACTCTGAACAGAGTATGGGTCAACGAGCAGGAGATATACAAGGACTCCCGTGGAAATCAGGTAAGACCTTCGCAGATACAGAAGGAGATGTGGCAGACCTGCTGGGCAGGAGATGTTGACGGACTTTTCAGCCAGCCTCTGTTCTTCTATCTTGAAGAGGGCGAGCACGAGGTGACCTTCTCCTCCGAGCGGGCACAGGTTGCTGTCGAGAGCTTTACCTTTGCAAACCCTGAGGAGCTCCCGGATTACAGCCAGTACAGTTCTTCAATAAAGACTCCTGTCACCGTGGACAGTACCCCATCACGGCTCTTCCGCATAGAGGGTGAGAACGCTGTGTACAAGTCGGACTCCACTCTCTATCCTACATATGATAATACCAACTACCTGATGTCTCCCTCAGACCCCAGGAAGGTAGTTTACAATACCCTCGGAAGCGGCAACTGGCAGAAGGCTCTCCAGTCCGTCACATGGGTCATCCCAAAGGAGGACATCGGCAATGACGGCTGGTATAAAATAGGTATCAAGTCCCGTCAGAACCAGATGAGAGGATTTTACTCCAACCGCCGCATCTACATCGACGGCCAGGTCCCCTGCAAGGAAATGGACCAGCTCAGGTTCTACTACGACAATGACTGGGACGTTGCAAGTCCCAAGGCAGATGGTGACTATATATATGTATACCTCGATGCCTCCGTAGACCACACCATAACCCTTGAAGCCGTTCCCGGCGAGATAGGCGACTCCCTCCGGAAGCTGGAGGACGTGGTAGCGGACCTGAACACCTACTACCGCAAGGTGCTCATGATAACAGGCCCTGCACCGGACCAGTACACCGACTACTACGTTCACGAGAAGATACCGGAGCTGGTGGATGAGTTTGACAGGCTCTCAAAGGAGCTGAAACAGATACAGGACGAGATAGAGGACCTCTCCGGCTCAGCCGGCTCAGAGGCCGCCGCTCTCGAAACCATGACGGTCATCCTTGACAAGTGCGTTGACAAGCCTCTGAAGATACCGTCATACCTCTCACAGATAAAGGACAATATCACATCTATTTCCTCATGGATGAGAGACTACCGTGACCAGCCCCTTGAAGTGGACTACATCGAGTTCGCCTCAAAGGACAAGGACTTCACAAGCTGCAAGAAAAAGCTGAGCAAGTCCATAAAGTTCGGCTGGGATGCCTTCATAGGCTCCTTCTTCGAGGACTACACCACCCTCTCAGACGTTACCGGCGAGGACGCTATAAACGTCTGGGTATCACTGGGCCGTGACCAGGCTCAGGTAGTAAAGGAAATGGCCGAGAACCAGTTCATGCAGGAGTACGGCATACCAATATCCGTCAACCTCGTTGTGGGCGGTGTCGTTGAGGCTACTCTTGCCGGAAAGGGCCCTGACGTAGCTCTGTTCCTGGGAGGAGAATTCCCCGTGAACCTGGCCTGCCGTGACCTGTTGGTAGACCTGAAGCAATTCGACGACTTCGATGAAGTCACCCAGAGGTTCCAGCAGAACGCTACGACACAGTACTCCTACAACGGCGGCTGCTACGGCCTGCCGATAAGTCAGACCTGGCCGATGATGTTCTACAGGACGGACGTCCTTACCGAGCTGGGCTACGACCAGCCTCCGGAGACCTGGGACGACCTCATAGATATGCTCCCGGCTATCCAGAGAAACTACATGAACGTGGGACTCATCCTCCCGCCTACAAATATCTCACCTGCCACCGAGGCCGGACATACCTTTGCTATGCTCCTCCTCCAGAAGGGTGTGAACTACTACAACGACGCACAGACACGTTCAAACTTCGATTCCATAGAGGCAGTCCAGGCCTTCGAGCAGTGGACCGACTTCTACACCAAGTACAGCTTCGTTCAGACCTACGACGCATTCAGCCGTTTCAGAACAGGCGAGTACCCCATAGTAATTGCCAACTACACATTCTTCAACCAGCTCTCAGTTGCATCACCTGAGATAAAGGGACTCTGGAACTTCTGCCAGGTGCCCGGAACAGTCCGTGAGGACGGCACAGTCTCACACGCTGCCAACTCCTCAGGCGCAGGTGCTGTCATCTTCAAGAAGGTGGGCAATAAAGAGAATGCATGGAAGTTCATCAAGTGGTTCACCGAGACCGAGACCCAGGTGCAGTACGGTACCCAGATAGAGGGACTCCTGGGAACTATGGGACGCTTCGACACAGCAAACCTTGAAGCTCTGGGACAGCTCTCATGGTCCAACGACCAGATAGCCCGTCTGAGAGACCAGCAGGAGGAGCTTGTGGAGATACCTGTCATCCCCTCATCCTATGCAGTAACAAGAAATATCATGAACGCATTCCGTGAGACAGTAAACGAGCTCCAGAATCCCCGTGATACACTTATCTGGTACAACCGTGACATCAACGACGAGATAACCAGAAAGCGTGAGAACCTTGGACTCAGCACTGATTAAAGAAAGGAGGTAATGCATTTGGCACAGATAAAAGCCGAGGACATCGGCAAAAAGACCAAAAAGGAAGAACGTGCGATGATGTGGCGTTCCATGAAACAGAACAAGGCCTGCTATGCTATGCTTGCCCCCTTTATGATATTCTTTATCATATTCACGGTGGTGCCTGTTGTAATGTCCCTGCCTATGGGCTTCACGGACTTCAACATGGCACAGGCTCCCAAGTACATCGGACTTTCAAACTATACCACCCTTTTCCTCTCGGATAAGATATTCATCAAGTCCATAAGGGTGACAATAGTATTTGCACTGTTCACCGGACCTGTCAGCTACATCCTCTGTTTCCTGCTGGCATGGCTCATCAACGAGCTCCATCCGAAGCTCAAGACAGTTTTCACCCTCATATTCTACGCTCCCTCAATGGCTAACGTATACACAGTATGGCAGCTCATTTTCAGCGGAGATATGAACGGCTACATCAACTCGTTCCTCATCAATCTGGGACTTATAAATTCACCTATCCAGTGGCTCACCGATGCGAAGTACGTTCTGGGAGTCACCATAGTAGTACAGCTCTGGATATCACTGGGAGCCGGATTCCTTGCTCTCCGTGCAGGATTCCAGAACATCGACCGCTCTATGTATGAGGCCGGCGCTATCGAGGGCATCCGCACCCGCTGGCAGGAGCTCATATATATAGTTATCCCTTCCATGGGACCCCAGCTCATGTTCGCAGCGGTAATGCAGATAGTAAGCTCATTCACCGCCGGCACAGTTGCACAGAACCTGGTGGGATTCCCCAGCACAGACTACAAGGCACATACGATAATGACCCATGCCTACGACTACGGCTGGGTAAGGTATGAAATGGGATATGCCTCAGCCATATGTATGATACTGTTCGTGGTCATGTACGCCCTGAACAAGCTCATCAGCCGGCTGCTGAGCAAATACATGGACTAAGGAGGCGCTTCAATGGCACAAGTGAATACTGCAAAGCTGAAAGCGTCGAACAAGCAGGCCGGAAGAAAGATAGGCGGAACTGTAGCTATATTCCTCTTCCTTACTATCCTCGGACTGTTCATGGTGCTTCCCATTTACCTCACCATAGTAATGTCCATAAAGCCTGTGGAGGAGCTGTTCATCTTCCCTCCCAAGCTCTATGCCATAAGGCCTACGCTGGATAACTTCAGCGATATGTTTGCGACTCTTCACCAGAACCGTGTACCTTTTTCAAGATACGTGTTCAACAGCATCTTCGTTACCGCCACGGTAACCATAGCACAGTGCGTGTTCGCCTCAATGGCAGCCTTCGTACTGGCAAAATGCCGTTTCCCCGGCAGCAGGATAATCAACAGCATAATCGTAGTTGCACTGCTCTACCAGAGCAACGTAATCTACATCATGCAGTACATAGTAATGGCAAAGCTCCACATGATAGACACCTACTGGGCTCTGATACTTCCCTCCATAGCTTCACCTATGGGACTCTTCCTCATGAGGCAGTCCATAGGTCAGGTGCCTGACGCAATGATAGAGGCCGCAAAGGTTGACGGTGCAGGACTCTTCCGCATCTGCTGGCAGATAGTTATGCCCAACCAGAAGCCGGCTCTCATGACCCTCATAATCTTTGCATTCCAGGCAGCATGGAACATCCAGACCGGTACAGTCGTTTTCCAGGAGCAGTACAAGACGCTCCCAACAGTAGTAACACAGGCAGCGTCCTCAGGACTTGCGAGAGCAGGCGTGGCTATGGCGGCAGCCGTATTCATGCTCATCCCGCCTATCGTCGTATTCATGATAGCTCAGAAGAACGTCATAGAGACTATGGCACATTCCGGCATCAAGGACTAAGAGGCAGAAAGGATGAAGAAAGTGAAAAAAAGAGCTAAGCTGTTGCCGCTGATATTCTCCGGAGCCCTTTTCTGCGGAGCGGTGCTTCCGCTGGCCGCATCTGCCGGTGAGCCCTACGACGTTTACAACTACGACCGCTGGGGTGAGGCGATACCCTCACAGGCAGGCTATATAGCTGAGAAAAGCGTATCAGGCTATGACCTTGGCATCGGTCCTATGGACGCTCCCAGCGACATTTTCTGCGACCACGAAAAGAACTTCTATATCGTTGACAGCGGAAATAACCGCATCATAGCAGTAAACAGCGATTTTGACCAGGTGATAAGGGTCTATGACAGGTTCACCATGCCCGACGGCTCGGAAACTACCCTCAAAAAGCCTATGGGAATATACATATCAGCGGAAAATGACTATATGTATATCGCTGACAACGAAAATTCGAGAGTGCTCATCTCCGACAAGGACGGAAACGTCATCAGCGAGATAAAGAAGCCTGCCTCCGAGGTCTATGACCAGAAGCGAACCTTCCTCCCGCAGAGGGTGGTAGCCGATAAGGCAGGCAATGTCTACGTGGTGCTCAACAACATCACCACCGGTGCCGCAATGTTCTCCCCGGACGGCGAGTTCACCGGATTCTACGGCGCAAACAGAGTACAGCCTACTGCTGAGATAGTAGGCAACTATATAAAGAACCTCTTCGTTTCAGAGGAGAAGAAGGCCCGGAAGGCCAGAAACGTCCCTACCGGAATAACCAGCTTCGACATCGACGGTGACTTCATCTTTACCTGTACCCAGTCATCAACACAGACTACAGATACCGTGAAGAAGCTCAATGCCGCCGGAAACAACATTTTCGCAAATCTGGAGCTCACCTTCGGAGACTACACCCCCATGTATGACACTTCCTCGAATGTGGTGCTCCAGCCGGCCATAGTCGATATAGACATCGCTGAGGACGGCAACATAAACTGCCTTGACTACACCACCGGAAGGATATTCCAGTACGACGAGGACTGCAACCTGCTGTTCATCGTAGGTACAAAGGCCAAGCAGCTCGGAGGCTTCGACTCCGTTGCGGCTCTGGAGTCAATGGGCAGCAACCTTTACGTTGTGGACTCCGGTAAGGACACGGTGACTGTATTCACAGAGACCTCCTTCGGAGAGATAGTCCACGAGGCTACAGCAAAGTACAACGCAGGCTACTACGAGGAGGCACTGGGGCCGTGGTATGAGGTGCTCAAAAGAGACGGAAACTACCGCCGTGCATATATCGGAGTTGCCTCTGCCCTGCTGAGAAAGGGCGACTACAAGGGAGCCATGAAGTACGCAAAGCTGGCGGATGCTCCCGCTATCTACAACCGTGCCTTCGAGGGCTACCGAATGGAGTTCCTGAAGAAGAACTTCGCAAAGATGTTCGCAGTTGTGGCTGCACTTATAGTAGTCCTGTTCGTAACCGGACGCAAACGCAAAAAGAAACGTCTTGCCGAGGCGGCAGCTCTTGCTGAGCAGCTTGCCAGAGACGAGGCAGACCGCAAGAAGAAGGAGGAGGGCTGAGCCTTATGATGGACCTTACTCAGAGGGAATGGGTGAAACACGCTGTCACTCATCCTATAGAAGGCTTCGAGGATATGCGCTGGAAGAAGTCCGGCTCTGTTAAGATAGCATTCCTTATCGTGTTCCTCCTGTTCGTTGCACAGATATTCGACGGAAGACTCTACGGCTTCCAGTTCGGAGTCGCCTACGACAAGACCTTCAATATCATCCCCTATATCGTAAAGAGCGTTGTGCTCTTCGCCGCATGGGTCATCGGAAACTGGTCCGTTTGTACTCTCCTTGACGGCGAGGGCACAGTAAAGAACATATGCATCTACAGTGCATATGCCCTTATACCCTACATCGCACAGCTCTTCATAAACGTACTTCTCTCCCATGTCCTCATAAGGGACGAGATGGTGTTCATGACGGCTATCCAGATAATCGGAGTGGGGTGGTCGGTAGTACTGCTGTTCTCGGCTATCAAGTCGGTGCACCAGTACTCCTTTGGAAAGACTGTATTCGCAATAATCCTTACCATAGTGGCAATGCTGATAATGCTGTTCCTGCTGGTACTGTTCATGTCACTGATACAGCAGATATGGATATTCATTTCCACTATCTACACTGAGATATCCTACAGGCTGAGAGTCTGATGAAACGGCGGTGATACTAATGGGAAATAGAATAAAACGATTTTTGATATGCTTTCTCGCCGTATCCAGCCTGAGCGTCAGCGGAAACATCTATGCAGACGACGTTCTCGAACCGGATGAGGCCGCCCTTGAAGAGGGAGAGGAGGAGTCCGGAGAAGAGGAAGTACAGGATACCAAGGGCTCAAAGCGTCAGGAGGCAGTGGAGTCTCCGGAATTCGACCCTGAGACAGTAAAGGAGCACATGGCTCTTGCAGGCACCTCCGACGGACTTGAAGTTTACATCCGCAGTGAGGACTATGAAGAGGAGATATGGAAAGCCCACGGCTTCTCCGACGGCAAGAAGCCGGGCCGCAAGGACGAGCTCACAGAGGCTCAGGAGGCCGAGAAGGAGGCTGCCGAGGACGAGATAGACCTGGTGAAGAAGCTGGGTGACGGCGCCCTCATCGACGAGAAGTCCGGAAAGGCTGTGGCAGAGCTCAAGGAGCTCGGCAGCAAAAAGGACGTCCTCACCTACGAGAGCGACAAGGGCAGGTACCTTGTGACTCTGGATGAGACTACAGGAAAGCTCACCAAGATAAAGTTCATAATATCCACCCTTGACAGCAAGAATGCCTTCCTGTCAGACGTCGGAAAGACTCTGGAGATAATGAGCTCCGACAACAAGCAGGTGGAGGAGACCTACACCTATGACTCCACTGAGGACGGTATGAGAGTCTACCGGCCTGAAAAGGGCGACAGCTTTGCATGGGTATCCGAGGCTATGGACCACTACTACGGAGTGTACAGATACGCTGCCGAGAACGACGGCTTCCGTATGCTGGTAGACGACGCCAATGCCATTATCGGCCTTGAAAACAAGGAGACCGGCTATATCTGGTGGTCATCACCTATAGATGCCACCCAGGACACCTACGCTACTGACCTTCTGGTACAGGAGCTCCGGTCCTCAGCGGTAATGAATTTCGGTATCCCCGAAAAGCGCAACAACAACAATACTATCCGCTCCAACACCGACGACTGTGTGATGACCGTCACCAATATCGCCGGAGGAGTAAGAGTCACATATGACTATCAGCGGTCCGGTTTCAAGTTCCCTGTGGAGTACACCCTTGAAAAGGACTACCTGAAGGCAAGCCTGAAGGTAGGGGACATAGAGGAGACCAACTCCGCAAACATCGCCACCGAGATGACCCTCCTCGGAGGCTTCGGAGCGGCAAACAGCAAGGAGGACGGCTACTTCGTCATCCCCGACGGCAGCGGTGCCCTGGTAAGGTTCAACAACAACCGCACCATGATAGCCAATGCCTATATGCAGAAGGTCTACGGCTCCGATGTTACAGTAGTCCCCACCACAAAGGGAGCTGTGACTGAGCAGATATACCTGCCTGTATACGGAATAGTCAAGGAGGACAACGCAATGCTGGTAGTTGCCGCAAAGGGCGACTCCAACGCTACTCTGTCTGTTAAGTCCTCAAAGCAGTCCAAGACTGACTACAACCTCTGCAACTTCACATTCACTCTCAGAGGCACGGACACCTACTATATGTCCGGAAACAGCAACCAGAAGCTCACAGTGTTCGAGAGCGGCGATATAAAGTCCGACGACATCGAGCTCCGCTACTACCCCATAGCCAAAGAGGATGCCGACTATGTTGACATAGCTGCCCGCTACCGTGAATACCTCCTGGACGAAGGGGGAGTCACTGTCAAGGCAAAGGCTGATACAGCACCCATGTATGTTGACCTCTACGGCGGAGTGCTGAAAAAGAAGCCAATACTGGGCATACCGATAACCATGAAGACCTCCATAACCGACTACAGCCAGGCAAAGGACATTCTTGCTGAGCTGAAGAGCGGCGGAGTCGATGACATGGTAGTGTCCTACAACAACTGGACCTCAGACGGCATAAAGAACAAGGTGGATACCGACGCTGACCCCTCCTGGACCCTCGGCGGAACAAAGAACTTCAACAAGCTGAAGGACTATATGGAGGATAACGGCATAGAGTTCTATCCCGTGTCAGATAACCGTGACTTCTACTCCGGCAACGGCTACTACTCATTCACCAGCACCGCAGTAAGAGTTTCGGGCAACTATTCAAGGATAGTCAGCTATGACAGGGCCTATGGCATCCCGGACGGCTTCAAGAAGAATATGTCCCTCATATCGCCCAGCTACTTCGGAAAGATATTCGGGGACCTGGCTGACAGCTACTCCGGCGCAGGCCTGGATGGTGTATCGGTGGCAAACCTTACCACCTCCCTCTATGGAGACTACGGCAAGAAGGCTATCTCACGCTACGACGCAATGAACAGACTCACAGACAGCTATGCGGACCTCTGCTCATCACTGGACAACGGTATGCTTGCAGACAGCGCAAATGCCTACGCTCTGCCATATGTGAGCCACATAACAGGAGTTCCTCTCACATCCAGCCAGTTCGATATGTTCGATGAGGACATACCATTCTACCAGCTCGTGATGCACGGAGTGATACCCTACTCCACTACCGCTGTCAACGGCGATGCTGACTCGGAGACTCTTCTCCTTATGGCAGCAGCTACCGGCAGCAACCTCAGCTACGATATGCTCTGGGAGGAGACAAGTGAGCTGAAGGATACGGAGTACGACATTTTCTACTATGCAAACTATGCAAACTGGACCGATACAGCCTCAGCCGAGTATGAGCTCATGGCTCCCATACTCAAGGACGTCAGCGACGCTTTCATCACCGGCTATGAGGTAGAAAACGAGGGAGACCTTATCACCACCACCTATTCCAACGGCACAGTGATAAAGGTAGACTTCGCAGACAGGTCCATTGATTTCAACGG